>JANLYR010000016.1:0-30696 GCA_031365765.1 Hyphomicrobiales bacterium | reverse complement strand
GGTCAACATCGCCATGATCTTCGCCTGCAGTTCCGCGTCGGTCCAATTGTAGCGATCAAGTTTGAAGCCGTGGCCCGTTTCATCGACGCGGGTGGCATTGTCATGGCCGTCCCAGACGTAAGGCATGATGATGGCGGGCTTGCCGAAATAAAGGCATTCGGTGAAAGAGTTGTTGCCGCCGTGGTGGATTACGCCGTCAACCTGCTTGATCACCGAGGGTTGCGGAAACCATCTGCCGATGATCACGTTCGGCGGTATGTCGGTGTACTGGTTCTCGTAATCGCCAACATTTACCAGCGCCCGCACTGGCATCCGGCCGATCACCGCGATCACCCGCTTCAGCAATTCCGTATCGCCCGCTCCGAGCGATCCATAGCTGACATAGAGCAGGGGCGTGTTGCCGTTCACCTTGAATTGGGGAATTATGTACGACTCCTCGCGACGGACGCAACCTTCGAGATACTGAAATTGACGGGCTGGCAGCCGGTGTCTCCGCTTGAACTTCACCGCCGAAGGGTAGAGCAGAATGTTCATGTGTGGACTTGCCTCGAAGAACTGGCCACGCGGATATTTCTTCTCGCCCACCGACTTGAGGAATGCATTGAAGCTGTCATGGATCGGCGCGATGACTTCCTTGAAGCGCTTGCGATAGCGCGCAAATCCTTTTCTGTCCGTCTCACCGCATCCCGACAGGTGGGGCGGAATGTCGGGGTCCTCAATTTCGTTTTCGGAGCACGAGATAATGCGGACCCAGGGTTTTTTGTTCTTTTTCGCATAGCGTTTGATCGCGGAAAACAGGATGACATTGTCGACGCAGATCACATCCGGTTTCACCTTGTCGAGAACGCCAGGCAGATCCTTCTCAGCCCATTTGGCCGTTTCAACGATCATGCCCCAACAGTCCTTTACGTAGTTGTCGATCTGATCGTAAGGCGATTTGCGGAAGTTTGGGATGTGGCCATCGATGAAATCGACCCAGAATTTTGCCATCTGTTCCGGCGGCAATGGCTCCGAGAGATTGACCGGATGGGCCTCGAAACCGTAACCCTTGTAAACATCCAGAAAGCCCGGATCGGAAAGAAAAACAACCTTGTAACCGAGTTTTTTCAGGGCCTGACCGATGCCGACGGAATTGAGAGCTGGTCCGAAGGCGGCTTCCGGAAACAAAGCGATCACTTTTTTGCGCGAAGGTTTTTGCGAAGGTTTGACAGCCGGTTTTCCCCCGCGAGGTTTCACCGCCATGCTTGATCTCCTTTGTGAAATTTAAAAATTCTCATGTTCCGGGCAGCCTGCCGCGATTGAGCCGTTGGGCGGTGAGAACGAGAACGAAGCTCACCAGCATCACGATTGACGCCATGGCGTTGATCTCCGGGGTCACGCCGAAGCGGATCATGGCATAAATCTGCATCGGCAGGGTGGTCGAGGACTGACCGGCGCCTGCGGTGAAATAGGCGATGATAAATTCATCGATGGACAGGGTGAAGGCCAGCAGCGCCGCTGCGACGACGGCCGGCAGAATAAGTGGGAAGGTCACTTTCCAGAATGTCGTCAAAGGGCCGGCTCCCAGGTCGCGCGAGACCTCGACCAGCGACCAGTCGAAACTCTTGAGGCGTGCGCGCACCACGGCGCACACGAATGCGATGTTGAACACCACATGCGCCAGCACGATGGAGCGCAATCCCAGGGAAAAATGGATCAACGTAAAGAAAGACAGAAGTGCGATGGCCAGAACGATGTCGGGGATGATCATGGGCACGAAGAGCAGTGCATCGCGTTGCGGTGAAGGCATGGCGCGCTCGACGCCGATTGCCAGCATGGTGCCAAGCGCCGTGGCAATCGCGGTCGAGGCCGACGCAACCACCACCGAATTGTAAGCGGCGATGAGGATTTTCTGGTTTGCCGCGAGCTTGGCATACCACTCCAACGAAAATCCGCTCCAGACGGTGGGTAATCCCGCCTTGTTGAAGGAGAGCACCATCAAAACGGCGATGGGAAGATAGAGGAAGACGTAAGTGGCGCTGAGATGCGCCGTCAGCAGCCTAGACATGTTCGCCGCGCAGCCGTGCCGTGACCAATGCCTGCATCGTCAGCACGGCCATCATCACGGCGATCAGCAGGGCGGAGAGCGTCGCGCCGAAAGGCCAATCGCGCGCGGTGAGGAACTGATCGTAAATCAGATTGCCGATCATCTGAAGTTTGCCTCCGCCGAGCAGATCGGGTGTGAGGAAGTTCCCGATGGACAGGACAAAAACGAATACCGCCCCCGCAGCGACACCGGCGGCGGTCAGCGGCAGGGTTATCCGCAGGAATGTGGTCATCGCGCCAGCACCCAGATCGCGGGACGCTTCCGCAAAAGTCGGGTCGAGGCGCTGGAGCGACGAATAGACCGCGAGCACGACGAACGGCGTGTAGCTGTAGACAAGACCTAGGATCACAGCGAACTCGTTGTAAAGAAGCGGGAGCGGCTGCGAAATCACTCCGAGGCCGGTCAGTGAGGTGTTTATGAGACCCACCGGATTGAGCAGCACGATCCAGGCATAGGTACGAATAAGATAGTTGGTCCAGAATGGCAGGATAGCGAGGAACAGCAATGGTGTTCGCCAGTTTTCGGGGGCTCGGCTGATGGCGAAGGCCGCCGGATATCCGATGGCGAGCGCAATGATCGTGGCGATGAGAGCGATCCGGCCACTGTCCACGAAGATCGACAGGTACAGCACGTCGGCGGCGCGCACGAAATTTGCAGATGTCGCCGCGCTCCAGTCGATCCCCCCATAGATACCGCGCTCAAAAAAAGCGAGTACGAAAACCAGAAGGCAGGGAACGATCATCAGCGCCGTCAGCCACAGAAGGCCGGGAGCCATCAGAAGCCACGATGTGACACGTCGGTTCACAGCGGCGCCCGCAACTTCAGGTCTTCATTTCGCCTGGAACCTGCGAATTGTCTACTTCGCCGCCATGATTTCCGAGACCGTTTTGGAGAAGGGTTTCATGCCTTCGCCCAGATCGCGGAGCTGCTCGAACTTGAGCAGGTCGGCGGGCTTCATCGCCATGTTGGAATATTTTTCCAGCATGGCTTTATCGACAGATTCCATGCCGGCCCGGTTTGGCGTCTTGTACATGATGTTCTCGACCACCCATTTGCCATTTTCGGCTTTCAGCAGAAAATCGATGAACTTTGCCGCGCCATCCGGGTTCTGCGCGGCCTTGGTGATGACCATTGTATCAACCCAGAGATCGGAACCTTCTTTGGGGACAATGTATTTGATCTTGTCATTCTCCGCGATACCGTAGTTGCACCAACCGTCCCACGCCTGGACCATTGCCGCTTCGCCAGACACGAGCTTCGAGTAGAACGTGGTATCGTCATAGGCGAGGAGGGTCTTCTTCGTCGCGACAAGCTGGTCTCGCACCTTGTCAAGGCTCGCCTGGTCGGTGGTGTTGACCGACATGCCATTGGCCAGAAAGCCCGCAGCCATCAGCCAGCGATCGGTGGAGAGCATTGTCGTCTTGCCTTTGATGCCCTCGGACGGGTTCAGCAGGTCGTTCCAGCTTGATGGCTCAGTCGTCACCATGTCGGAGCGATAACAGAGCCCGGTCGTGCCCCAGGCGTAAGGGACCGAGAAGGTGTTGCCGGGATCGTGCTTTAACTGCGTCGCCTCGATATAGAGGTTCGAGAGATTGGGTAACTTGGTGGCATCGATCGGCGCCAGGAGGCCCAGCTTGTTGAGCGCCTCGGCGAATGGCGATGAAACGAAAAGGACGTCGAACCCCTGACCGCCGGATGCTGTCACCTTGCCCATGATTTCTTCGTTGGTGGCATGGACGGCTATTTCGAGATCGATGCCGGTTTCGGCCTTGAACTTTTCGGCAATGTCCTTTGGCATGTAGCCATCCCAGTTCGAAATCACCAGTTTCTCGGCGCGGGCTGTGGAAACGCCCGCTCCGAAAACCAGCGTGGCCGCTAAAAACGCCGTCGAGATCGATCTGAAGTTCATGATGTTCGCTCCCCCTGCGTGGCGGTTATCCGAGCCACGTTCACAGTCCATAGTGGCGTTAAGTTTGAAGCGAGGCAATCGCGTTGTGAATGTATTGCGCCGGCAGCCGCGCCGGAAAGGTCAGCTCATCCAGTTGCCGCCGTCGACGTTGAGGGTCTGGGCCAGGATGTAGTCGCTGTCGGAACTGGCGAGAAAAACCGCGGCACCGGTGATGTCTTCGGGCGTTCCCATGCGGCCATAGGGCACGGCCTCTCCCACCAGGCGTTTTTTCTCTCCGATAGGACGGTTTTAGTATTTTGCAAACAGGGCATAGACGGCGTCCCACATGGGCGTGTCGATCACGCCAGGAGCGATGGCGTTGACGTTGATCCGGTGAGCGATGAGTTCCAGGGCCATGCTCTGCGTCAGGCTGATGACCGCCGCCTTGGTGGCGCAGTATATCGCAACGCGGGCTTCTCCACGGCGTCCCGCCTGGCTGGAGAAATTGATGATCTTCCCGCCTTTGCCGGCCGCGATCATCAAAGCCGCGATCGCCTGCGTGGTGAACACCAGTCCCCGCACATTGATGTCGAACTGCCGATCGAAATGCTTCTCGTCTATTTCAGCCAATGGCGCCATCGAGAAGATGGCGGCGCCATTGACCAGAATGTCGGGTGATCCCACCTCTTTGGCCACGAGGCTTGCCATGTCCTCGATCGAGCGGCGGTCGCTGACATCGACCGCGACGGCGATTGATCCAGCCCCGATCGCCAATGCCGTTTCCCTTGCTTCCTTGATCAGGAGATCGGCGATGACGACGCGCGCGCCTTCCTTCACATAGCGTTCCGCGATGGCGCGGCCGATGCCCCGTGCACCGCCGGTGATTAGGGCAACCTTGTCTTTCAGTTTCATGCGTGGCCTCGAACCAGATTGACAGCAATTGTGAAGCGTGCATAGCTATGCACGGCCACAACGGATCGTCAATCGCGCTTTCCTCCAATACGACCAAGAACAATCTGGGAAGCCATTGCCGGTCGGCGCAACAAAGTAACAAAAATCGGTGTCGTGGGCCACGATGCTTTGCTCGGGAGGAGCGTTCTACATGGTCAAGAACATCGTCAAAATTCCACGCCGCGGATTTCTCAAAGGCGCCGCGGCAGTTGGCTTCGCGGGCGCATTTCCCGCGATCATTTCACGGCGGGGACAAGCCGCCGACAATCCGACCGTGGTCAATTCAATCCGGTCGCTGTCCAATCCGTATCACGCCACCTGGAACAAGGGTGGTGCCGCCTTCGCCAAATCGGTTGGAGCGGAATATGTAACCCTGGTGACCGAGGGCAACAGTGAAAAGGGCATCGCCGATATCAAGGCGATCCTGGCCAAGACCGGCGGCAATTGCGTTATCAATGTCGATCCCAACGACAGCCCGGACGCGCGCCCCATCGTCGAAGCCTGCAAGGCCGCCGGCGCCTATGTCGTAACACAGTGGAACAAGCCGAACGATCTCCATCCCTGGGATCACGACCCCAACTATGTGGCGCATATTTCGTTTAGCGGCGTGCCTTATGGCAAGGCCATGGCCGAAGCCCTCATCAAGGCGATGGGCGGCAAGGGCGGCATCGTGGCGCTGGGCGGTATTGAATCAAACGTCCCGGCCATCGAACGCAAGGCCGGACTGATGATGGCGCTCAAGGAAAATCCCGGCGTCGAGCTTCTCGACATGCAGGTGGCCAACTGGTCGGAAACCGAGGCGCTGGAAAAGACCAATGCCTGGCTCACGCAGTTTGGCGACAAGATCGGCGGCGTCTGGGCGGCCAATGACGGTATGGGTCTTGCCGCGATCGAGGCGCTGCGCGCCGACGGCCGCGCCGGCAAAGTTCCGGTCACCGGCATCGACGGCATCCAGCTCGCCGTCGAAGCCATCCTCAAGGGCGAGATGGCGGGCACGGTTGCCTGGGATCCATTCTGGCAGGGCGGCATGGGTCTTGCTATCGGATATGCCGCCAAGACCGGCAAGTTCGATCCGGCCAAGGAGCCGAAGGAACACCGCGAGTTCTACGGAACGGGCGTCACCATCACCTCCGACAACGCCCAAGCTTACTACGACTCCAACGTCAAAGCCGAGCCGGTGCTCGATTTCAATGACATCTGGGGCCGTGCGAGCGGCCAGATCCAGTACAACTAGAGCGCATTCAGTGCCATCCTCTCCATGCAAACTTGCGTGGAGAGGTTGGCTTCGCGCCAGCTAATGTTGGGAACGTCCCGTTCCGGCATAAAGATGCCGCTGTCCTAACAGGCTAGATTGTGCCGCAGGGGAAGAAGATTGGCCGCGCCCATAACAGAGTCACCTTCCGTCCTGCCATCGCCGCGCGCCAAACGCTGGCGGATTGCATCGTGGGCGCCGGTCATCGTGCTGGTTCTGCTCTGCGCCATCATTACGTTTATCAACCCAAATTTTCTCACCTTTGGCAATCTGGTGCGGATGAGCCAGACGGCGATGATCCCGCTCGTCCTCGGTATCGGCGCCACTTTCATCATTCTGATGGGATCGATCGATCTGTCGGTCGAGGGCATACTGACGCTTGGCGCCGTTATCTTGTCGATGCTCGTTCTCAATGGCGCTAACGACAACGATTTCGGTATCCTGGCGGTACTTGCGGTGCTGGTCGTGGGCGCGGGCGTCGGCTTCATCAACGGCCTCATCCATGTCCGTCTCAAGGTGCCATCCTTCATGGCAACGCTTGGCACCTGGTTCATCGGGGTCGGGGCGGCCAATGCGCTGCTCGGCGGTATGGCGACACGAATCAACGACCCCATGATTCGAGGTCTTGCCATCGAACGCTTTCTTGGATTCCCGCGCGGTGTTTGGCTGGCTTTGATCTGTCTCGCGGTCGCTTTGATAATCCAGAATTACACACGCTTTGGCCGATACATCTACGCTCTGGGAGGCGGTGAAGAACTGGCGGCATTGTCAGGCATTCCGGTGGCACGGGTGAGGATTGCGGCCTTCACCATCGCCGGTGTGTTTTATGCCATCGGCGGGATTCTGGCGGCAGCACAACTTGGACTGGGCAATGCCCAGATAGGCAACGGACGGCTGTTCACCACCGTCACCGCAGTTGTCGTAGGAGGAACCGCGTTGTCGGGCGGGCAGGGCAGCGTGCTGCAGACTCTGGTCGGAGTCATGATCGTCGTGGTGTTGTCGAACGGCATGGTTCTGATGGGCGTTCCACCCAGCGTCCAGATCGGCGTCCAGGGATTGATGATCATAGCCGCCGTGGCGCTGTCGATCGACCGCAAGCTGATGCGGATCGTCAAATGACTGTGGCAGCTCCAGCACTATCTCTGGTCAAGGTCGACAAGCGGTTTCCTGGTGTACACGCGCTGAAAGGCGTGTCTATCGAGATCGGCCAGGGCGAAGTTATCGGCCTCATCGGCGAAAACGGGGCCGGCAAGTCGACGCTGATGAAAATACTCAGCGGGGTGTATCAGCCGGACTCGGGCGAAATCCGGATTGCTGGAAAAGCCACAAAATTAGCCAATGCCGCCGATGCCAACAGCAAGGGTATCGGCATGGTGTTCCAGGAGCAGTCGCTTCTCACCAACATGACGGTTGGCGAAAACATCTATCTGGGCAATGAAGCGCAATTCACCCGTTTTGGCATCGTCGACTGGAAAAAACTCTACGCCGCGGCCCAGCGCCAACTCGTGAAAGTCGAAGTCGATGTCGACCCCCGGATGCGCGCCGACGCTCTCGATTTTGCCGCGCGGCAGATGGTCGAACTCGCAAAGGCACTGACGCTCGAGGAAAAAGCCCCCGGTCATCTGGTCATCCTGCTGGACGAGCCGACCTCGGTTCTCGAAAAAGCCGAGATCGAAATCCTTTTCTCTCGAGTGCGGGCGCTCAAGTCGCGGGCGTCGTTTATATTTGTGTCGCACCGCCTCGATGAGGTTCTCGAACTTTCGGATCGGATTTACGTGATGAAGGATGGCGCAGTCGTCGCCGATCTGATGGCTGGGGACGCCGACGTCACCAAGCTCCATCACCTGATGGTGGGCAGAAGTCTGCAAGCCGAATATTATCGCGAACCGCTGCAAAAGGATTTCACTGAAACCGTTGTGCTTGAAGCCGATGGGCTGTCGCTTGGCCATGCCTATCGCGATGTCAGTTTCAAACTCCACGCCGGAGAAATCCTGGGCATTTCGGGTGTCATCGGATCGGGGCGCGAGGAATTGACGCGCACGCTTTCTGGTTTCGCGCCGCAAGATGGCGGGCGACTTCTTATCGGTGGCAGGGAGGCAAGATTTACCAATCCGGCGGAGGCCGTCGATGCCGGCATCGGTTATATTCCGCGCGATCGGCGGGTCGAAGGTCTCGTGTTGTTCCTGCCCGTCGCAGCCAACATCACGCTGGCCCATCTGGCCAACCTCACACGCTATGGACTTATTGATTCGAGTGAGGAGCGCCGGCTGGCGAAAACCTGGGTGGAGAGGCTCAATGTCCGCACTCCCAGCATCAATACGCTATGCCTCAATCTTTCGGGCGGCAACCAGCAAAAGGTCGTTCTGGCAAAATGGCTGAACGCCAAGGCCCGCATCCTGATCCTCGATCACCCGACGCGCGGACTCGACGTCGGCGCAAAAGAGGAAGTGTATGAACTGGTGCGCGCCGTTACCGCCGAAGGAGTCTCAGTCATTCTAACTTCCGACACGCTGGAGGAAACCATCGGCCTCAGCCACACCGTGCTTGTGATGCGCGACGGCGAGATCACATACCGGACGGAAGCGAAGCCTGGCCACAAACCGCGCCAGGTCGATCTCATCGGGCACATGGTCTGAAGCGATGCGCGAAATGGTCAAGCGCATGGGTTCCAACGGCTTGCGGCAGTGGCTGCCACTCGCAACACTGGTCATTCTTGTGGCGCTCGTCGGTTCGTTGCAGCCGGTTTTCCTCCAGCCCGAAACCCTCCTTCAACTTGCTAGCGATACGGCGGTGCTGTTCATCTTGGCGACCGGCGTTACCTTCGTCATCATGCTGGGCGGCATCGACCTGTCGCTCCAATCCATGGCGTCGCTGGCGAGCGTTGTCGTGGCACTGACCATTTCCCGTTTCGGCTATGGATCGTTCGTGCTGGCGGTCGCTATCGGTGCACTTGCCGGTCTGCTGTCGGGGCTTGCGCATGTGAAGCTCAAAATTCCGTCCTTCATCGCCACCCTTGCCATGGGCGGCGTGCTCTTCAGCACGGCACTGGTCACCTCAAGGGAGCGCTCGATCACGCTCGAAGATGCCGAACGGGGTTATCAGACCTGGATCACCGGAAATGCGCTGGGTATTCCGAACGTCATCGTGATCGGTCTGATCGTGCTGGCGGTGGCCCACATGCTGCAGGCGCATACGCGCTTCGGCCGCTATAGCGCGGCGATTGGCGCGGGCGAGCCTGCGGCCTACGCGTCGGGTGTGAAAGTCGATCGCCAGAAAGTGTTCGCTTATGTACTGTCGGCGGCTTTTGCCGCTTTGGCAGGGGTTATACTCGCCGGACGTTTGGCCAGCGGATCACCCACATTGGCCGCTGAAATGCTGCTGCCGTCGATCGCCGCGGTGGTCGTCGGCGGTACGGCGATCACGGGTGGCGTGGGCAGCATCTGGCGCACGCTGGTCGGCGCCCTGATCATCTCTGTTGTGAGGATCGGCATGACCTTCTTGGGTGTCAATATCTTCGCGCAGAATATCGTGTTCGGTGCGGTGCTTATCGCCGCCGTGGCCATCACGATAGACCGATCAAAGATTCCGATCGTCAAGTAAACCGGGAGAATGTCTAAATGGATCTGGGCCTGCGCGGCAAAGTGGCGGTGATCAGCGGCGGCAGTGTTGGCATCGGCCTTGCCGTGGCCAAAAGCTTCGCGGCGGAAGGGGCCCATGTGGTCATCGCAGCCCGTAACGCCCAAAGGCTGGCTGCGGCCCAGGCGGAAATCGGCGGACGTAGCATTGCAGTCGCGTGCGATGTCGCAACGTCCGATGGCGTTTCCGCCCTTGTTGCCGCTGTCGAAAAGGAATTCGGCGGTGCCGATATCCTGGTCAACAATGCCGGCACCGGCAGCAATGAAACCATCATGGAGGCCCCCGACGACAAGTGGCAATACTACTGGGACATCCATGTCATGGCGGCGGTTCGCCTGGCGCGGGGCCTGGTGCCTTCTATGCGGCGCCGGGGCGGCGGCGTCATTCTCAACAACGCGTCAATCTGCGCCGCGCAGCCGCTGTGGTACGAGCCCATCTACAATGTCACCAAGGCGGCGCTGGTGATGCTTTCAAAGACCATGGCGAGCGAATTCATCAAGGACAATATCAGGGTGAATGCGGTCAATCCCGGATTTGTGCTCACACCGGACTGGATAAAGACGGCAAAGCAACTGACGGCGGACAGCGGCGGCGACTGGCAGGGCTATATCGATGGGCTGGCGAAGGAAAACGCCCCTATCGGCCGCTTCGCCACGCCAGAGGAAGTGGCGGACTTCTTTGTGTTTCTCTGTTCGGCCCGGGCCAGCTATTCGGTGGGCTCGACCTATTTCATCGATGGCGGGATGCTGAAAACCATCTAGGCCGGATGAAACAAAAGCGCAGGTATCCCTCTTCGACAGATGTCGCCCGCCTGGCGGGGGTATCCCAATCGGCGGTCTCGCGCGCGTTCTCGGAAGGCAAGAGCGTGTCGGAGGAAACCAGCCGAAAGGTTTTTCAGGCTGCCAAGTCTCTCGGCTACAGTCCAAGTTTCATACCCAGCATCCTGCTCAAACACCGCTCGCAACTCGTGGCGGTGGTGATCAGCGGCACCAGCAATCCGTTTTATGCCTCGGCGCTGGAAGAATTCACCAAGGCGCTGCAGAGTGCGGGCTATCAGGTTCTGCTGGTCCATGTGGAAAGCGATCATTCCCTCGATGGCATCGTGCCGCGGCTTGCCAGCTACCGGGTCGATGCAATTGTCAGCGCGCTGCCGGTGCTTTCGATTGAAGCGGCGCAGGCGTTCGCGATGCTCCGCATTCCCGCCATCTCCTTCAATACAGTTGTCAAGAACCAGTGGGTGGCATCGGTCTGCTCCGACAGCGCCGGGGGCGCGGCGGCGGTCGCCGATCTGTTTGTCAAGCGAGGTGCCAGAACCTTTGGTTTCATCGCCGGGTCGAAAGGCAGCCATGCCAGCGATGAGCGCCTGCGCGGCTTCCAAAACCGCCTCCACGCGCACGGGTTTGGCGATGTTGCAATTGTCACTGGCGATTTTCAGTATGACGGCGGGCTCGCGGCATTGCGGTCGATGATTGAAAAACGCGCCGTGCCCCAAGCCATTTTCTGCGCCAACGACCTCATGGCGCTCGGCGCGCTCGACGCGCTGCGAAAATCGACCTTGTACCGCGTTCCGCAGGATGTGCTCGTTGCAGGTTTTGACAATGTGCCGGAGGCATCGTGGCGCTCCTACGACCTGACCACGGTGGTCCAGGACAGCCAGGCCATGGTGCGAGAGGCGATGGCGGTCCTGCAGTCAATGATCGCGTCGGATAACTCCGCCGGCGGTACTTTGCGCGTGGTGCCGGGACATCTCATCGAACGATCCTCGACTCGCCGATAGTTTGCTTTGCCCCCGGAAGCCTGGGCCAGGATTGCAGCAGCGTGCGCGTATATTCCTGTTCGGGCGCATCGAAGATTTGATCGGCCGAGCCTTGCTCGACAAGCCGGCCACGGTACATGACCGCCGCGTCGTCGGCGATGAGGCGGACGACGGCCAGGTTGTGACTGACCACCACGAGGGTCAAACCCTGTTCGCGGCGAAGGTCCTGCAGGAGATTGAGAAGGTCGCCCTGCACTGAAACATCCAGACCCGCTGTCGGTTCGTCGGCAATCAGCACACGAGGGTTTACCAAAAGTGCGCGAAGCAATGCCACGCGCCGCGCCTGGCCGCCACTGAGCTGGTAGGGATACTTGTCGGCCACTTGTGCGGCGAGGTTCATCCGGCGCAGCATGGTTTCCATGCGCGCGCGCAAACTGCCGGCGGGCTCGCCGAGGAGTTCGCCCACTTCCGCGATCAACTGACCGACCGTCCGGCGCGGTGAAAGCGACGATCCAGGATCCTGGAAGATCGCCTGGACAATGCGGGCGCGCTCCCGCCTGCCAGCGCCGGCGTTGATGCCCTCAATCACGATGCGACCTGCCGCCAGGGGTTGCAGACCCAGGATGGCGCGCATGAGCGTGGTTTTGCCGGACCCGCTCTCGCCCACCAATCCGAAGCAGGTGCCGGAGCGGATCCCCAGCGTGACGTTGTCGACGGCCTTGAGCTTGCCGAAATCTACGGTTGCTCCCGAAATCTCGACCGCTGCTTTCATTGCGGAGACAGGAGATGGCAACGGGCGACGTGATCGCGGTTGCCCTGGGCCGGATACGGGGGCGGTGCAATGACCGGGCATGGCTCAAACGCAAATTCGCAGCGATCTTGAAAAATACATCCGGGTATTTTCACACGCGGATCCGGGAGTGCGCCATGCACCACGCGGAACCGGCTGTCGATGGCGTGTGGATTTCGCTTCTGGTCGATCGTGACTTCGCAAGCCAACAACGCTGCCGTGTATGGATGACCCGGTGCGGCCGTGACATCGGCGACTTTACCTTGTTCCACCATCTCACCCGAATACAGCACTGCGATATCGTCGCAATATTGGGCGACAAGACCGAGACTATGGGTAATAAAAAAAATGGTGCATCCGATGGTGTCGCGCAGCTTATGAATTTCCTTCATCACCTGGGCTTCGACCGTCACATCGAGGGCGGTCGTCGGCTCGTCGGCGATCAACAGTTGCGGGCGCGCCAGGAGCGCCATGGCGATAGCCACGCGCTGGCGCATGCCACCGCTGAGTTCGTGCGGATATTGGTCGAGGCGTTGTCGCGGCCGGTCGATGCCGACTGAATTCAGGGCGTCTTCCGCCGCGCCGCCCCGATCACCGTCGCGTCTTCTTGTCCTCAATACCTCGTATAAATGCGATCGAATGGTGAAAACCGGATTCAACGATGACAGCGGGTCCTGAAAAATCATGGCCAGTTTTGCGCCACGAAGTTTTGCCGTGGCATCCTTGCGGGTCAGGTTGAAGCGTTCAGACCCCAGGGCCAGCGTGCCTGAGTTGACTTTGGCGTTGTCGGCAAGGAGCCCTAGCAGCGCTAGTCCGACTGTCGATTTTCCGCTGCCCGATTCCCCAACGATGCCGACGATGCGCCCCGCGTCCGTTCCGATCGTAATATCGCGAACCGCATGAACGGCGCCACCCGCCGTCGCAAAACTCACACTTAGATTCTCGACCGCGATACGTTCCCCGCTTATCACCATGGTCACGCCCGCATGCGTCCCGCGAGTTTGGGATCGGCGGCATCGCGAAGCGCTTCGCCGAAAAGCGTCGATCCAAGTGTTGCCAGCGAGAGGGTCACGGCCGAGCCGATGGTGGGCCACCATGACTGGTTGAGATAGATGTAACCATCCTTGATGAGGGTGCCGAGGCTCGCGGCCGGCGGCTGCATCCCGAGGCCCAGGAACGAAAGCCCCGCTTCCACGGTAATGACCACGGGAATGTTCATGCTGGCGAGGATGATGAGCGGTCCGATGATGTTGGGGATAAAGTGGCGGAGGATCAACCGATGCAGCGGCAGCGCCAAAAGCCGTTCCGCATCGATGAATGTCTGGCTGCGAATGGCCTGTGTCTGGGCCCTCGCCACCCGTCCAAATTGCGGTATGAAGAGGATGGTGACGACGAACAGTAGGTTCCAGTATCCCGTGCCGTAAAGGGCCACGATCGCCAATGCAAGGATGACGGGCGGGTAGGCGCTCACGATGTCGAACATGACGAGGATGAGGCGTTCACCGATTCCCCCAACAAGTCCGGCCGCCACTCCCAGGATCGATCCGAGGAACAAGGAGGCGCCGACGACCGCGAGGGATATGATTAGCGCGGACCGAGTACCTTGTGCAGTTCGCGAAAACAGGTCGCGGCCGAGATTGTCGGTTCCGAGAAGATGCGTTGCCGACGGTCCAAGAAACCTGTCGGCCACATTTATTTTGTTGGGGTCGACAGCGACCAGCGGTCCGATAATTGCCAAGGCCAGGACAAGGATGACCAGAACCAGCCCCATTCGCCCTGTCTTGGCACGCCAGATCTCGGCCAGGATGCGGCGCATGCGGGCGGTCACCGGCTGCCTCTGAGGTCCAGGCTGCGTGCGATTCGAGGATCGATAAGGCTGTTGAGAATATCAACCACGAGGTTGGCGCTGACATAAACCAGAACGATCAGCAGAAGTCCTGCCTGGGCGACTGGATAGTTGCGCGTCATGATCGAATTGTAGATGAGCGACCCGATGCCGGGCCTGGCGAAGATAATCTCCACGAATACCGCGCTGCCGATGAGATCGCCCATGCCAAGCCCGACCACCACGATGATGGGTACGACGGCGAGCTTCAGGGCATAGCGTCCCACAATCCGTCTCTCGGGAACGCCATAGGCGCGCATCATGCGGATGTGCTGTTCCGACAGGATCTCGAGCAACGACGCACGCACCAGCCGCGCGATGTAACCGACCCAGCCGATGGCCAGCGCGCTCGCCGGGAGGATGAGGTGGGCCAGCCGGTCCAGCGGGTCCCCCGGATCGCCGGCACCCGTTACAGGAAGCCAGTGCAAACCGAGAGAGAAGGTGAGCAGCAGAAATATTGCCACGACGAAACTGGGCGTTGTGATGAAGGCCACGGAAGCGAAAGCCAGAAAAGTATCCAGTTTCGATCCGGGGCGCAGGGCCGCGATGCTGCCCAGCAGAAGGCCGAGACCACCGCCCAGGAACATGGCGGCGAAAGCGAGCTGGAGCGTCTTGGGCAGAACCTCGAACAGAATATCGCGGATGGGGCGGCTTGAAATTACGTCGTCGCCGAAATCGCCCATCGCGGCATTCGAGAAGAACAACCACAGCCGCTCGAGGATGGAACGATCAAGCCCCATTTTTTGGGCAAAGGCCTCGCGCAACTCCGGCGTGACGCGCGGACCCAGCATGATGGTGATGAGGTCGCCCGGCACGAATTGAATGAGGACGAACAGCAGCAGGATCGCCCCCGCCATGGTAAGCAGGGCGGCAGCGAACCGCCGCCCCAGAAATTTCGCCCAGCCGGCTGTCATCGCCGCCTGCTCGGCCCGATCAAGCCTCCTTGAAGAAGCGGAACTGCCAGTTCGATCCGTTTGGAAGCACTGCGGGTTGCAGCCATTTGGCATAGGCGAAGTCGCGCACCCCATGGGTGATCCAGATACAGGATGCGGATTCATCCAGGAGTTCCTGCATGCGGACATACATCGCCTGCCGCTTGTCATTGTCGGTGATTGAATTGGCCTCGGTGTGGAGCTTGTCGAATTCCGCGTTCTTCCAGCGCTGCCAGTTCCACACGCCCACCTGCGAGGATACGAACCACTGGGTCTGGAAACTCGGATCGAACTTGGACGAATACGGAATGATGGTGAGCTCAAGGTCCTTGCTCTTGTCGTCGCTGCCGAGCGCCCAGTAGGCGCCGGAATCGAGCGCATTGATGGTGACCGTCACGCCGATTTCAGCGAGATTGGCCTGCACGATTTGCGCTATGGCCTGGGCGGTCGCATCATTGAGACAAGTAAGCGTCGCCTTGAGATCGCTTGTACCGGCCTCCGCCAGTAACGCCTTGGCCTTTTCGACATCGTGGGGATAGACCGGTGCTTGAGCCCAGTGCCCGAGAAGTTGCGGCGCGAGAAGCGTCTTGGCGCGGGTCACCGTTCCCGAATAAGCCCCGGCAATGATCGCATCGACGTCAATGCCGAGGCGGATTGCCTGACGTACCTTGATATCGTCGAAAGGCGGCTTCTCCACATTGATGCCAAGCCAGGTATAGTCGATGCCGTCGAGCTTGATCGTTTTCGCATCGGGATCGGCTTCAACCTCCGGAAGCGCTGTCGGCTCGATCTCGGTGAAGTCGATTTCCTTGGCGAGGAAAGCGATCACTGCGGTCTTGGGTTCGGCGATGGGCTTGGCGATGATCCGTTTGAAATACGGTTTGTCGGGACCTTTGTAATCGGGGTTGACCTCAAGAACGATCTGCTCCTTGGGTTTCCAATCCTTGAAAAGATAGGGGCCGGTTCCAATCAATTGCGTCGCGATCTTTTCGCCAAGCGCCTCCGTGGCTTTCCTTGAGAGTATGGCGCCCGATCCATCGCAGATGCCGATCACCCAGAGCGCGGGCGCGGGATTCTTCAGGATGATCTTGCCGGTATAAGTTCCGGTTACCTCCACCTTGTCGAGCGCGCCGAAATCGTCCGCATAGGCCGGCTTCTTGCCGTCCGGGCCGGTCTTGGTGAAGCGTTCGAGCGAGAATTTCACGTCATCGGCGGTCATTTCGCCATAGCCGCCGTGGAACATCTGACCGGGGTTGAGCTCGAAATCAATTTCGGTTTCGGAGACCTGTGTGATGGTCTTCGCGGCATCGGGCGACCAATCAAGCTTGCCGGGATTGAAGCGCGCGAGATTTTGACAAACCGCGAGGAGGATGTTGTCTTCGACCGATCCCGTACGGTTGGCGGGGTCCATGTTCGACAGGTCGTATTCAAAGCGCACGACAAGGTCTTCGCGTGCCGCCATTGCCGGGACAGATCCGAGCCCCGTGATTGGCAGCGCGATAACGCCCGAGGCAGTGCTGAGAAAGAAGCGGCGATTCATCATGACGGTCATCGAACCCATCCTCCTGAAAATGTCTGGCCGCGACTCTTCCATGTAATCGAGCCCCTGCAAAGTAAATTTTCAGGCGGCTGATTATTGCCGCTCACATGTGATCGCGGGGTATTTTTTCGCTGAAATCGCGGTGGGCAAACGGCTTGTCGTTGTCGAAGGTCCGGACCTGTCCGGTTATGTGGAAATGCGTTTGATCACAGGTGACCTCAATCTCCGTCTCGATGCGCGCATGCCAGTCTTCACGATGGTATTCGTGATGGCATTCGACACGTGTTCTGACCGACAGCGGGTCATGCCGTCCGATTTCGTAGATTTTCGCCCGGTGCGAGGCGATTTCCGTACCGATCTCATCGATCACATAACGCCCGTCGTCACCCTTGATGTGAAATACAGTTCGCTGGCTCTCTACGTCCTGGGTGATCTCGCGCGTGTGCCGGGGCGGGCTGATGACCGTGACAGGCCCGGGCTCTGCATATTCCGGAGGAGCGAACGTGACGTTTTTAGAACCCGCCGCCTTGCCAACGAGCGGAAGGTCGATCCGTGAATGTGCGGGATCGATGCGGAGGGTGGTGCGTTCTGGCGAGGGCCAGGCCATGGGCCAATAGGAATTTGACACCGCAATCCGCAGGTGGTGGCCTTTGGGGATCACCTGGGCAATCGGTTTCAAGTCGAGGTGGACGTCATAGAATTTGCCCGGCTTCAGCGCGGAAGGAAGCTCGTGGCTGTCGCGGTGGCTCAAATTGAGAAGACCGAATGACACCAGTGCCGATGTGCCGTCGGGAGCGACATCACACAGCCGGATGGCAACCATTGCCTGGGGCCGGTTGGCGCTTACGCGCAGATGCACGCGCACCTCACCCATGATAGTGATCGCACTGGCCAATGGCGTACCGTCGAAACACAGCGATCCACCGTCGTCTTCGCGCTGGTCGGTGGCGCTTTCCGCCGCTAGTCTTCCTTGCCCATAGGGGCACCATTCCTGCGCTTTTAACCCAACAGTGAGCGGTGAGGACACAGTAAGCACAGGATTTTTACCGCTGCTTCGCCGCGAACGCAGCGCCGTGCTATCGGGATGGAGACGCAAAATATCGGTCTTCTTCTGCGGCCAGGTTTTGAAACCCCGCCAGTGGCCCGGCCGCTCATCGAAATGGGGCTGCGGCGCGGCATAATCCTGCACCCACAGCCGCATCGCCGGATCTCGGTCGACGCCGCGGTCTTCGCCCTTGAGATAGTGCTCCCACCAGCGCAGGCATTCCTGCAGGAAGCCGATCGCTGGACCGGGCACCCCCCGTTGTGGCTCCTTGTGGCCCCAGGGACCGATCAATCCCTTGCACGGCGCCTTGAGGTTCTCGACCAGCCGGAACACCGCGGGTGTATAGCCGTCGAGCCAGCCTCCGACGGCGAAGACGGGGCATTCGATCGCGCCAAAATCCTCGCAGACGGAACCGTGTTTCCAGAATTCGTCGCGCCTTTGATGGCGCAGCCAGATGGCCGGAAAATTTACGTGGTTGTCGATCCGCGTCCGCCACATGTCGCGCCAGCGATCCTCTCCCACCATCAAGGGATCGGGCGGCAGCACGGCGTAATTGAAAAATGCCCCGCCCCAGGAGAAATTGTCATTGATCAGGCAGCCGCCCAGATAATGCGCATCGCAGGCGTAGCGATCGTCGGTTGAGCACATGGTGACGACGGCCTTCAGACGGGGAGGGCGCCGCGCGGCAATCTGCAACCCGCTGAACCCGCCCCAAGAGATGCCGATCATTCCGACATTGCCGTTGCACCAGGACTGGGTGCCCAGCCACTCGATGACGGCCAGTCCGTCGTCCTGCTCGCGTTTTACATATTCGTCTTCCACCAAACCTTCGGAATCGCCCATGCCGGCGATATCGATGCGAGCGGCCGCGATGCCATGCGCCGCGAACCAGATATGCATTTCGTCATCACCGGTGCGCGTCCCGTCGCGGCGGCGGTATGGAATATATTCGAGTACCACCGGAACGGGTTTTTCGCGTTTCTTGGGCAGAAATAACCGGGCCGCGAGCCGGCGTCCGTCCGGCATCGGAATCCATGCCAGTTCGACCAATTCCACCAGTGCGTGAAGGGACGTGGCCGGCTTCATCAAGAGGCGTTGCCTTCGGCCGCAGCCTTTTGTGCGGCACGCGCGAGAAACCGCTCATCCATGCGGTTTTGAGCCTTCTCCGTCCCATCGTGAAACGTGCCGAACCAACGGTCCAGCGGCAGCATGCCATCGCCGCCATAGTTGCATTCGAAGTACTTGTGATGAAGAAAATGAAAAAAATCTCCCGTTTTCACGCCGACACCGTCGGCCAGCACGACGCGTTCGAAGCCGGAATGGCTCGGCGCCGGTGTGAGCGCGGCGTGCTGCAGATGGAACAGCGCATGTATGGGATGAGATGGAATGATCCAGTGAACGATCACGCCGGACCAGTACCACAGGTTCTCGACCGGATGCACTGCAAGGCCTGAAAACGGTCCGACATTGACGTTGTTGTGATGCACATAATGCACCCATCTGTAGAACGGGCCCCAGTGGCTGAGACGATGAAGACTATAATAGTGGATGTCCCGTATCGCCGGCACGAGGCACATCAAGACGACAAAGTAGACCGGATGCTCGGTGATCGACACATAGGGAATGTATCCGTTGGCATAGAGCCACATCGTCAGCACTTCATAGGCCGACCAGATCGGTATGGCGCCGCACACCGTCCAGAACAGATTGTCGAGAGTTTGGTTTCGAAACAGAAAAATCGGATTGTCGCGGGCCAGCCATTTGTCCGTGTGCTTCCAATCGGTGCCCTGGGCCTTTCTGACGTAGAACCAGCCATGCCAGAGACCGGCCCACAGCATGACCATGACGAGATTGCGAAGAAAGATGTAGCCGATCCATCCGGCCTCGAAGGTTTTCATCGTCTCAAGCGGCGGCGTGAAATACAGCCAGGTCAGAACGGGAACCGCCATATAGAACCAGCCCCAGGGCAGGAGAAAACCGGGGTAGCCAAACAGCCATTTCAGCAAGGCGACGGGCCGGGGCGGCCACTCCATTATCGGCGCGTATTGGAGGGGTTCGGGAGGAGCCCAGTCACCCCTTTTGTTACGCTTGGCCGCGAACCTGGTTTCCATCCTGGACCTGCATGATTTAGGCAACTCTGGCGCAGAAAAGCATAGCTGACAAGACCGCAACCCTTGGCTCAATTGCCATGGGCCGCGTTCATGGGCACAATGGAATGGAAAGAATGGAGCATCAAGATATGGAAGTCGCCGTTATCACGGGAGGAACGCGAGGAATCGGAGGTGCGATCGCCGCAGCGTTGGCGCGCCGCAACGTGCGTCTGGTGCTCAACGGCCGCAATCGCGATGCCGAGGTGGATCAGCTTTTGTCCACGCTGGGTCAACTGACCGAGGTGCGGTTTGTGGCCGGCGATGCCAGCGATGGAGCTTTTGCCACAGAACTTGTCAAACAGGCCACCGATCAGTTCGGGCGCATCGATTATGTCGTGCCGGCGGCGGGCGGGCCAAATCCCGGCAAGATCACGGACCTTTCCTTCGATCAATGGGCGGACGCGTTCAGGGTCCATGTGCACGCGGTGTTTCATCTTTTCCGGGCGAGCCACGCAGCATTGGCCGTCAGGGGCGGCGGCTTCCTGATGATCGGCTCTGTTGCCGGCAAGCGCGGCTGTCCCGGCACCATCGCCTATCAAACGGCCAAGGGCGCCTTGCCGCAGATGGCGCGCGCGCTCGCACGCGACCACGCCCAAGAAGGTATCCGCGTCAATGTCGTCGAGCCGGGCATCATCAGAACCCGCTTTCATGCGGCCATGACCCCCGAAGCGGAACGCAACAATCTCGACAATCGCATTCCGCTGGGGCGCTTTGGCACCCCGGACCAGGTGGCGTCGGCGGCCATCGAACTTCTGACCAATCCGTTCATCACCGGCGAAACATTGGCCCTCGACGGCGGCATGTCGATGCGCATGGTGTAGACTTTACCTCATGGCCCGGATCGTGACATTCTAGCCTTTCGCTGCAGGCGGAGGATCCCATGCGCACCCATTTTCTGAATGCGAACATCATTGATGCCTCTGGTGCGGCAGCGTTTCGTGGCACTGTCAGCGTCGAAGGCGACCGCATCGCCCAGGTCGGCCGCGGCAATGACGACGTGGGCGTTATGCCCGGCGACGCGGTGATCGACTGTGCCGGCCGTACCATCATGCCGGGACTTACGGAAGCGCACTGCCACATCTCCTTCAATGATCTCACCTCGATGTATCAGGCGGTGGAAATTCAACCGGAAGATCACTCGCTGGTGGCGCTGTCGAATGCCCAGATGCTGCTCCGACGTGGTTTCACCAGCCTGTTTTCGGCTGCTTCCGCCAAGCCCCGGGTCGATGTGGCGGTGCGCGACGCCATCAATTCCGGAAAGTTCGAAGGACCCCGCATGCGCGCGGCCGGTCAGGAAATTTCGCCCTCCGGCAATCTTGGCGATCTCGACAACAACTATCTCACCTTTCCGCGCAATGTGCGATTCACCGTCACCTGCGACGGCGTCGATGAGTTTACCAAGGCTGCCCGCCTGGCGGCGCGCGATGGCGTGGACACGATCAAGGTCAACGTCTCGGGCGACCGCGACTGGGGTCACATGCACGCCGACGATACGGTCACGGTCATCGCCGAGCGCGAGCTCGCCGCCGTCATGGAGGTTGCCAATGCGCGCCGCCTGATGGTCGCAACCCATTGCACCAGTTCGCAAGGTGTCAAGATGTGCGTGCGCCAGGGCGTCCAGGTGATCTATCACGCACCGCACGCCGACACGGAAGCGCGCGACATGCTGGAGGCCGCGAAGGACCGGGTTTTCGTGGCACCTGCCGCCGGACTCCCTATCAGCATGCTGCGCCGCCACAGGGAATTCGGCCTCAAATGGAGCAGCGCGAAAATCGCGTCGATGGAAAGTGAGGTCGAGACGGTGACATGCTGCATGCGCGATCTTCACAAGCGCGGGGTACGCGTCCTGCCCGGAGGCGATTATGGCGCTTACATCACCAATCCCATGGGCGACAATGCCAAGGATCTCGAACTTTTCGTTGAACTGTTCGGATTCACGCCGATGGAGGCAATCATCGCCGCCACCCGTTACGGCGCCCAACTCATGCGCATGGAGGATGACGCCGGTCAGGTGAAAGCGGGATTCTTCGCCGATCTCATCGTGCTTGACGGCAACCCGCTCGACGACATTCGTATCCTGCAAAACCAGGACCGGATTCTCGGCGTCATGAAAGGGGGGCGTTTCGCCAAGGGCCAGGAATTACTGGCCGGTATGGCACGGCCGCAGCGAAATGCGGCGTGATGTGGGCTGAAAAGTCCACCCGAACGCAATTGTCGCGATTGCCTAAAGGATCGTTGGAATCTGCCAGTGGTGCCGCTTAGGTGACTCGAACACCTGACCCCCGCATTACGAATGCGGTGCTCTACCAACTGAGCTAAAGCGGCGCGCTGGCGATTGCAGGGTTAGACGGTTTTGCCTTGGAATTCAACTGTCGGCGGCCAGCGTTTTGCGCGCCGCGGTTTCCGGCGTCGCAAGATCCTCCGTCAGGCCCGGATCGTCGGGTGGGCGCGCCCGTTCGACGATTCTGGGCTTTTCGATCTTGCGAGGTGTCCGCTGAGCAGGTGTCAGGACAGGCTCTCGCGGGATCGTCTGCGACGGCATCTCGAAGGGCGCCTTCCATTCGCATGGCACGATTTCGCCCGACACCGGAGAAACCGGTGTCCATCGCGGCGATGCCACGCCGTCCGACACCCAGATCGGGTCGCGCGGCGCGGTGACGGCGCGTGCCAGCCACTCGCGGGCGCGGCCCTTGTCGCCTTGCGCGTCGTCGATGTCCGCCATCAGCACGCAGACCCTGGCCTGCGGGCGGTCTTCCAGATAGGGCTCCAACGCCTTCCGGGCGACGTCCCAGCGTTGCGCCTGGGTCGCGGCGCGGGCCAAGGCGAAGGCGCTCTCAATGCCGCCGCCGCCCTCCTTGACGAGATCGCGCAGGCGCTCGAAGCGGGCCTCCGGGCCCTCACCCGATTTCAGATGGGCATAGACTTCCGCCAGATCGGGATGGGGCGATCTTGCCCAGGTTTGGCGCAGCACCTTGGCGGCCTTGCGGGGCCAGCCCTGCGCCATGTGAATCCGTGCGGACACCAAAGCCGCAGGCACCAGCGAAGGGTCGAGCTTGTGAGCCCGGAGCGCGGCATTCAAGGCCGCAACCGGGTTTTTATCTTCCAACGACAGCGCTTCCGCCGCCAGCATCGCCGCCTGTTTGCGCGAAACCTCGTCGGCGGGCAGCAGCCCCGATTTCGCCTGCTGGGCCAGGGTTGTGGCGGCGGCGGCCCAGTTTTTTCCGTGCGATTGCAACTGCAGCATGGCGGCCGAGGCCCAAGCCAGGCGCGGGTTGATCGCCAGCGCGCGCTCGGCGTGGATGCGGGCGCCTGTCAGGTCACCGGCGAGCCGCGCCTCGGTAAACAGGCCGCGGCGGCCCAAGGCCTCGGTTTCGGGCGACTTGGTCATCGCCTCGAAGATGCGCTTGACCGATTGGTGGTCGCCATTGAGCTGGGCTGCCTGCGCGGCGAGCACATTGACCAGGGGCTCGTCTGCAAGGGCATTCCCCGCGATGGCGGCATGGCGCGCCGCGGCGGCGGCATCGCCGGCACCGGCCGCCACAATCCCCTTCGACAAGGATTCGTAGCCTTTCCTGTTTTTGCGAAAACGCCAGTACTGATTGACGGCCTGGGGACTGCGCCACAGCCGGCGAAACAATCCCCAGAGAAACCACAAAACAACGACGATCACGAAGACCAGCGCCACCGCCGCAACGAAGGAGGTTTCGATCTCGCGGCCGAGCCAGCGGATGGTGACGGTGCCCGGACGATCGGCGATCCAGGCGAATATCGCCGCTGCGACAACAACGAGGCCGAAGCGCCAGAAAAGCCTGATCATTTGCCGCCACCCAGCGCTGTGACCTGGCGCAGGACGGCGTCTGAAGCCTGTATCAGAGCGGCTTCCAGATTGAGCCTCTGTCCGGCGCGATCGCGCCACTGGCTCAGGGGAACGGGCTTTGTCCCTTCCGCCGCATCGATCAGGCTGATGGCGCCCGCGAGGTCGCCGGTGTCGGCGAGGGCGGCGGATTTCTCCGCCAGGCCGGCCCAGTCCATTTCACCGATATCACGAATGCGGACGATCGAGCCCAAGGCGCTCCAGACTGAATCCATATAGCTGCCGCCGGACGTTGGCGATTGTGGAGGTTTGGGCAGCAGCGGGATCGTTGCCCGCAATTCCGCCGCCAGGCCTTGGGCGTTGGGCAGCCCCTCAGCCGCATGGGCGGTGAGCAGATCGAGGCCACCGGCGGCCGGCACCATGCGCGCGACGCGATCCAGTTCCGCCGCATAGGGTGCGCCTGCCGCGATCTTTGCCTTGATGTCCGAAACTGACTGCGACAGAGCGGCGGCCGCTTCCTTGTCTTCGCCGCCGGCGGGCGTTGTTTTGAGGCTGGCCAAATCCTTTTCCACAGCGTCGATCCGCTGAGCCAATGCCGCGAGCGCCGCTGAATCGGGCGTGCCGGTCGCAGGTCCGCTGGTCGAAAGCGCAGCCCGGAGAGTGCCGAGGTCGGATTTGGCGGTCGTGAGCGCGTCCTCGGCGGTGGCCAGACGCTTGTCGAGCGCCGCAGCCGATTTCTGCGCCGCTGCTGCATTGGAAGTGGCCTCTGTAATGGTGGCGCCAAGTTCAGCCGCTTGCTGCTTGCCGGCATCGACGGTTCCGCCGACCGCGGTGATCTGCTCGCCAAGCGTGCCGGTTTTCGCCTCGAGATCAGTGAGGCGGGCCTGCATGGATTTTATTTGATCGGTGGGGAAATAGGATGCCAGTACGTCGCGATAGAGCCAGCCTCCCGCCAGCATCCCGACGATCAGCGCCAAAGCGATCCAGGGCAGATTGCCACGGCGCACCGGCTTCGCTTTCGGCGGTGGCGGCGCAGCGGGCGGGACGTGATCGTCGACTTGAGGCGGGGTTTCGTCCTGAGCCACTTCCTCCGTCACATCCCGAGCGTCGAGGTCGATGACCTGAGGTCGGACCGCGGGCTCTTCGTCGTCCTTGTGGATATCGCTCATGGCAAAGGGACTAAACCGTTCACGGGTGTGGATCAAGCAGCGCCAGCAACGATGCTTCATCGGGCGATTTCGCCACAAATTTAAGCCATTGCGCGGGCAGGGCCTCGGCCACATTGCGCGACAGGCAATAGTGGCGAAGAGAAGATACGCTTCCTATCAAATTGGCCCAGATTCGGGCACTGCGAGGGGAATACAGAAGAACCCCGTCGTTATCCTCGAGGGCGCGAACGGCAATGTCTGCGCTTGCAATCGCATCGTACAGGATGATCCGCACCACATCGAAACCGGACTTAAGCAATTGCCCCTGCAAGTCGCCGGCTGTTTCAGCGCCGGAAAGATACAATATCGGTCCATGCGCGGGATCGAACGACTTTTCTATAAATCGCGCCAGTCCGTCCACATCGCCGCCCCGCGCCTCGGAATTGGCAAAGCCCGCGGCACGTGCCGCTTTCAGGGATTGAGGTCCAAGCGTCAGCAGGCGGAGCGATTTCAGGCGGTGGGGGCCAGGGGCCGCGCGGACACCGTTGGCGCTGGTGGCGACAACGGCCTGCCAGGGAAAATCGGGGATCGCAACGCCGTCACGCGGCACGATGCGGAGCAGCGGCAGCAGCGTGACCTGGTGGCCCAGCGCCTCCAGCCTGGCGCGAAGAGGTCCGGCATCTTCTTCCGGCCGGGTGACGATCAGCCTCATCAAAAGGCTATGAGCGCGCCGCCCAGGCGCCGCACTTCGTCGCCGGCATCCGTCCCCATGCGGGCCGCGTCGCTTGCGGACCCATCGCGTGTGGTTTCAAAACAATGCACCCCATCGAGTGTCAGGGCATGGCCGCGAAAATGAATGCGTCCATCGTCCAGCGTGGCATGTCCGGCCAAGGGGGTGCGGCAGGAGCCATCGAGGGCGCACAGAAAAGCACGCTCGCAGGCAATCGTGACTTCCGTGGCTGTATCGTTGATGACGGAAACCAGGTCCGCCGTGCGCCGGTCGCTGCCGCGGATCTCGATCGCGATCGCGCCCTGCGCCACGGCGGGAAGCATCAGGTCGATGGGCATCGGCGCGGTAATCCGGTCGCCAAGTCCCAGCCGGTTCAGTCCGGCGCAGGCGAGGAAAGTGGCATGCGCCTGGCCCTCCGCCAGCTTGCGCAACCGCGTCTCCACATTGCCACGGAACAGCACGGTTTTCGTATCAGGCCGGAGTCGCAGCAGTTGGGCAGTACGGCGCACGGACGACGAGCCGATGATGGCGCCGTTGGGAAGATCGGCGATCGATGCCGCGACCGGGCTCAGAAACGCGTCGCGCGGATCCTCGCGGGGCAGGAGGGCGCCGATAACCAATCCATCGGGCAATCGCGCCGGCATGTCTTTCATCGAGTGCACCGCGAGGTCGATGGTGCAGGCAATCAGGGCTTCCTCGAGTTCCTTGGTGAAAAGACCCTTGCCACCGGCCTCCGCCAGGGGCCGGTCGCGAATGCGGTCGCCCGTGGTGGTGATGGGCACGATTTCGATATCTTCGGGTGCGCAGGCATGCGCCGCGACCAGCCGGTCGCGGGTTTCACGGGCCTGGGCCAGCGCCAGGGGCGAACCCCTCGTTCCTATACGCAGAAGCGGCATTTGCAAAGACAGTCCGGCGAATGATAGAGCGAGGATGCCTTCTAGCCGCAATCAACGGATACGTCACCTCATGGCTCCGGCCGCCAGCTCCATTCTCGGCATCGAGACATCCTGCGACGAGACCGCCGCCGCTGTCGTCAGCCGGACGGAGCAGGGCGAAGGCAGGATTCTGTCGAATATCGTGCTGTCGCAGGTCGAGGATCATGCGCCCTATGGCGGCGTGGTGCCCGAAATCGCCGCGCGGGCCCATATCAATCATCTCGATCGGCTCATCGCGCAATCCCTGAAAGAAGCCCGACTGGAATTCTCCGATCTCGATGGCATCGCCGCCACGGCGGGGCCTGGGCTTCTGGGTGGGGTGCTGGTGGGGCTCACCATGGGCAAGGCGATAGCGCTTGCCCATGACAAGCCGTTGTATGCCGTCAATCATCTCGAAGCCCATGCGCTCACCCCCAGGCTTCTGGGGCCTCGGCCTTTTCCCTATCTGTTGCTGCTTATTTCCGGCGGCCATACGCAGTTTCAGGTTGTTTCCGGCGTCGGTCGCTACCATCGGCTCGGCACCACCATCGACGACGCGCTGGGTGAAGCCTTCGATAAGGTGGCGAAGCTTCTGGGACTGGAATTTCCGGGGGGTCCGAAAGTTGAAGTGCTGGCCCGGCAGGGAGATCCACGGCGCTTTGATTTCCCCCGGCCGCTCAAGGGCCGCAAAGATTGCAACTTCTCGTTTTCCGGTCTCAAGACTGCGGTGCGTGAAACAGTTCAGGCAATGGGACCACTTGCCGAAGTTGATATCGCCGATGTCTGTGCGAGTTTCGAGACGGCGGTGGCGGAAACCCTGCAGGATCGTCTTGCCATGGCGTTCCAGTTTTTTCGTGACGCAAACAACGGGGTCGCTCATCCCGCCCTGGTCGTGGCCGGAGGGGTCGCTGCAAACCTCCGGCTCAAGGCGGTGATCGAGGCCACAGCCGAGGCGCACGGTTTCGCGCTATCCGTGCCGCCCCCTCACCTCTGTACCGACAATGCCGCGATGGTTGCCTGGGCAGGGGCGGAACGGCACGCGCTTGGATTGGCCGATGATCTGGGCGTAGCCGCCCGTGCGCGCTGGCCCCTCGACGAGGTTTCTCTCCCCATCTATGGCGCAGGAAAGCTCGGGGCCAAAGCGTGAAGCGGCGGATCGGGATTGCCGGAGACGGGGCCTGGGGCAAGGCGCTCGCTTTCGTGGCGCGCAGTGCCGGTCATGACATTTCCGTCTGGTCCCGCCGCGCGCCTAGCCTTGACACTTTGCTTGGCGCCGATGCGTTGATCCTTGCGGTGCCCGCTCAGGTTTGCCGGGAGGTCCTGGCAGCCATTGCTCCGGCGGTGATTGATGGCCGCCCCCTCATCATTGCCGCCAAGGGAATTGAACAGGGGTCCGGGCTTTTCATGCATGAACTGTCGGCCGAGGTATCGCCCCGGGCGCGCGCCATGGTTCTGTCGGGACCCAGCTTCGCCGCCGATGTCCTTAAAGGATTGCCCACGGCAGTCACGCTGGCGGCGCCCACCCTGGCCGAGGCCGGGGAATGGGGCGACGTGTTGAGCCTGCCTTCGTTTCGCATTTACGGATCGAACGATGTGCTGGGCGTCGAGATCGGAGCGGCGCTCAAGAATGTGCTGGCCATTGCATGCGGGATAGCCGATGGCCGCATGCTTGGCGACAGTGCCCGGGCGGCGCTGACCACGCGGGGCTTTGCCGAAATGATGCGCTTCGGACAGAAACTTGGTGCGCGGGCGGAAACGCTGACGGGATTGGCGGGCCTGGGCGATCTGTTGCTTACCTGCGCCAGTCCGCAGTCGCGAAACTATGCATTTGGCCGCGCCATCGGCGCAGGGCTATCTCCGGCGTTGGCGCTCGCTGAAGCGCGGGGCGTGGTCGAAGGCGCTCAAACCGCCAACATTGCCGCGGAACTCGCCATCCGTTACGGGGTCGACATGCCGATCGTCGCTGCGGTGAACGCCGTCGTCACGGAGGGCATGAGCCCTGAACAGGCCATTGCCCGGCTCCTGGCACGGCCGGCGGGCGCGGAGATCAGATAGGGAAAAACGATGGCTTACTGGCTGTTCAAATCGGAACCAGAAACCTGGTCATGGGAGATGCAGAAGGCCCGCGGGAAAGCCGGCGAGGAATGGTCGGGTGTGCGCAACTATCAGGCGCGCAACCACATGCGGGCGATGAAACTGGGCGAACGTGGTTTCTTCTATCATTCGAGCAAGGACCGCTCGGTCGTCGGCATCGTCGAAGTCAACAAACTCGCGCACCCTGATTCGACGGCGGACGACGACACCTGGGACTGTGTCGATCTGCGCGCGGTCGAAGACATGCCGCAGCCCGTGAGCCTTGATGAGGTCAAGTCCGACAAGCGCCTTGCCGGCATGGTGCTGGTCAAGAATTCGCGGTTGTCGGTGCAGCCGGTGACGGCGGCGGAATGGAAAATCATCCGCGCCCTGGGTGGCATGAAGACGTGAACGCACCCGCCTTCATCCGGGCCAATACCGGCGTGATGGCACCGCCGCTCGTTCCCGAAATTCTCCTCCATCTTGCCGATGAGGCTGTCCCGCTGTGGCAGAAAACCGAAGATGCGCTCGAGCGGATCGGACTTCCTCCGCCGTTCTGGGCATTCGCTTGGGCGGGAGGCCAGGCACTCGCCCGATACATCCTCGACAATCCCAAAACCGTCCGTGGACGGAGGATTATAGACCTCGCCTCCGGCTCGGGGCTTGTCGCTATCGCAGCGATGAAATCGGGAGCGGTTTCCGTGCTTGCCTGCGACATCGATCCATTCTCCACGGCCGCGATTAGGCTCAATGCGGCGTTGAATAGAACAACCGTTACGATCTCAGAAAGCGATCTACTGGAAAGTGCGCCGCCTGATGTCGACCTCATCACCGTCGGCGATCTGTTTTACGAAAAAACTCTTGCAGAGCGTTGTTTTTGCTGGCTTAAAATTGCCAAATCTACGGGGGTCGATATCCTCATCGGCGACCCTGGCCGATGCTATCTGCCACGCGATCAGCTGGCGAAAATCCGCGAATACAGCGTGCCCGTGTCGCGCGATCTGGAAGATACGGCCATCAAACAGTCGGCTGTCTGGCAGCTGTGCCCGAATTGTTGAGCCACAGTGCCAGCATGAGAATGGCAAGCGAAGCCCATAACCCGATATCACTTCCGCCTCCGAAGAAAACCATGGCGAAGATGACGGCAGCCGGTGTCGCCACATAGACAGCCTGAATGGTGTAGAGGGCACCCCTGTCACGGATCAGCGTGAAAAAAGCGATGCGCTCGATGATCCACATGAGCGTGGCGGCCAGCACGCTCCAGTATGCGGCGGCGCTCGGCTGGCCGGATGCCCAGGGAGGCGCCATGACCAGCATGATGGGAGCAACTGTCAATGCCGACCAGACCGATTCCGCCGCACCCACCGACAGTGTATCGGCATTGCGCGGCCAGTAGCGTGCGGCGAACCAGTTATAGGCCATGTAGCCGATGGGTCCAAAAAATGCCGCGAGCGTCCACCACGAGATTTCGCCGGAGAACGCGCCGTCGCGCGACAAGATCAGTATGGCGCTGGACAAAAAGCCAACGCCTACGGCGACCAGGCGTCGCGGATCGGCATTTTCGCGACCCGTCAGCAGCGCCGCTGCGTAGTTGAAGAATGGCGCGGTCGACATGATAAGGGCGAATTCAACTGTTGGGACATGGCGGACGATGAACAAGCCGGCGCCGAAGGGAAAGTTCATCAGCAGCGCACAACCCAGGCCGTAAAGCAGCACCGGCCTGCTGCAATCGAGACGGCCAGTCGTGATCCAGGACATCAACGCCAATGCCAGACCCACGCCCAAGCCTGAATAGACAATGATGTGGCTCACCGGCACTGCGGCCTCTCCCATCGCCCGGTAGAGCGTGGGCGAAAGCCCCCAGAATAGTCCAAGCGCGATAAAGTGGAAAAAGTGACGGTTCATGGTCCGTACTTAGACAGGTGTGCGATTGCAGGCTATAGACGGACCCAACAAAAATCAGCGGCAATACCGGCATCAAGGGGAGTTATTCGCCATGTCCGATAAAATCTATCCGGTTCCCGCCAACTGGAAGAAGAAAGCGCTCATCGGCGACAAGGAATATGGGGCGATGTATGCGCAATCGATTGCCAACCCGGACAAATT
>JANLYR010000475.1:0-5281 GCA_031365765.1 Hyphomicrobiales bacterium | reverse complement strand
GGTCGCCAAATCAGCGCAGAGGATTTTGAAATTGCCGCCCCAAACGGAGCCAACAAGGTTGAAGCCCGCGTCATTGGCGTCATTGAAAATCAGGCACCAACAAAGGCACTGCATCGGTCGCTCAACGTGAAGTCCGGTCTGGTGGAAATGGATCGCGGCGCCGATGTTTGCCAGATCGCCATTGTTGAACGTCATCGCGGGCTGGGCACCGTGGTCAATGCCTTCGTATCCGGCTTTGGCTACAACGTCGATTGCGCCGTGGCCTCAACCGTGGCCCACGACAGCCATCACATCATCATTGTGGGCACCAATCATACAGACATGGCGCAAGCCGCAAATGTTTTAAGTGACATTGGTGGCGGCGTTGTTGTTGTCAGCAAGAGTCAGGAACTCGCCCGCGTTGAGTTGCCCATCGCAGGCCTGATGTCCGATGAACCCGCTGAAATCGTGGCTGCGAAAGCCGAGAAAATGGTATCCGCCATGAAAGCCTGCGGCTGCGATCTGAACAATGCCTTCATGCAGCATTCGCTGCTGGCGCTGGTGGTCATCCCGGAACTGCGAATATCCGATATGGGCCTGATTGACGTCAGGACTTTTGAGAAGGTGGATATCTTCGTTTAGGGCGGTAACTGCCCGGTCAAATTTTGCCCAATGCTAGACGAAGAACCTGTGAGGTTTACATCTCCTCTGATTTGGAACGCAGGGAATTGAACTGAGGTCCTTTGGCATGATTGCAAAGATGGTTGATGGCCAAAGACACATGTCTGAAAATTAATTAACCCAAATGCCCATGGGATTCGGTGTTGCGGTCAATGTCGCAGCTATGCTCGTCGCTCCTCGAAGGAGTTTCGTTAGGCCGTCGCTCGACTATCGGGAGCGGCGACGCGATGCCGGTTTCGATTGGCTACGCTGTGGCGCCGGTTTCGCTTTCATTGGCCGGACCAGCCATGACTGGAAATCTCCATGCGATACCCAACGCTCCGGCTTCTTCGCCGGGTAGTCGCGCCAAAGCAGCGTATGGAGCTTCAGGTCTTCGCCGATCACGGCGAGTGCCACGCCCATGGAGTCCGATTCAATTGCATCCGATCCGGCGGATGCCGCACCGAGCAGGACGCCGGAGGCGCCCGAGATGACCTGCCAGCCTTCCTTCAGCCAATGTCCATTGCGATGGATTTTGTGCATGACTTCGCCACGGTGGCCGAGCGCGAAGACGGCGAGGGTATCCTTGCTCAGGGACACGGTCTGGAGCCCGCCTTGCAGGCCTTCGCCGATGCGAAGCCAGTCCGATTCCGGCTTGCCACCCTTGACCGGAAGCGTCAGGTGGAACGCGGCCCCGGTATCGTTGCTGGCCAGCAACTCAACGGATGTCGCCAGCGCCACCGCGGTAACGGCGCCGGTGAAGCAGCCACCGAGCTTTTGCCATTTGGCGGGCCGCTCGCCCCCGGATTGATCATTGGCGATCTCCGCGCGCAAGACAACGCCCTCGGCGTCGAGGGCGAAGAGCGCCACCCGACCCGCTGCCGTTGCCACTGCTGTGACCGCTCCCGCGACCGCCGGTATCGCGGCGATCCAGCCTTCATCCCGCTGCTGCTGCCGTCGCTCGCCGTCCACAATCTTGCGATAGACAGTGCCATCGGCGCCGCGCCCGAGCGAAATGCCGCGCTTGCCTCCCGATTGCTTGCCGCTGCCTCCGGCAAAGCCACCTTCCGGAAAAAACTCGCCTTTCCCTGTAGGGGTCAGCATGGCCCTGCCCCTGGCGGTTCCGATCACGTTGGTGAAGGGGAAGATGAACGGCGAGATGCCCGGCGTCGTATAAACCCCGATCACGCCGCTGACGGTGAAAGCCACGCCGAAATTCCCGGTGCGGAGCTCCATGGGTATGGCCGTCCCGTAGACGGCATCGCTGAGGTCGAAGACCGCCGTGACATCGGCCTGGTCAGCGGAACTGCTCGACGCCCAGCTGCTTCCGACGGTGCCGTCGAATGACGGATAGCTCGACAGCCAATCGGTCCCACTGAAGAGCGAGGTATCGTCATCCGTGCCGACCACCTGGACCCAGAGGCTGCGCGGCGCGAGATCAATGTCGATTTTCTCGTTGATCGCCACCGGTGGGTCGTCATCGCTGATATCGGCGCTGTAGCTGGGCCAGGGCTCGCCGAGATTCGTGCGCCCGGCCGCGTCGCCGGCGCCGAACGCGAACCTGAAATCGCCGGCGCCCTTGATACCCGGATCGCCGTCCCTCAGCACATTGATCTCTTGGAAGAAGATCTGGACGTTGCGGGTGCCGGTGGTGAACTGGGTGTTCGCAACGGCGTCGTGCGGGTGGCCGCGATAGTCAAGACCGGAAGCGATGATCTTCACGTTGAACTGGGTGCCCTGATCCAAAGCCGACGCCCCGCCCAGCAGGGCATGGTGGTCGGTATGCAGGCCGCCGGAAATTGCCAGCGAGGACGCGACCAACGTGCCGTCCTGCGCCTCCACCCGGATGACGGGGATGGTCGGCTGCACGGTCGAGAACGAGACGCGCACGGTGTCGATTCCGGCCTGGACGCTGAGAGCGTAGATCGCCTGCTGTGGATTCATCTTCTGCATCGTGATGGCGGCGGCGGCGGCCTGCGCAACCGACTGTTGCTGCGCGTCCACCACCGTGACGACCAGCGTCGCCAGCGCCGCATTGTTGTTGGCTTGCCGCAGGATCAGCGTGTAGGTGCTGCCGAACTTCACGGGTAAGACATTGCTGCCGTTGCGGTCGCCCGTCGCCGGATTGCCGTCGAACAGGGTTTCGTTCAGCGGGACGTTCGGAGGGGTCGCGACCATGATGTAGACCCGGCCGCGCTGCGTGCTGCCGGTGTCCCAGTTTATCGTCGTGGTGTTGGCGCCGGTTTCGCCCCAAACGCCCACGGGATTCTTGGTCGCGGTTAACGTCGCTGGCATGGTCGTCGCTCCCTGGCAGTGGATGGAATCGAGTTTCCCTTCACCGGTCTGGATGCAGCCGGAGCTTCGCGAGCATAAGCTGACATCCACCGGATGACCAGCCTGTTGAGACCGAGTTTTGCGCAAACTGGCATCAGTTGCAAGACCGGATCTTCGCTTCGGGGTCTGCAATGCTTCAAAGTCGGTGACACCAGCCCAATCTGCGCAATAATGGTCCTTTTCTTCTTGATCAAGGCATAGCTCTCCCGTGGTTTTCGCTTGAACGTATGACAATCGAAACCTTCATGCCACTGCCGGATCAGGTGGCGGCCGCAGTTCGGTGATCAGCTGCAGGAGGCCTGCGAAGAGATGGCGTGTAATAACTACCTCAGCTCCCTGAGTTAAGCACCTGTTGAGGTCCGCTCTGGGCCATTCTGAGAAGTCTGCCAATCCGGTGGTATTTCTGCTTGGCCGCGAAGAGCAGACAAATCGCAGCACTGCAATCACCAAGAAAACGACAGTGGATCAGTTTGCTGAGGCTCAATGCCAGCTCAAGAATGGTTGGCGGCGAATGCCCCGGTTCAGCCCTCCGCTGTCCAGACGAGGATGGCCTTTCGTGCCGACGTGCCGGACATCCCAGAAATAGAGCGCAAATTGACGCCCTTCTGAGCTAACTTCGACAGGTAGGCATTGCAGACTGCCGGGCTTGTTGGGCATTTCTACAACCTTAGCCTCAGCTCTGCTAAATGCGCCGCCGGCCGCACCTTGCCGCGCAAAACTAGATCTTTTGCAAGCCCGATTGATTGGATCAGCATGAGCAATTCAAACACCACCTCGAGTGCGTCAGAGCCATTATTGCAGACGAATTTACATTTCAATTGAAGGTGCAAGTGGGCACGGCTGCACTCCTAGGGATCGGTAGGATGTGTGGTAGGTATACGAAGTCCTAGAAGGATTTCCTTAAAGGCACGGGGATAGACTCTGGTGCCGGCACTCCAAAATCCCATCTTCCCAGGGTCTGTGAAATTGCGTCCAATGATGACCCGTCCAGAAAATTATCCAAACAATTGATTCTGATAATGTATCGACTTCTTGAGAGGGGTCGCTTATCGCGCGAAGCGTGACCCCACCCCAATCAACTATTGTCTAATAGCTGCAACGCGTTACGCAACATCAAAGGTAGGGTCATTGTTCGGCGCGTATTCACACTTTGAGGTGAGCGTCCCGGGCGCCCAGCGCCTTGCGGCACCGTCGCATAGCCACGACCACTATGAAGAGACGATCTATGGAATTGACGGCGTGTTGACCTGGACCGTCAACGGAAAGCAGATCGACGTTGGTCCGGGGCAGGCGCTTTGCATTCCGCGCGGTGCCATTCACCGATTCGATAACTATGGCAGCCGGGACGTGAAGGCACTTTGCGTGATCACACCAGCCGCGATAGGTCCCCTGTATTTCCGCGAAATTGCAGAGGTGACCAAAGCCGCGGCCGGCGGTCCTCCGGACCCAGCAAAGATGATGGCAATCATGCGCGCCCACGGCCTTACGCCTGCTGCGCCCCCACCTCAGGCGTAGTGTCGAGCGGCATGGGGCGAAAGACAGACGCCAACGCGATCAAGGAAATGCGATCGAGGCGATATCCGCTGCCGGTTTCTTGGCGATGAGGCACGGCATCGTAGACTAGGCAAGTGGCGGGTCGAAGCGACATAGGCGCGACGGCGGGGCCGATCCTCCAATATTAGGACAATGAAGAATGTTCCACATCTTGCATCGCAGCGATCAGCGGAAGGGCGCAATCGCCGCTGTAGAGTTCGAAGGCGAACCATATTGTGCCGGGGTTTCCTTTTTCATTGGCGACCTTGAGCCCGGGAAAGGTCCGCGACTACATAAGCATCCCTATTCTGAAACTTGCATCATCCGCTCCGGCATAGCGGCGATGATCGTCGATGGAAAAGAGGTCGTTGCCGGTCCTGGCGACATCGTGGTGATCGGACCAGAAACACCGCACCGCTTTACTGTCATCGGTAACGAACGGCTCGTCGCGGTCTGCGTTCACGCCTCCGACCGCTTCACCATCGAGTGGCTTAGCAACTGACGATGATGAAGCAATGGCTTAGTTAGTCGCGCAATCTCTACGTGAACGGGAAAGATGAAGCCCATCGCCCTTTGCAGATTGCAATAGATTCGGCGGCCAAGCCCGATTTGGTTTTCACGATTGAGTGATGGGCTCGTCAGAAATGGCCTCGACACGATCCAGATAACTGGACAATTCGCCTACCCATTTGCGTGATGCGTCGTTGTCGGAACTTTCGGCGGCCTGCTGAAGGGCGGTGCCGATATCAGTGATCGCCTGAAAGCCAAACATGCC
>JANLYR010000470.1:0-5918 GCA_031365765.1 Hyphomicrobiales bacterium | reverse complement strand
CCAGATCGCCGCCGATGCGGTGGGCTTTCCGCTCGCGGCGATCGATCTCGTTTCCGCCGATACCGGCCTCACCCCGGACGCCGGAAAGTCGTCGGCGTCGCGCCAGACTTTCGTGAGCGGCAATGCCGCGAGGCGGGCCGGCCTGGCACTTCGCGCCATGATCCTCCGCCTCGCCAACGCCGGAGAAGGAGCGGAAATCGGATTGGGGAACGGCACGCTCGAAGTGCGCGACACCGATGTGGTGCGGAGCATTGCACTGGACACGCTGCCCGCCGGTCCCTTCGGTTATGTTCTGTGCGCGGAGGAAACCTACGATCCGCCCACCAGCCCTCTGGACGCCGACGGGCAGGGCATTCCCTATGCGGTTTATGGCTTCGGCGCGCATCTGGCGGAAGTCGAGGTCGACATGCGCCTTGGCACCGTCAAGGTGCTGAAGATCACCGCCGCCCACGACGTTGGCCGCGCCATCAACCCCATGCTGCTCGAAGGCCAGATCGAAGGCGGCGTGGCGCAAGGGCTGGGCATGGCGCTGATGGAGGAGTTTACGCCGGGCCGCGGCGAAAACCTCCACGACTATCTGATCCCAACGATCGGCGATGTTCCCCCCATCGAATCGATCCTCATCGAATGTCCCTCGCCCGATGGCCCTTATGGCGCCAAGGGGATCGGCGAGCAGGCTCTGATCCCCACCGCGCCAGCGATCCTCAACGCCATCTCCAGCGCCGCCGGCATCCGGATGCTGCGGACGCCGGCAACCCCGGACCGGGTCCGCGCCGCCATCCTCGCACGGGAGACAAATGGATGACGGCTGAAAAAATCCGCTGCGATGCCTGCCCCGTGCTCTGCTACATCCGCGATGGAGCGCTCGGCGCCTGCGACCGCTACGGCAACCGCAACGGCGAACTGATCCGCATCGATCCCCATATTCTCCTCGAACGCACCATTGAGAGCGGCCGCGAAGTCGTCTCTTTTCTCAAGCTCGACAAGGAATGGGACGGCCGCATCGTCGAGCCCGGCAACACGGTGGTGACGGCCATCGGTGCCGGCACCACCTATCCCGATTACAAACCCGCCCCCTTCATCGTTTCGTCCGAGGTCGCGGGCATCGATATGGTCACCGTCGTCACCGAAGGCATCTTCAGCTATTGCGGCGTCAAGGTGAAGATCGACACCGACCGCCATTTGGGTCCCGAATGTGCCGCCGTGCGCGCGGGCGGAGAGCAGGTGGGCCACGTCACCACCGCCGAATACGGCTCGCAGATGCTGTCGCTCGGCGGCGTGCACCACTTGACCGGCGGCTCGAAGAAGGAAGGCCGCGTCACCTGCGAAACGCTGCTGGCGCTGTGCAACGGACAGGCGGTCGAATTGACCGTGGATGGTGGCTCCGCCGTGCTGATCGCAGCGGGCAAGGCACCTGTGATCGGCGGCAAGGCCGAGGAACGCATGCGCGTCGGCTGCGGTTCGGCGACGATCGGCATGTTCGCCAAACAGTGGCAGGGTCATGTGGACGAAGTGGTGGTCGTCGACGATCACATCACCGGCGTTCTGTCCGAGCATCAGGCGGGAAAATTCCTGGGCGTCCGTGACACCGGCATCGGCATCAAGGGTCATCGCTCGACGCCCGGCCGCTATTTCAAGGTGGCGCAGCCGGGTGCCGGCTGGGGTGGCACCGATCTCATGGATCCGCTCGCCATCCTCAAGCCCTTCGACGCCAAGGAGGCGTGGCCGGGTTTGCGCCTGCTGATGGTTTCGACGACGGGCGAACATCACGCCTATTTCGAACTCGACGAAACACTCGTCCCGCGCGAAAGAGAATTGCCGCCAGCGCTCCGTCAGTCGGTCGAGCGCATCAGCGAGAATTGCGAGCCGGCATTGTCGACGGTGCTGTTCATGGGAGGAGCCGGCGGATCGCTCCGCGCCGGCGTCACCGAAAACCCCGTGCGCCTGACGAAATCGGTGCGCGATGCGCTGACGCGCGTCACCTGCGGCGGTGCCCCCGTCTATGTCTGGCCGGGCGGCGGCATCACCTTCATGGTCGATGTGACGGCCCTTCCCGCCAACGCCTTCGGCTATGTGCCGACTCCCGCACTGGTGGCGCCGATCGAATTCACTTTGCGCCGCGACGATTACGCGGCTCTCGGCGGTCACATGGACCATGTTCGGCCGCTGCGCGATCTCTTTCGATGATCCGCATGCGGAGCAATCTTCTTGCCGGTAACAGATTGCATCTGAGCGATGGGCCCATCGACCTGGTGATTGGCGCCGATGGCGAGGTGGCTTGCGCTTTCGACGCGGCCCACGCCCGCTTCGCTTCGATCCTCGATGAACTTTGCGCCGAACTTCCCATGTTGCGGCGGCAAACGGACCGCATTCCCGTGGGGCCCACAGCCCGGCGCATGTGGGCCGCAACACGCGCGCACGATGGCTTCATCACGCCGATGGCTGCCGTCGCGGGCAGTGTCGCCGAGGAAATCCTCGAAGCCATGACGAGCGCGGCAAAACTTGATCGGGCCTATGTCAACAACGGCGGCGACATCGCGTTTCACTTGGGCGAAGGCCGGAAATACCGGATCGGCTTGGTCGACCGGCCCGACAACCCATCGCTGTTCGCCGGTGCCGTCATAACCTCCAGCGACAATGTGCGCGGCATCGCCACCAGCGGCTGGCGTGGGCGAAGCTTCTCGCTCGGCATCGCCGACGCCGTGACCGTGCTGGCGCGCTCGGCCAGCATCGCCGATGCCGCGGCGACCATCATCGCCAATGCCGTCGATCTCCCCGGCAATCCCGCCATCACGCGCCTGCCGGCCTCCGATCTTCAGCCCGACAGCGATCTGGGCTCAAGGCGCGTCACGCGCAATGTGGGGCCGCTGACGGGCGCGGAAATTGCCGAAGCGCTCGACAGGGGCCTGGGCATAGCCGAAGATTTAAGAAGTAGAGGACTTGTCCAGGCCTGCGCCCTCCATCTATCGGGCGACACGCGCTGCCTTGAACGGACGCCAACATCGAACCGGAGGCTTGCAGCCTATGCCTGACGTCAAGGTCCGCAAATATCTGCTCCAGGTGGAGGAGATCTTCCATGAAGGCGGTCCCGTCGCGGCAAACCCCTATCGCCGCGGTGCCGCGCTCGCCATCATCGCCAATCCCTTCGCGGGGTCCTATCATGCCGAAATCGCGCACTTCATGGACGATCTGAAACCGCTCGGCCTCGCATTGGCCCACCGGCTTCTGGCATCGCTCGGAGGCGATGTGAAAAAAATCGAGGGCTACGGCAAGGGCGCCATCGTGGGCTCGGCGGGCGAGATCGAGCACGGAGCGTTGTGGCACGCTCCGGGTGGCTACGCCATGCGCGAGGTACTGGGCGGTGCCAGGGCCATCGTGCCGTCGGCCAAAAAAGTGGGAGGGCCGGGTGCCCGTCTCGATGTTCCCGTAACCCATATCAACGCCTCTTATGTGCGCAGTCATTTCGATTCGGTCGAGATCGGCATCGCCGATGCTCCGCGTGCGGATGAATTGCTTCTGGCGCTGGTGATGACCTGCGGCCCCCGGGTCCATGATCGCGCCGGTGGTCTGAAAGCCGCCGACATCAAGGGAGAGGACGGCCTGAGATGAAAGCGAAAATCCGTAAACTCGTGACCTTTGTGGATGAAACGCTGACCGAGATGGACCAGACCGTATCGCCCCCGGTCCGCCGCGCCGCCGCAGTCGCCGTCATCGAAAATCCCTTCGCCGGGCGTTACCAGGCCGATTTGAGCGAACTGAGCGACATCGGCGAGGAACTGGGCAACCTGCTGGCCGGGCGGGCGATTGCCGCTCTGGGAATTGCAGCGACGTTGATCGAGAGTTATGGCAAGGCCGCCGCCGTTGGCGAGAATGGCGAACTCGAACACGCCGCCGCCATCCTGCATCCGAAAATGGGCGCTCCGGTCCGCAAGGCTCTCGGCAAGGGGGCCGCACTCATTCCCTCATCCAAGAAGCGTGGCGGCCTGGGCGTCGTCCTCGATGTGCCGCTTGGCCACAAGGATGCGGCCTTCGTGCGCAGTCATTTCGATGGCATGGAAATCCGCGTCGGTGACGCGCCCCGCGCCAACGAGATCATGGTGGCCCTCGCATTCGCCACGCGCGGCCGCCCACTGCCCCGCATCGGCGGCCTCGAAGCAAGCCAGATCAAGGGCGAAGACGGGTTGCGGTGAAGGAGCCCCCGTCCGCCCTTGGGGCGCACCTTCTCCCAACTTCGGACGGGAGAAGACGATTGTTTGCGAGATTGCCGCCCTCGCCCGTGCGGTACGCATGGGAGAGGGTGGCCGAAGGCCGGGTGAGGGCCACTTTGGAAGCGCTGCATCAGAAGCGAAGTGGTTTATCCCTTGACCATGACCGGCAACTTCGTCGCGGGCGGCGTGTTGCGGCTTCGCTGGCAGCGCACCACGCCGTCGATCACCACCATGCCGATGCCCGGCAGGTCGCCAAGCTGAATGCTTTCCAGCAGCGTCGCTCCCGCTGAATGCTGGGCCCGGTCCATCACCACGAAATCGGCGGCGCGGCCAGGTTCGATCAGTCCGCAGTCGAGTTTCCGCATGCGCGCGGTGTTGCCGGTGGCAAGGCAGAACGCCTGTTCCGCCGGAATGCCGCCAAGCGACGACAGCATGGAAATGACGCGGATGATGCCGAGCGGCTGTACGCCCGATCCTGCCGGTGCATCGGTGCCGAGAATGACGCGGTCGAGTTGCTTCATCTCGGCCGCCAGCCGCAGCGTATAAAGGGCCGCGCGCTCATTGCCGTTATGCACGATTTCGAGGCCGCGCTTGCAGCCTTCGCAGATACAGCGAATCTGCGCGTCCGGCAGCGCCGTGTGCCCGCCATTGATATGGCCCACGACATCTGTATCCGCTTCAAGCACGATCGCGCTGTCGATCAGCCCCGATCCCGGAATGGAGGGCCCACCGGTGTGAATGGTGCTCTGGATGCCGAACGACCGCGCCCACGCCACCATCTTGCGCGCCGTTGGACCGTCCTTGACGCCGCCCAGCCCCACTTCGCCCAGAAGGGTCACGCCTGCCGCCGCCAGCTCGCGGAAATCCTCTTCCGTCATGTCCGGCTCGATGCACGGTGCCCCCGCATGGACCTTGACGCCCGAGGGGCGGAAATTCGCATACATCCTCTGCGCACTGATCGACATCGCCTTGAGGCCCACTACATCGCGCGGCCTGCCCGGCGTGTGCACCTCGCCTGCCGAGATCATCGTGGTGACGCCGCCGTTCAGGCTGGAATCGATCCAGCCAAGCTGATTCTGGCGCGGCGTCCAGTCGCCGGCCACCGGATGCACATGGCTGTCGATCAGCCCCGGCGCCAGCGCCGTGCCATGGGCGTCGATAACCGTCGTCGCTCCCTCGCTGTCGGCATCCTTGAAACGCCCCACGCTGACGATCCGGCCATTGACGGCCACCACCGTATCGGCATCGAGGATGGGGTTTTCCAGCGCTCCCGACAGCAGAAGCCCGATATTGCGGATGACCAGCTTGCTGGAACCCGCCGCGGCTTGCGGCTCATGCGACATCTGGGTCTCCTTTCTGTGAACGCCGATATATCTTTCCAGCGGAAGCGGGTCGGCGGCAAGAGCCAAGGCCGTCCCCTCATGCGCGATCACCCCATCCTCCAGCAGCAGAATGCGCCCGCCGACGCTGAGCGCCGACTTGACCTTCTGCTCCACCGGCAGGATGGCGACACCCTCCGCCTTGAAGGCCACTGGCGTCTGCACAATGCGCGCGCCATCGCCAGCATCTGCTGCTCGCCGCTGCTGCGAAATGTGCCCGGTCCAGGCGGAGCCATGCGCGAAGTGCCGCCCACCCTCCTGATGATTGCCTGCACCGTCTTCGGATTGTGGCTGTTGTCGGCGCCGGTGTTGGGCTAGGCCGAAGTCCATG
>JANLYR010000109.1:0-3684 GCA_031365765.1 Hyphomicrobiales bacterium | reverse complement strand
GTTGTACATCTGAACACGCGCGTGAAAGTCGAAGCGATTTAAATCTGTCCCAAGATCGATACGGTTGTGAAGTTGGAGGAGATTGTATTCGACCTGAGCCGAGCGGACTCTAAGCACGGCGTCGAGCGGGCTTAGAAGTTCACCGAGTCCACCAGCGGGCGGAGCCTGTTCATTGGGATCGCAACGCGGCTGTTTTTTCCTTTCAATTGTTGATTTCTCGATTTCGTCCCGGATGATGTCACAGGCCGGAGCGTTTCCAATGTGCAATGCAGTCATAGCGAACATTGTTGTTTTTTCGCCTTTGCTATCCTCCAGATATTTTTCTTCTCGTAAAAGGTACAGAGCACCGAATATCTCACTCAACGTGACCGCTCCCGAATTGTCGATGTAGCCTCCGTCGACGTATCGAGCTTTTTGTCCGTTATTGAAGTAATATCCCGCCGGCGAGAACACAGGGAAACGGGCGCTGACGCCGGCGGCTGCGCTAAGTGGTGGGCCATGATCCCAATCGAGCCAATGCCAGTCCTCAGCACCTCCAAAAGGCTGCGATTTCAAGAACAGAGGACTAATCACAAACCGCCGGCCGCTTTGCACTTCCGTTGCGTTGAGGAAAAGGTAGGGTACTGCCAGACTGGCCGCGTCCGGCCGGACCCCATAGATCGATTGGCTCATCAGGTCTTGGCCGAACACACGACGAAACGAGCGCTCGATACTGAATTCAAGGCCAAGCTGACGATCGAAAGATTCGATGGGAAATGGGAGGAGTTGCTGCGCGGCGTCTGGAAACAGCATGCGTGCCAACAAGGGGGACAGATGATCGTCCTGCAATACTTGAGCAAGGGCATCCTCGTAGACAGGCGGAGCGGGCATTTTGAGATCGCAGTGTGGATCATTTGCGTTGACAGGCCACGCTTTAAGTGCGGCTGCGAAGAGAGCTGCTCCTACCGCGCCTCCCGATACGCCACTTACGGCGAAGATATGGGTAGCCATTCGCGGACACCGATCTGCAATGCGCGCCAGAGTGATCGCAGTGAAGAAGGCTGCTCGGATGCCCCCGCCCTCAGCAGAAACCAGTATTACGGGGTACTCGTCGAACTTGTTCCTGTCCGGTCGGCTTATGATCCATTGATCAAAAGCGTCTTCGACGCTCAAAGCCTTACTGTTCCCCCTCTGCGCTTGCCGGACAATGTGATTGTCGTTGAGGTCGTTCCAGCTAAAAACCAAAGCGAGACCAATCAGTATCACTACGATGCGGAGATGGACCAGCCGCCCTAATCGAACCAGAGCGGTCGTGAGCAAGAGGAATGCCGCGAGGAACACGAATAGGATATTGATCGGTCCGAGCGCCTGCGACACCGCAATCGAACTGATAGGGATGCCGAACCATGAATCCCTGCCGGAAGCACCGAAGAAAAGTATGGCCAGAAACACTCCCCCAAGCGCCACTAGGTCGCGTCGGGCAGGTGATATATCCTTGGTTGGCTGAATCACTCCAAGTTGTTGGGCGGTTCGTAATAAGATGACGCAGGCGATCTGTAGTAAGATCATGACGAATGCCATCGCACGAAAGGGATAGAAGGAGCCTGACACTATGGGCTGCATCTCGTAGAATGCAAAGGCAATGGCAACCGTCGGAAACCAGCGGCACGCAATCAGGATGCTGCACAGGCCAAGCGAAGATATCCTTACTTCAGAAGTGCCGTGCCCAAGAAGGTCCCGGGCAGTCATTGCCATGGCAGACCCTAGGCCCATCGCGATAAGCGCCGTCATCAGGAGGTGCGCCCAACGCACACCGGTCAGTCCTCCGTCATCGGAGTATGCAAGCATCGCCTCGAAAGTCTGGTTGTTGGCGAGCCCGGGTAGGAGAAAACACAAGGACAGCGCGATCCACAACAAGGAAATCGGCCAAATCAGGGCTATGATACTAACCAGCATGCCGATTGGCCTCAATCGCCAGCCGAGGAAACGGCCAACGCGACGGAGTCTGACAAAAATTCGGGCGAATCGCCTTCGCCGAGAGACTACGATTTCTTTAATCAGTGAAATGAGATACATCTCATCGTCACTTTGGGTCGAAAATATCGTTGAAAATCGCAGCGAGACGAAGCCCAGCTGCGCCTAATTGATGATCGAGAACCGGTTCTACCTTCTTGAGATAATCCTCATGTAGGCCCATGTTTTCTTTCACATTTGCTCCAGCCAGGTCAACTGCGGCGCTATGAGTCTCCTCCACCCATTCGACCGGAGTCCCCTTTGTGAGTGCAGTCACGTCTTGTTGGGGAATCCACTCGGCTTCGAGGTGGTCCATATACGTGCCCCAACTCCAGTATTTGGCACGGATCAATCCCGAGTCCCAAACAGCATGGAGATTGGTCGGAATTCTAACCTCCTTTATTGGATCGACAAAAAACACTACGTGGCGATCGTTTCCTCCCCTAAACTCCAATACGGTGTGTAACGGTTGATGAATATCCCCCACAAAATGCACCAGAAATTTGAGGGCTTCCACGCGGTCCGTCACACTTGCTTTCGTGTCCCTTAGCACTGTCTCGTTCCGGGCGATTTCCTTGATGGCGCAGTCGCCACGATCTGTGTCCTCACAGTCTCGGGTTTCATCATAGGTGGCTACAGCAAGTGGGATATCCACGAAATGCCAGTTGTAAGATTTAGGCCTATCTTGACGTACGTCGTCTGCCCAAGTTGATATGGACGCTAAAGATGCTCCCCTCCCAATGAGTTTGTCGATCTCATCAGCAGTTTTGTCAGTCAGATGACGCTGGGCAATTTCCGCAACAATCGAATGTCCTTCCTCTCCCCATGCCCAAGCAGGTGTTGGAAGAAGAACTAAAATTCCCAAACACAACCATCGGACCATCGCTGCTCTCCCCATCCTGCCGCAAAGAGCTTTTTGGACCTACGGTCCAGCACCCGTCAATAGTAGATGGGCAATCCGGATGCGTCTTTGCTTCACCATGCAATAGAAGATTCCTCCGCGGCCTTCGGGATTGATACAATTGGCAGTTTCACGCCAATTCACGGTTTTTCCAATTGAGAAATGAGGAGGGGACAGGCTATAAGGAGCGTGTGCAGTGACTAATTTGTGTGAACAATGTATTCCATTTGCATTTGCTGATCTTCGCTTTTGGCGAGACTTGCGACGGGAGATTGTTGTTGGAAAATTGGTCAAACGATTTTTGCTTTGGTTCATGAGCGTAGGTTTTGAGCTATGCCGAACATGTCTGGTCTGCGCCCAAATGCGGAAACTCAAACTGAAACCACGACACAACAATTGGCATGTGCCTCTCTAAAAAAGGAAAGCAGGCCCGAAGACCTGCTCGTAAGTTTTAGGCTAAGCGCATCAATCTACGTGTTGAATAATTCAGCCGCCGCGTTCCACTTGTCGACCACGCCAATACCGCCTTGTTCGGTATAGGCCTTGGGTGGGAACTGGAAATAAGGTGGAAGCCAATCCATCTTATGTTCACGGCCATTTGTTCCATGCAGAAAGTCTTTGATGATACCTTTCTGCACCTTCGTGGTTTCGCCCTTATTGCCATCGGCAACAGCGGGTGAGGCGATGTCGGAAACCATGGCCTGCACCACGTCCTTGCCGCCCAAAAGATCAAAGAAAGTATCATCGGGACGCCAATCATTGAGCGTGGCGCTGGTGGTCAAGGCAACGGC
>JANLYR010000430.1:0-18808 GCA_031365765.1 Hyphomicrobiales bacterium | reverse complement strand
GGCCAGCGTGCGCGCCGTGGTCTCGACGGCGTGGGCCGACTTCCACTGGTTCATGCCCTCGGTACGGCCCTTGTAAACGACACCCTTGCTGTCGGCGAGGATGACATTGTGGTTGGGCACGCCGAGCGATTTCACCAGTTCGACGCAGGCGATGGCGGCGGCACCGGCACCATTGCACACGAGCTTGAACGATTTGATGTCGCGCTTGGTCAGAAACAGCGCATTGATGAGGCCCGCCGTGGCGATGATCGCCGTGCCGTGCTGGTCGTCATGGAACACCGGGATATCCATGAGCTCGCGCAACCGCTGCTCGATGATGAAGCAGTCGGGCGCGCGGATGTCCTCGAGATTGATGCCGCCGAACGAGGGGCCGAGATAGCGCACCGCGCCGATGAACTCGTCGACATCCTTGGTATCGACTTCGAGATCGATTGAATCGACATCGGCGAAGCGCTTGAACAGCACGGCCTTCCCCTCCATCACCGGCTTGGCGGCGAGCGCTCCGAGATCGCCCAGGCCGAGGATGGCGGTGCCGTTGGTAATCACCGCGACGAGATTGCCCTTGGTGGTGTAGTCGTAGGCGGTATCGGGATTTTCGGCGATGCGCCGCACTGGCACGGCCACTCCGGGACTGTAGGCCAGCGACAGGTCGCGCTGGGTCGCCATGGGTTTGGTCGGATTGATTTCGAGCTTGCCGGGCTTCCCCATCTGGTGGAATTGCAGCGCCTCCTCATCGGTAAAGGTCGGCCGCTTGCCGGGTTTCTTGTCCGCGCTCATCAATTCCTGATCCTGTTGCTGCCGTTCGAGCCTAGACACTGGGCCTCGAATTCTCAAGGCTCATGATTTGACGCGTTGCTTGTGAAATCTGCGCCATTTCCTGCTATGCATCCCGCATGAATGACATCGCCGCCATTCTTCCAGCCGCCAGTGCGCGCGCCACGCCGGTCATGGCGCAATATCTCGAGATCAAGGCGGCCCACCCGGACGGCCTGCTGTTCTATCGCATGGGCGATTTCTACGAACTGTTCTTCGACGACGCCGTGGCCGCCGCCGGTATTTTAGGGATAGCGCTGACCAGGCGCGGCAAGCATCTGGGCGAGGATATTCCGATGTGCGGGGTGCCGGTGCACGCCGCCGACGGCTACCTGCAGAAACTCATCCGCCACGGCGCCCGCGTCGCGGTGTGCGAGCAGCTCGAAGACCCGGCCGAGGCGCGGAAGCGTGGCTCCAAATCGGTGGTGCGGCGCGACGTGGTGCGGCTGGTGACGCCTGGAACCCTGACCGAGGAGTCGCTGCTCGAGTCCGGCACCCACAATTATCTTGCCGCATTGGCCCGGGTGAAAGGCGCCAACGAATACGCGCTGGCCTGGGCCGATATTTCATCCGGCGATCTGGCGGTGATGCGCACCACGCCGCTCCGCCTCTCCGCCGATCTTGCCCGCCTCTCGCCGCGCGAAATCCTGGTGGCGGATTCGCTTCTGGCCGACACCGAACTCGCACGGCCCCTGCGGGAAAGTGGCGCCGCGCTGACGCCGCTGCCGCCCAGCCGGTTCGACAGCGCCGGCGGCGAACGCCGCATCGCGCAGCATTTCGGCGTGGCGGCACTCGAAGGCTTCGGCGCCTTCACCAAGGCCGAGATCGCGGGGCTGGGAGCGCTTCTCGACTATATTCTCCTGACCCAGGCGGGACAGGTTCCGCATCTGCGCGCACCCCGCCGGGAAAATCCGCACTCCGGTCTCCTGATCGATGGCGCGACCAGAGCCAATCTCGAACTGAGCCGCACCCTGGCGGGCGAAAGGCGGGGCAGCCTCCACGCCATGATCGACATGACGCTGACGCCCGGAGGTGCGAGGCTGCTCGGTCAGCGCTTCGCCAATCCCCTGGCTGTTTGTGCCGCGATCGAGGAGCGTCTCGACGGTGTCGCGTTTTTTGTCGACAGCGGTCCCTTGCGCGACAGGCTGCGGGGCCTGCTCGCCGTCTTTCCCGATATTGAACGCGCCCTCGGGCGGCTTTCGGTTGGACGCGGCAGCCCCCGCGATCTGGCGGCAATCCGCGATGGACTGAGCGCGGTTCAACCGATTGCCGCCAGCCTGAAGGACGCCCCCCTGCTCGATGGACCACCCGCCGAAATCGAGCGCGCCCACCAGCCGCTTGCCGCGGTGCCCGCGGCACTTCTCCGCGCCCTCGCCGATACACTTGGCGATGACCTTCCGTTGAGTGCCGGGGAGGGCGGATTTGTGCGGCCGGGATTGTCGCTGGAACTTGACGCGGCGCGGCGGCTTCGCGACGACACCCGCCAGGTCATCGTTTCACTCCAGGGCCAATACGCGCAATCATCCGGCATCAAATCGCTGAAGGTCCGCCACAACAATATCCTGGGCTACTTTATCGAAGTGAGCGCCCAGAACGCTTCTACCCTGCAGCAGGCGCCCCACATCTACTTTCATCGCCAGACGGTGGCCAACGCGATGCGCTTTTCGACCGCCGAACTGGGATCGCTCGAACAGCAGATTGGGGCGGCTGGCGAGCGCGCCCTGGCGCTGGAGTTAGCGATCTACAATCAACTCGTCGCCGCCGTTGTGGCGGAGCAGGATTCACTTTCGCTGATCGCCACGGCGGTATCGGTGATCGATGTGACCTCGGCCTTCGCCGAGCTGGCGGTGCGCCGGCGCTATGTGCGGCCCGTGGTCGACGATTCGACCGCCTTCGACATCCGCGGCGGCCGCCACCCCGTCGTCGAAGCCATGTTGCAAGACCGCGCCGATGGAACCTTCATCGCCAATGACTGCAATCTGTCGGAGGGCGACAAGCGTCTCTGGCTGGTGACCGGCCCCAACATGGCGGGCAAGTCCACCTTCCTCCGCCAGAATGCCCTGATTGTCGTGCTGGCGCAGATGGGAAGCTTCGTCCCCGCCCTCTCCGCCCATATCGGCGTAGTGGACCGGCTGTTCAGCCGGGTGGGCGCCGCCGACGATCTGGCGCGCGGCCGCTCCACCTTCATGGTCGAGATGGTCGAGACGGCGGCGATCCTCAACCAGGCGACGCCGCGATCTTTTGTCATCCTCGACGAAATCGGACGGGGCACCGCGACTTTCGATGGGCTCTCCATCGCCTGGGCCTGCGTCGAACATCTGCACGCCAGCAATCGCAGCCGCGCCCTGTTCGCTACGCATTATCACGAACTGACAGCACTGGCCGCAAGGCTGCCGCATCTCGCCAATGTCACCATCAAGGTGCGCGAATGGCGGGGCGACGTGGTGTTTCTGCACGAGGTGGTGGCGGGTGCGGCCGATCGCTCGTATGGAATTCAGGTGGCAAAGCTGGCTGGTCTGCCCGCTTCCGTCACAGCGCGCGCCGCCGAGGTGCTGAAACTTCTGGAACAGAGCGATCAATCCTCCGCCCGCCTGGCGCTGGTCGACGATCTGCCCCTGTTTTCGGCCGCCCGGCCCCATGCGTTCCCCCCGGACCAGTCCAGTCCGCTTGAACGGAAACTTGCCGCAATCGAGCCCGATGAGCTAGCCCCGCGCGATGCTCTAGCCCTTCTCTACGAACTCAAAGCCAGCCTGCCGAAATCGATATGACCGCCATTGTGGACGCAGCGCAACTGATCGACGTCAAAGCGCTGCAGGAGCGTCTTGATGCACTGATCGAGGGGCCGGAGGCCGCTCCCGCCAAATTGCGTCCCGCCATCGTCGAAATCCTGAAGGAGGTTCTGCAAAACGCGCGCGACGTATGCGAACGCCGGCTCCTGGCCGACGGCCGTGGCACCCGATGCGCGGAGAATTTGAGCTTCGTCGAGGACGCGATCATCCGGACGTTGTTTGTGACCGCCCTCCGGCTGTTTCGCGCCGAACCCGGCCAGTTGGCGGTCATCGCGGTGGGCGGCTATGGCCGCGGCACGCTGGCGCCGGGCTCCGACATCGATCTTTTGTTCCTGCTTCCGCCCAAACCTTCGCCGGCCCAGCAGCGCGTCGTCGAATTCATCCTCTATATCCTCTGGGACATGCGCCAGAAGGTGGGCCACGCCTCGCGCGGCGTGGACGAGTGCATCCGGCTGGCGAAAACCGACCTCACCATTCTGACGGCGATCCTGGAAGCCCGGTTCATCTGTGGCGAACAGCGCCTCTACGACGATCTCGCCGCCAAATTCAGAAGCTCGATCGTGGCCTCCGGCGCCCGCGACTTCGTGGCGGGCAAGCTCGCTGAACGCGATCTTCGCCACCACAAGGCGGGCGAAAGCCGCTATCTGGTCGAGCCGGACGTGAAGGACGGCAAGGGCGGGCTCCGCGATCTCCACACCTTGTTCTGGATCGCGAAATTTCTTTACGCCACGAATTCAACCGACGAACTCGCGGTCAAGGGCGCCTACACCCGCGACGAACTCGCCACCTTCAAGAAATCCGAAGATTTCCTCTGGGCGGTGCGCTGCCATCTGCATTTCATCGCCAAGCGCGGCGAAGACCGGCTGAGTTTCGACCGCCAGTCGGAACTGGCCGAGCGGCTTGGCTACAAGGCGCATGGCGGGCTGAAGCATGTCGAGCGCTTCATGAAGCATTACTTCCTGACCGCCAAGGACGTGGGCGACCTCACGCGGATTTTCTGCGCCAGCCTCGAGGCAAGCCAGGTGAAGGATGCCCCGGCGCTCCGCCGCCTGCTTGGCCGGTTCAGGCCGCGATCGACCGGCGCCATCAAGGGCACGAGCGATTTCCGGCTTGAAGCGGGCCGCGTGACGCTGGCCGCGCCCGATGTTTTCGAGCGCGATCCGGTCAATCTCATCCGCCTGTTCGCGGTGGCCGCCAGGCATTCCGCCAGCATTCATCCCGACGCGCTGAAGCAGGTGCGCAAGTCCCTCCATCTGATCAAGCGGACGGTGCGCAACGACGCGGAAGCCAATTCCCTGTTTCTCGGCATGCTGACGTCGGGATCCAATTCGGAAGCGATCCTGCGCAAGATGAACGAGGCGGGCGTGCTTGGCCGCTTCATTCCGGATTTCGGCAAGATCGTCGCCATGATGCAGTTCAGCATGTATCACCACTACACCGTGGACGAGCACCTGATTCGCGCCGTGGGCGTTCTGGCGGCCATCGAAAGCGGCGAGCTGAGCGGCGATCATCCACTCTCGGCCTCCATCATCCCCACTTTGCCCAGCCGCCGCGCGCTCTATGTCGCGGTCTTTCTGCATGACATCGCCAAAGGCCGTTCCGAGGATCACTCGGTCGCGGGAGAAGCGATAGCCCTCACGGTATGCCCGAGGCTTGGACTGTCGGCGGCCGAAACCGAGACCGTGGCCTGGCTGATCCGCCATCATCTTCTGATGAGCGAAACAGCGCAGATGCGCGACCTCAACGATTTCAAGACCATTCTCGATTTCACCGCCATCGTGCAGAGCCCGGAGCGCCTGAAGCTTCTGCTGATCCTGACCGTCGCCGATATTCGCGCCGTGGGGCCGGGCGTATGGAACGGCTGGAAGGGACAGTTGCTGCGCACGCTGTATTTCGAGGCCGAACCCATACTCTCGGGCGGCCATACCGGCACCAGCCGCAAGGAACGCGTGGCGGAAGGGCAGCAGGCCTTCTTCAACCGCTATCCCACATGGGACGAGAAGCGGAAATCAGCCTATGCAGCGCGGCACTACGATGCGTATTGGCTGACCACCAATCTCAACAATCAGGTCAAGCATGAAGCCTTGATGGCGCGCGCCGGTGCCCGCGACGTGTTGACCGAGGTCCAGACCGATGCTTTCACCGCGATCACCGAAATCGTCATCTACGCGCCCGATCACCCCCGGCTTCTGGCGCTGATCACCGGCGCCTGCGCCGCCGCCGGTGCCAATATCGCCGGAGCGCAGGTCTTCACCACCACCGACGGCATGGCGCTCGACACCATCCTCATCCAGCGCGAATTCAGCGAGGAAGGCGATGAACGGCGGCGCGCCGAAAGGATCGCCGAACTGATCCGCCAGGCGCTGCGCGGCGAAGTCTGGCTGAAGGAAGCGGTGGCGCGCGTCAACCGACCGCAGAGCCGTCTCAAGGCCTTCACCGTCGAACCCAGAGTCATCATCGACAACACGTCGTCCAACCGCTTCACCGTGATCGAGATCAACGGGCTCGACCGCATCGGGCTGCTTTACGACCTGACCGAGGCGCTCTACGGCCTCAATCTCAATATCGCCTCGGCGCACATCACAACCTTCGGCGAGAAGGCGATCGACGTGTTCTATGTGACCGACCTGACCGGCGGAAAAATCGAAAATGCCGGCCGCCACCGCCAGATCAACGGGGCGCTCACCGCCGTGCTGGCGCAGGCCCAGCCGGTGGCGGTTCCGGCCTGATGAAAGCGCCTGCATGTCCCTGTTGAAAGCGGCGGCGACCGTCGGCGGCCTGACGCTGGTGAGCCGCATTCTTGGCTTCATTCGCGATCAGCTTGTGGCCTTCGCGCTCGGCACGGGATTTGTCGCCGAGGCGTTTTTCGTGGCGCAGCGCTTCCCCAACCTTTTCCGGGCACTGTTCGCCGAGGGGGCGTTCAACTCGGCCTTCGTGCCACTGTTCGCAAGGCGGATCGCGGAGGAGGGCGAAACAGGCGCGCACGCGTTTGCCAGGGAAACTTTCTCGGCACTGCTGGCCTGGCTGGTGTTGTTTTCCGCCATCGCCATGCTGTCGATGCCGCTCCTGATGTATGTGATCGCACCGGGGTTTTCGCGCGATCCGCTGAAATTCGGCTTGGCGGTCAATCTGACCCTTATCTGTTTTCCCTATCTGCTGTTCATGTCGCTGACCGCGCTCCAGTCGGGCGTGCTCAACTCGTTGAACCGGTTCGCCGCCGCCGCCGCACCCATCCTGCTCAACCTGGTGATGATCGGCGCCAATGTGCTGGTGTGGCTTTGGGGAACCGGCGACAGCCCCGCCACGGGATATATCTTCGCCTGGGGCGTGTTTGCATCCGGGGTCGTGCAGTTCGCGGTGCTGGCCTGGGCCTGCAAACGCGCCGGGATGCCGCTCGTTCCCAAACGCCCCCGGCTGACACCCGAAGTCAGACGCGTCATCCGGCTTTCCGCGCCGGGCATCGTGTCGGGCGGCGTCATGCAGATCAATCTGGTGGTGGCCACCATGATCGCCACCACCATCGACCGCGCCGTGCCCTATCTCTATTACGCCGACAGGCTTTACCAGTTGCCGCTGGGCGTAATCGGCGTGGCGATCGGCGTGGTGCTGCTTCCCGATCTGTCGCGGAAACTGCGCGGCGGACAGGACACCGCGGCGCTACGCAGCCAGAACCGCGCGCTCGAGCTTTCTTTGTTTCTGACAATTCCCTCCGCCGTTGCGCTGATGGCGATCCCGGGTCCGATCATTCACACCGTGTTCGAGCATGGCGCCTTTACCCGCGCCGACACACTTGCGGTGGCGCCCGCGGTGTTTGCCTTCGCCACGTCGCTGCCGGCGTTTGCCATGACCAAGGTTTTCCAGCCCGGTTACTTCGCCCGCGAGGACACACGCACTCCCATGCGGTTCGCCATCGTCTCGGTGGTGGTGAACATTGTCGCGAGCTTTACCCTGTCGCATTGGCTGGGCCATGTTGGCATCGCCTTCGCGACCTCGCTCGCTGCCTGGGTCAACGCGATCCTGCTAGGTGTGACCCTGTCACGGCGGGGGCATTTCGTGCTCGACGATCAAGCGCGGCGGCGGCTGCCGCGAACCGTATTTTCCGGCCTGGCGATGGGGTTTTTCCTCCTCGGAGGGCTGTATCTGCTGTCCGCCGATTACGCCGAAGGGGCCGGTTTCATGGCAGCGCTCCGGGGGCTTTCGATCCTGGTCGCCGCGGGAGCCGGTTTTTACTTCCTGGCCGCCCATTTCACCGGCGCCATGCGCTGGGGCGAACTCAGATCGATGCTGAAACGCTAGCTGAAAACCGCTAGGCTCGCATCATGGAAAACACCACGGATGGCAATGGCGCGGCGTTTGGCTTTCGCCGCGTCGATGCGGGCGAGAAGCAGGGCCTGGTCAACGAGGTCTTCGCCAAGGCCGCCGAGCGCTACGACCAGATGAACGACCTGATGTCGGCGGGCCTGCATCGTCTGTGGAAGGACGATTTCGTTTCGATGCTCAGTCCGCCCAGGGCGGATACCCCCTTCCATGTTGTCGATGTGGCCGGCGGCACGGGCGACATCGCCTTCCGCATCGCCAAGGCCTCGGGGCAGGGCACGCGGATTGCGGTAACCGACATCTCGCCCGATATGGTGGCCGAGGGCAGCAAGCGCGCCGTGGCCGAAGACCCATCCGGGCACTGCCGCTTTTCCGTCGGCAATGCCGAGGCGCTGCCCTTTCCGGCCAAGTCCTTCGACGCCTACACGATCGCTTTCGGCATCCGCAACGTCACGCGGATCGAAGCGGCTTTGGCCGAAGCGTATCGGGTGCTGAAGCCCGGCGGGCGTTTCCTCTGCCTCGAATTCTCCCATGTGGCTATTCCCGTTCTGCGCGATCTCTACGATGCCTATTCCTTCACGGTCATTCCAGCCATCGGCAAGGTGGTGACGGGCGACGGGCAGCCCTATCGCTATCTGGTCGAAAGCATCCGCACCTTTCCCCCTCAGGATGAATTCAAGGCGATGATCGAGCGGGCCGGGTTTTCGCGTGTCACCTACCGCAACCTGACGGGTGGGGTCGCCGCCATTCATTCCGGCTGGCGCATCTGATGGCAACAAGTGCTGTGCATCTCTACAGGCTGATGCGGGCCGGCCGCACGCTGGCGCGCTACGATGCGCTGCTGCCGCAGGAACAGGTCATCGCCTTGCCCTGGCTGGCGCGGGCGGGGTTGCGCCTGGCGCGTTTTGGATCGCGCTCTCCGGCATTGGACAGCGAAAGCAGGCTGCCCGCCGCTCTTTCGTCCCTGGGGCCGAGCTATATCAAGCTCGGGCAGTTTCTCGCCACCCGCCCCGACCTCGTCGGACCCAGGCGCGCCTTCGAGTTGAAAGCCCTGCAGGACCGCTTGCCGCCCTTCGGCATGGCGCAAGCCCGCGCCGCCATCCGCGCCAATCTGGGGGCGGAGGTCGAAACGCTGTTCAGCGAATTTGGACCGCCCGTGGCCGCCGCCTCCATTGCCCAGGTGCATCGCGCCCGCACCCCCGAGGGCCGCGATGTCGCGGTCAAGATTCTGCGGCCCGGAGTGGAAAAACGCTTCGCCGCCGATCTTGACAGTTTCCACCACGCGGCACGCTGGATGGAGCGGGCCAGCGGCGCGGCGCGCAGGCTTCGTCCTGTCGATGCGGTGCGCACCCTCGACCGTTCGATGAAGCTCGAACTCGATCTCCGCATGGAAGCGTCCGCCATCGCCGAGATGACGGCCAACACGGCGGACGATCCGGGCATCCGGCTCCCCGGGATCGACTGGCAGCGCACCGCCCGGCAGGTGTTGACGACCGAATGGATCGAGGCCACGCCGATTGCCGAGATCGAGTTGCTACGCCAAAGGGGATTGGATCTGAAACGGCTTGGCGATCTGGTGATCCAGAGCTTCCTGCGCCATGCCATACGCGACGGTTTTTTCCACGCCGACATGCATCAGGGAAACCTTTTCGTGGACGATGCGGGCAAGCTTGTCCTGGTCGATTTCGGCATCATGGGCAGGCTGTCGCCCAAGGACCGCATGTTCCTGGCGGAGATTCTCTATGGCTTCATCACCCGCGACTACCTGCGGGTCAGCCGCGTTCATTTCGATGCGGGCTATGTGCCAGGCGATCAGGACCCCGCCGATTTTTCCCAGGCCCTGCGCGCCATCGGCGAGCCGATCATGGGGCGGCCTTCCAGCGAAATCTCGATGGCCCGCCTGCTGACCCAGCTTTTCGAGGTGACCGGTCAGTTCAACATGGTGACCCAGCCGCAACTCATCCTGCTGCAGAAAACCATGGTGGTGGTGGAAGGGGTGGCCCGCACCCTTAACCCCGATCTCAACATGTGGGTGACGGCGGAACCCGTGGTGCGCCAATGGATCGAGCGGCGCCTGGGACCTGCGGGAAAAATCGAGGATGCGGTCGAAGGCTTGTTCTCGCTCGGGCGCATCGCTTCGGGCCTGCCGGAAGTGCTTGACGATGTGAAAAGGGCAACTGAAATGCTGTCGGACATGGCGCGTGACGGCGGGCTTCGTCTGGATCGCGACACAACTGAGCGGCTGGCGCTGGCGCAGGCGCGTCACAGCCGCCTGCCGCGCTGGGCGCTGGCCGCGGCAGCACTGGCGCTCATCGTCATCGCCGCGCATTTCGTGTTATAGGGCCCGTGTCATGGCAACACTTTCCGGCAAGACCGTTCTTCTCATCATCGGCGGCGGCATCGCGGCCTATAAATGCCTTGAACTGATCCGCTTGCTCAAAGCGCGGGGCTGCCGGGTGCGGACCATCATGACGGAGGCATCGGAACAGTTCGTGACGCCGCTGTCGGTCGCGAGCCTGACCGGCGACAAGGTTCATACCGCGCTCTTCAGTCTCACCGACGAGCTTGACATGGGCCATATCGAACTGTCGCGCGCCGCCGATCTTCTGGTGGTCGCTCCCGCCACCGCCGACCTGATGGCGAAAATGGCGCAAGGCCTGGCCAATGATCTAGCCTCGACCGCACTGCTCGCAACCGACAAGCCGGTTTTGCTGGCGCCTGCCATGAATGTGCGGATGTGGACGCATGCCGCGACACAGCGCAATCTCGCTCTCCTGAAAGGCGACGGTATTTCCATCGTTGGCCCCAACGACGGCGAAATGGCCTGCGGCGAATTCGGCCCGGGCCGCATGGCGGAACCTGCTGAAATCCTGGCGGTGATCGAGCGGCATCTGCAGCCCGCGGAAAAGCCCCTTGCCGGCAAGAAGGTTTTGATCACGGCGGGGCCGACCCGCGAGGCCATCGATCCGGTGCGCTACATTTCCAATCTCTCCTCGGGCAAGCAGGGTTATGCCATCGCCGAAGCGGCGGTGGCGCTGGGGGCGCAGACCGTGCTGGTGTCGGGTCCGGTCAATCTGCCCATTCCACCGGGTGTGGGCATGATGCCCGTCGAGACCGCCGCGCAGATGCTTGCGGTTTGCGAGGGCGAACTTCCCTGCGACATCGCGATCTTCACGGCCGCCGTCGCCGACTGGCGGGTGGCGGAAGTGGCGGAGAACAAGATCAAGAAATCGGGCCAGACGCCTTCCCTCGCATTGGCGGAAAACCCCGATATTCTGCAAGCCATCGCCACGCGCCGGAGCAATCGTCCAGCGCTGGTCGTAGGCTTCGCGGCGGAAACGGAAAATCTGGCCGCGAACGCGCGCGACAAGCTGGCCCGCAAGGGTTGCGACATCATCGTTGCCAACGATGTGAGTGTGGGCACGGGAACTTTCGGTGGCGACCGCAACAAGGTGCAACTGGTGACCAGCGAAGGCGTCGAAGAGTGGCCCGCAATGTCCAAGCGCGAGGTGGCCGATCGGCTGATGCGCCTGCTTGCCGCCAAGCTTGCCTGATGGAAATCGCCATCATGCGCCTCGCCCACGGCGCCGGTCTGCCACTGCCCGCTTATGCCAGCGAGGGGGCGGCGGGAATGGATCTTCGCGCCGCCGAGGGTGTCACGCTGAAACCCAGCGCCCGCTGCCTGATGCCCACGGGCTTTGCCCTGGCCTTGCCCAACGGGTTTGAAGCGCAGGTGCGGCCGCGATCGGGACTTGCCGTGAAGCACGGCATCACCGTTCTCAATTCTCCGGGAACGATCGACTGCGATTACCGGGGCGAAATCAAGGTGCCGATGATCAATCTGGGCGAGCACGATTTCGCCATCGCGCGGGGTGACCGGATCGCCCAGCTCGTCGTAGCGCCGGTCATCCAGGTGCGATGGGCGGAAGCCCCATCGCTCGGAGAGACGGCACGCGGAGCGGCGGGATTTGGTTCGTCCGGAGCGGCGTGATGGCGCTTTCGCGCGATGAGGTCGAACGCTACGCCCGTCACATCGTGTTGCCGGAGGTCGGCGGGCCGGGCCAGCAGAAACTCAAGGCGGCGAAGGTTCTGGTCGTTGGCGCCGGAGGCCTGGGCGCGCCCGTTCTGCTCTATCTGGCGGCGGCCGGGATCGGCACGATCGGGATTGTCGACAATGACACGGTGAGCCTCTCCAACCTGCAGCGCCAGGTGGTTCACACCACGGCGCGGGTGGGCCAGGCCAAGACCGCGAGCGCCCACGCCATGCTGACCGAAGTCAATCCGCATGTCGTGGTCGTGGAGCACGAGACGCGGCTGGACACTTCCAATGCGCTCGACATCATGGCGGGCTATGACCTCGTCGCCGACGGCTGCGACAATTTCCCCACCCGATTTCTGGTCAGCGATGCCTGTTACCTGCTGAAGAAAACCCTGGTGTCGGCGGCTGTCGGCCAGTTCGACGGGCAGATATCGACGTTCAAGCCGCATGAGAATTCGCCCGAGGGAACGCCGTGGCCGAGTTATCGGTGCCTGATGGGCGAAATCCCGCCGCGCGGACTTTTTCCGGCCTGCGAGGAGGCGGGTATTCTCGGCGCCCTTCCCGGTATTCTGGGAGCCATGCAGGCGATGGAGGTCATCAAGGAGATATTGGCGATCGGCGACAGTCTCGCCGGCCGTTTGCTGATGTATGATGCGCTGGCTGCCCGCTTCTATGAAACCGGCCTCGCCTGGAACCCGGACAACCCGCTCAATGGCCGGACGCCGGTGATCACCTCGTTGAAGCCGGAGAATTACGTGGCCGCCGCGCTTTAGGGTATTGGATTCTCGACTGGAAACACACTCTCCCATTTCAACTTTCCCGCGAAGGCGGGAACCCCGCTTTTTTCAAGCAGACCAGCGGGGCCCCCGCCTGCTCGGGGGGTGACGGATAGGCTGGAGGTTGGATTCCATTGAGAAGCCAAGGCGCTAACCGCCGTTTTTCAAATCCTCCGGCCTCGGCATCGAGATGATGTTGTAGCCGGCGTCCACATAGTGGATTTCACCGGTGACCCCGCCCGACAGGGGCGACAGGAGATAGAGCCCCGCACCCCCTACTTCTTCCAGCGTGATGGCGCGCCTCAAGGGCGCATGCTCCTGCTGGAAGGAAAACATGGCGCGCGCGTCGCCGATCCCCGAGCCCGCCAGCGTCCGCATCGGACCGGCGGAGATTGCGTTCACCCTGATGCCCTGCGGTCCGTAATCCCCGGCGAGATAGCGCACCGAGGATTCGAGTGCCGCTTTTGCGACACCCATCACATTGTAGTTCGGCATGACCCGTGTCGAGCCGCCGAATGTCAGCGTCAGCAGCGACCCGCCATGCGGCATGAGGGCTGCGGCGCGCTTGGCGATTTCGGTGAAGGAGAAGCAGGAGACAACCATGGTGCGGGTGAAATTCTCGCGGCTGGTCTCGGCATATTTGCCCTTGAGCTCGCTCTTGTCGGAAAAGGCGATGGCATGGACGACAAAGTCGATCGTGCCCCAGGTTTGCTTCAGTTCGGCGAAAACCGCATCCACGGTGCCGATGTCTTCCACATCGCAGGGCAGAAGCATTCTGGAATTCACCGATTGGGCCAGCGGCGTCACCCGCCGGCCGAACGCCTCGCCCTGATAGGTGAAGGCCAGTTCGGCGCCATGCCGGTGGAGTTCGCGGGCGATGCCCCAGGCAATCGAATGGTCGTTGGCGACACCCATGACGAGGCCGCGGCGGCCACGCATCAGGCCGTGCAACTGCGCGTCAGCCATTGTAGCGCTGGAAGATCAGCGTGCCGTTGGTGCCGCCGAAGCCGAAGCTGTTGGACATCGCCGTGTCGATCCTCGCATTGTCGAGACGGGACCGCACGATGGGAATGTCGGCGAATTCCGGATCGAGTTCCTCGATATTGGCGCTTTCGCAGATGAAGCCCGACTGCATCATCAGGATGCAATAAATTGCTTCCTGCACGCCGGTGGCGCCGAGCGAATGGCCCGTCAGCGATTTGGTGGCCGAGATGGGCGGAATGTCTTGGCCAAACACCGCGCGGATCGCCTCGATTTCCTTCCGGTCGCCGATCGGCGTCGAAGTGGCGTGCGGATTGATGTAGTCGATCTTGTCCTTGACCGTCGACATGGCGAGCCGCATGCAGCGCGCCGCTCCCTCGCCCGAGGGCTGCACCATGTCATAGCCGTCGGACGTGGCGCCGTAACCCACGAGTTCGGCGTAAATCTTCGCACCGCGCGCCCTGGCGTGTTCCAGTTCCTCCAGCACCACGGTGCCCGCACCGCCTGCAATGACGAAGCCGTCGCGGTTCCTGTCATAGGCGCGGGATGCCTTTGCCGGCGTGTCGTTGAATTTGGACGACATCGCACCCATGGCGTCGAACAAGACCGAAAGCGTCCAGTCGAGCTCCTCGCCGCCGCCCGCGAACATCACATCCTGCTTGCCCCACTGGATCATCTCGGCGGCGTTGCCGATGCAGTGGGCGGAGGTGGCACAGGCCGACGAGATCGAATAGTTGACGCCCCTTATGCCGAAGGGCGTGGCCAGCGTCGCCGAATTGGTGCTCGACATGGCAGCGGGCACGGCGAAGGGACCGACGCGCTTGGGGCCCTTCTCGCGCGTCACGTCGGCGGCGGCGACGATGGTTCTGGTCGATGGCCCGCCCGAGCCCATGATGAGGCCGGTGCGGTCATTCTTCACGTCGCTTTCTTCGAGACCCGAATCGGCGATCGCCTGTTTCATCGCCGCGTAGTTCCATGCGGCACCATCGCCCATGAATCGGCGCACCCGCCGGTCGATCTGTTCGAGATCGAAATTGGGGGCGCCATGCACCTGACAGCGGAAACCGAGCCTGGCATAATCCTCGGCCCGCACAATGCCGGACTTGGCCTCGCGCAGCGACGCAACGACCTCCTGGGCGCTGTTGCCGATGCTCGAAACAATCCCGAGGCCGGTGACGACCACTCGCCGCATGAAAATTTCTCCTAGGCCGCGGTGGACTGGAACAGTCCGACGCGAAGATCGGCCGCGGTATAGATGGTCTGGCCGTCGGCTTTCAGCAAGCCGTCGGCGATGCCGAGATTGAGCTTGCGCAGGATGACGCGCTTCAAACTCACCACATACTCGACCTTCTTGACGGAAGGCGTCACCATGCCGGTGAATTTGATCTCGCCCGCGCCCAGTGCCCGGCCCCGTCCCGGCGCTCCGATCCAGCCGAGGAAGAAGCCCAGCAACTGCCAGAGCGCGTCGACGCCGAGGCAGCCGGGCATCACCGGATCGCCATGAAAATGCGAGGCGAAGAACCACAGGTCCGGGGTGATGTCGAATTCCGCCTTGATCTCGCCCTTGCCATGCTCGCCGCCGGTGTCCGACACATGGGTGATGCGGTCGAACATCAGGAGCGGCGGCAGCGGCAGCTGCGCGTTGCCCGGACCGAAAAGTTCGCCCCGGCCGCAGGCCAGCAACTCTTCATAATTGAACCACGATTTCCGTTCAGCCATGCTGTCAATGATCCCTGGGGCCGCTTCAGCCGTTCCTAACATGCCGGCCGCCGGCTTGAAAGCCTCGCAACCGGCCGGTTTGCAAGTACCCGCCGTTCCGGAATATAAGGATTGAATCGTGATGAATATGCCGGACGAAATTGTTGGAGACAAACTGCGGATCGCGGGGCTGCGCCCCACCCGCCAGCGCCTGGCGCTTGCCGCGCTACTGTTTGGCGCAGGCGACCGCCATGTCAGCGCCGAGGCGCTGCACCGCGAGGCGGTCGAGGCCCGCGTGCCGGTTTCCCTTGCCACCGTTTACAATACGCTGAACCAGTTCACCGCGGCGGGGCTGCTGCGCGAAGTGGCGATCGAAGGCGACCGCAGCTATTTCGACACCAATGTGTCGAACCACTTCCATTATTTCATCGAGGACGAGGGCCGCCTCTCCGACATCGTGGCGGACGACATCGCCGTGACCGGCCTGCCGCCTTTGCCGCATGGCACCGAAATCGGCCGGATCGATGTGATCGTCAGGCTGCGCCGGCGAACGTGATCAGTTGATGCTTTCGCCCGGATAGACGCCCCACAGCATGGCCTGCTGGACCCAGCCCTCATAGCCGCCTGCGGCGATCAGGCACCATTCTCCGGTGCAGGAGCGAACCTCGCTCACCACCCCGGCCGACATCCGCGCGGTGAGGGTTTCGCTGCCCACCCCTGCGTAAAGCGGAATGGTCTGCTCGTGACGCCACGGCGCCACAAGTGCCGTGCGCCGGCCCGACAGCATGTTCTGCAGGATCCAGCCTTCCTCGCCGTCGCTGTCGCGGATGCGCCGCCAGTTCTCGAACTCGGCGACGATCTCGACCGGCAGACTCTTGCGCTTGAACACCCAGGCCACGGCGTGATCGCTCGACGGACCGCGCCTCACATTCACCTTTTCCGCCTTGAGCGAAACAAATCGCGGCAGCGGCAGTCCGGTTGCGCCGGCACGGTGTTCGGCCTGATCGATCGAGGCGGTCACGTCGCCATCTGCGGGCGCGATACTGGCGAGCGAACTGGCGCGGCTGCCGAAAAACGACCAGGCGACGGCGCCGCTCACCGTAAGGCAGGCCACGGCGAGGAGGACCGAGCCGAATCGCCGCTTCATTTTGTTCTTAGCCGCCATCAGCCTCATAACCATCGAGGTTCCGGGCGTAACCGCCGCCGAACCCTGCGCCAGACCAAATCCGAACTACCACTCTTGCCCGCTCCGTGCAAACGGTGGAGCCGCGTGATACGATTGCCGAGTGAGCGTTAAGATTGTGTCAAAAACAGAGCGCAACGCGGGAGATTCGATGAGCAAGCGCAAACCCCTGGTGATCGTCACCCGCAAGCTGCCCGACGCGGTCGAAACCCGCATGATGGAACTGTTCAACACCAGGCTCAGCGCCGACGACCACGCCATGGGCAAGGCCGAACTGGCGGAGGCCGTGAAGGTGGCGGAGGTTCTCGTGCCCACCGTCACCGACCGGATCGACAAGGCGCTGCTCGACCAGGCGGGCAGCGCGCTCAAGCTCATCGCCAATTTCGGCACGGGCGTCGACAATATCGATGTCGAGGCGGCGATCGCGCGCGGCATCACGGTGACCAACACGCCGGGCGTGTTGACCGAAGACACCGCCGACATGACCATGGCGCTGATCCTGGCGGTGTCGCGGCGCCTGATCGAGGGCGCCAAGGTGATCGGCCCCGATCATACCTGGGCCGGCTGGTCGCCAACCTGGATGCTGGGCCACCGGATCGGCGGCAAGCGCCTCGGCATCATCGGCATGGGGCGCATCGGCACGGCACTGGCCAGGCGGGCCAAGGCCTTCGGCCTGCAGATTCACTATCACAACCGCAAACCCGTCCATGCGCTCATCGCCGAAGAACTCGAGGCCACCTATTGGGAGAGCCTCGACCAGATGCTGGCGCGCATGGACGTGGTCTCGATCAACTGCCCGCACACGCCCGCCACCTATCATCTGCTGTCGGCGCGAAGGCTCAAGCTGATGAAGCCCTCGGCGATCCTGGTCAACACGGCGAGGGGCGAGGTGATCGACGAGAACGCGCTGGCCAAGATGCTGGAGGCGGGCGAGCTCGGTGGTGCCGGCCTCGACGTGTTCGAGCACGAGCCCGCGGTCAACCCGCGCCTCATCAAGGCCAGGCGCGCCGTGCTGATGCCGCATATGGGCTCGGCCACCATCGAGGGCCGGATCGACATGGGCGAGAAGGTCATCATCAACATCAAGACCTGGGTCGACGGCCACAACCCGCCCGACCGCGTGCTGCCCTCGATGCTGTAAGGAATTTTTCTCGCAAATTCATTCATACAAATCGGAATGCGTTCCGGTGCGGTGGCACTCCAAGAATCCTTTGAACTCGCCTGAAAGCATATGCGGGCGATTTTTCGCCGGTAGCGCCATATCGCGCATGAGGAGGGTGAGTGTGGAGTCCAGCCTTTCGGATAACGCTCCACGCTTCATCATGCGTTTGTTGTCGCGTTTGAATTTGGAGCCATATTCGATACGGCGCATCGATCAGCGCTCGGACGGTTTGCCCAGCGCCGCTTTGAACTCCTCGAGCGTCGCGGCCTTTGCATATTTCGCGCGCTTCGCCGGCTTTCGCGCATCGCGCAGCACGCCTGTGGTCTCGGCATTCGGCAGATGAAGCGAAAGCGGGATGCCCTTTGCTTCAACCACCGCGCGGTAGCTCATATTGATGAATGTGCTGTGCGACACCCCAAGACGCTTCAGGATGCTTTCGGCGTCCTTCTTCACGCGCGGTTCGATGCGGGCGCGCACCACGCCGGTTTTGGTCATTTGAGAAATCCAGTCACAAGTGGAAAAAAATTTGGACGTTACCCCGTATCATCCCCCGCCGCCGCTTCTCCCTCCGGCTTCTTCACCGTGATGCGCAGGCGCTTCACCCGTCTTGGGTCCGATTCCAATATCTCGAATTCTATCCCGCTGTCGTGCCGGATGATTTCGCCGCGCGCGGGCACGCGGCCCGCAAGTTTGAACACCAGTCCCGCCAGTGTGTCGGCTTCTTCCTCTTCCTCGTCCGAGAGCAGATCGGTGGCGAGCAGGGCTTCGAGCCTGGCGATGTCGACTCGGCCGTCGGCGAGATAGATGTTTTTGCCCGCTTCCTTGATCAGGTTTTCTTCATCCGTGTCATGCTCGTCCGAAATGTCGCCGACGATTTCCTCGACCAGGTCCTCGATCGAGATCAAGCCGTCGGTGCCGCCATATTCGTCGATGACGATGGCGAGATGGATGTGGCTCGCCTGCATCTTGACCAGAAGGTCGGTGGCCGGCATCGAGGGCGGCACGAACAGCACTTCGCGATGCAAACCTGATTGCCGAACCGTGCCCGAC
>JANLYR010000104.1:0-20813 GCA_031365765.1 Hyphomicrobiales bacterium | reverse complement strand
CGCAATTTCTGCAACGCGGGGAGGAGGCGGTGGTGGATCTCCTCGGCTGAGGCGATGTGCATGGCGGTCGGATAGGTGTCGTTCGAGGACTGGCTCATATTGACGTGGTCGTTGGGATGAACCGGCGACTTCGAGCCCATGACGCCGCCCATCATTTCGATGGCGCGGTTGGAGATCACCTCGTTGGCGTTCATGTTGGATTGCGTGCCCGAGCCCGTCTGCCAGACGGCGAGCGGGAAATGCGCGTCAAGCTTGCCTTCAATTACCTCCTGTGCGGCGCGCACGATCACCTCACCGAGCTTCGGATCGAGCCGGCCCAGCGCCATGTTGGTTTCCGCCGACGCCCGCTTGACGATGCCCAGGGCCCGCACCACGGAAGCCGGCTGTTTCTCCCAGCCGATCTTGAAATTGGCGAGGCTGCGCTGGCTCTGCGCCCCCCAGTAGCGGGTGGCATCGACTTCGACAGGGCCGAAGCTATCGGTTTCGGTGCGGGTGTCTTTCATGGTGGCGAGGTGCTTAACATGCGCCATCGCGGGGGGAAAGATGAGAGGCATACCGAGGGGCGTCTGGGTTCTGGGCTTTGTCAGCCTGTTCATGGATGTATCGTCCGAGATGATCCATGCGGTGCTGCCGCTGTTTGTCGTTGGAACGCTGGGCGCCAGTGCTGCCCTGCTGGGATTGCTGGAGGGCATCGCGGAGGCGACGGCGCAGGTGTCCAAACTGTTCTCGGGCGTGCTGAGCGACCGCTGGCGCAACCGCAAATATCTGGCACTTGCAGGCTATGGGCTGGCGGCCGTGGTGAAGCCGCTGTTTCCCTTGGCGCAGACGGTGTTCGAGGTGTTCGCGGCGCGTTTTGCCGACCGGATCGGCAAGGGCATAAGGGGCGCGCCACGCGATGCCATGGTCGCCGATCTGACACCCATTCCGCTGCGCGGCGCTGCCTTTGGTCTGCGGCAGTCGCTGGACACGGTGGGGGCGCTGGTGGGGCCGCTGCTGGCAATGCTGCTGCTTGGGTTCTGGGGCCTTGGACTGCGTGACGTGTTGTGGTTTGCGGTGATCCCGGCAATGGTCGCGGTCGCTATCCTGGCGTTCGGCATCGAGGAGCCGCCCCGGCAGGAGGAAATGGCGAAAAAGCCGGGTTTCAATCTGGCCACGGCGAAACGGCTGGGGAGGCCCTTCTGGATCGTCACGGGGCTGGGCGCCCTGGTGATGCTGGCACGATTCAGCGAGGCGTTTCTGGTGCTGAAGGCGTCCGAATCGGGGTTCACCCTGGCGTATGTGCCGCTGGTCATGGTGGTGATGAGCGCTGTCTATACGCTGTCGTCTTATCCTTCAGGCGTGCTGTCGGACCGCTATGGCAGGCGGGGGCTGCTGATTGCCGGGCTGGCCGTGCTGATCGCCGCCGATGTGGTGCTGGCCTTCGCATCATCGGTGATGGCAGTGCTTGTGGGGGTAGCGCTGTGGGGATTGCATATGGGACTGACGCAAGGCGTTCTCACCACCATGGTAGCGGATGAAGCCCAGAGCGATCTGCGCGGCACGGCGTTCGGGGTGTTCAATCTGGCGAGCGGGGTGGCGCTGCTGCTGGCGAGTGTCGGCGCCGGACTGTTGTGGGACATGTCAGGATCGAAGGCGGTGTTCCTGGCGGGGGCGGCCGTAGCAGCGCTGGCATTTACCCTTCTCTCCGCTCAAAGTGCGGGGAGAAGGTACCCGAAGGGCGGTTGACGGCCTCTTTCGACGAGTTAATCGCCAGGGTGCCACGCGTCACCTCCCCTCATCTGGCCGTTGGCCACCTTCTCCCCACGCGAAGGCGCGTGGAGAGAAGGTGAGGCTTAGCGCAACTCATCCCACCAGATCGGATTGGTCCAGGCGCGCTTGCCCGCGGCATCGATGACCGATACGCGGAACCATGGGCTCTTGTCGCGAAGCAGCCAGCCGTCTTCGAATTTCCTGAGATCGACGGTGGCGCTGGTGATCGCCTTGCCGCTCCGCCCGGCGCTGCGGGAGTTGCCACAGATCGCCACGATGGTGTTGGCGGGCGAGCAGGTGACGTGAAGCTCCGTGCCTTCGAGTTCGAGCGAATGGATGACCGGACCCTGGCTTGAATAGTATTCGCCGTTCTTGAGCGCCGTCAGGAGAATGTCGGGATCGAGGCTTGGGGCCTTGACCTGCACCCAGCCGCCGAAATGATCGTCGGTCCTGAAATGTGCATCATCGGTGGCGAAGGCGGACAGTCTCCGGCCCTCGGTCAGCATCTGGTCGAGCAGGTACCAGCCATCGCCCCGGTCGGTGTCCATGGCGCAGCCGTGATTGTAGATTTCCACCGCGTGGGCGCAGTCGATGGCGCGGGCATCCTCCATGGTGAGCTGCGACCAGGCAGGGTGGGCGATGCCAATGAAGGCCCCGGCCTCGGCGGCGCGGCGGGCCAGTTGCGGTCCGGTTTCGGACTTGGATGGCGCGGGAAAATCAAGCGGCAGCCCGGCGCCCACGAGGTGCCAGAGTTCGCCGACCTGGGTTTGCGGCGCGTGCAATTCCGAGCCGATGATCGTGGTGAAACTGTTGGAGCGGAAGTCGCGCGTGTCGGCGATCGGCCAGTTGAAATTGCCGATGAAATGGTCCGACAGCATCATGAAATCGTAGCCCGCCTCCTTGTAGGCATCGACCACGTCTTTGGGTGAAAGCACACCGTCCGAGAGGGTTGAATGGGTGTGGAGATTGCCGCGCCAGAAACGGCCGGGGCTGTTGAAAGGCGAAAGGCCGGACATGGCTCTCCTATACGCTCATCTGCATGCCGAGTTCGACAACGCGGTCGGGGGGGATCTGGAAGAATTCGATGGCACGGGCGGACTGGTTGGTCAACATGATGAAAATGCGCTGCTGCCAGAAAGGCAGGGCCGAATTGACCGACATGCGAATGGCGCGGCGGCCAAGGAAATAGGACGCCTGACGGGGGTCGATGACAAGGCCGAAGGGTTCACACGCACGGATGGCGGCGGGAACGTCGGGCTGCTCCATGTAGCCGAAGCGGGCTTCGACCAGCCAGGCGCCGAGCGGCAATTGTTTGGCGGTGACCCGCTGGTCACGCTCGACGCGGGGTTCGTCTGTCGTTTCCACGGAGACGAAGACGAGAATATCGTGCAGCACGCGATTGTGCTTGAGGTTGTGCATCAAGGCGCTCGGCGCATAGACGGGGTCGGTCTGCAGGAAAACGGCGGCGCCGGCAACTCTCGCGGGTGGGCGCTTCTCCAGACTCAGCAAGAGACCTTCAAGCTCGATGCTTTCGCGGCGGAGCTTGGCGGCCAGGGCGCTGCGGCCCCTCATCCAGATATACATGAGGAGGATGATGACGGCGCCCATCAGCACCGGCATGTAGCCGCCACTCAGAATCTTCAGCCCGTTGGCGGCAAAGAAGGTGACTTCGATGACCAGTACGGACGCAAGGGCGGGAACGACCAGCCAGACAGGGAACGGGCGCGCTTTCGAGAAGAAGATGATGGCGAGGATGGTATCGACCACCATCGAGGTGTTGACTGCGACGCCATAGGCGGAGGCGAGATTTGACGACGATTTGAACACCAGCACCAAAATGATGACACCGATCAGGATCATCCAGTTAATCTGGCCAATATAAATCTGGCCCTGTTCGGTTTCGCTGGTGTGGGTGATGTTCATGCGGGGGAAGAGCCCCAGCGACATTGCCTGCTGGGCAATCGAGAAAGCCCCGGTGATCACGGCCTGGCTGGCAATGACGGTAACCAGTGTGGCCAGGATGACGAGGGGGATCAGCGTCCATTCGGGTGCCATCAGGAAGAACGGATTTTGGACGGCGTGCGGATGGGAGATGATGAAGGCACCCTGGCCCAGGTAATTGAGGATAAGGCCGGGAAACACCACCGTCAGCCACGCAATGCGGATCGGCTTCTTGCCGAAATGGCCCATGTCGGCGTAGAGCGCCTCGCCACCCGTCACCGCCAGGAACACGCCGCCGAAGACGAGGAGCGCCAGTCCCGGCTGATCGACCAGCATGCTGATGCCATAGAGCGGATTGAAGGCGAGAAAGATGTCGACGTCGTCGAAAATGTGGATGAGGCCCATGACGCCGATGACGAAGAACCAGACCGCGGTCACAGGTGCGAACAGCGAGGCAACACCCGCGGTTCCGCGATACTGGAACACGAAGAGGGTGGCCAGCACGGCGAGCGTCAACGGCACGACAAACGGGCCGAAGCCGGGATTGATCACGTTCAGGCCTTCGATCGCCGAGAGGACCGACATGGCAGGTGTGATCATGGCGTCGCCGAAAAAGAACGCGGCACCTATGATGCCGAGACCCAGCACGATGCCGCCCTTGCGGCGCAAAACGGTTTCGACCAGCACAACGAGCGACAGGATGCCGCCTTCGCCCTTGTTGTCGGCGCGCATGAGGATGATGACGTATTTCAGCGTGACGATGAGGATGAGCGCCCAGAGCAGCAGCGAGGCCACGCCGAGAACCGCAGCGCGCAGATCGCCACCCGCCGCGACGACGGGGTGCAGAGCCTCGCGCATGGCGTAAAGCGGGCTTGTTCCGATATCGCCGAAGACGACGCCTAATGTGGCGAAGGCCAGTTTGGCCGTGCTCGAAGGCCGACCGTTCGCCCTTGATTGGGTCAAATGGCGCCTATTGCGCGGTCACGACGGCGCGGCAGGCCTCGGGCAGGGCGCCCAGGGTCATCGAGGGAGCGGGCTTCACCGGCTTGGCATTGGGAACGCGCTTGGCTGTGCGCCAGGGGGCGTTGCCCATCCAGTAGGCCAGTTCCTCGCCGCAACCGGTACCGTCCTTGGGCCTCGCCGGCGCCTGGTTCTTGCAGCCGGCCGAATCCCTGGGGCAATTGATGCGGATGTGGAAATGATAGTTGTGCCCGTAATAGGGCCTGACCTTGGCCAGCCACGCGCCCTTGCCGCCCGCCCATTTGCACAGTTCCGCCTTGATCGGGGGGTGAACGAAGATGCGGGCTACTTCGGGGTATGAAGCGGCGCGCTTGATGAGGCGCGCATGGGCCTCGGTCCACACCTTATAGTTCATCGTGCTGCGGTCTTTCACCACGGGCGTCGCCTCGATCGTTTCGCGCTCGGCGTCGGTGAGGGTGTGGTCAGGCATCTGGTTGAGCCAGACATCGGCGTCGAGACCGACCTGATGGCTGGCATGGCCAGACGGCATCGGACCGCCGCGCGGCTGCGACAGGTCGCCGACGAGCAGGCCATTCCAGCCGTCATGCGCCTTGGCTTCGACCGCCAACCGTTCAATCAGCGCGATCATGCTGGGATGGGCCCAATTGCGGTTGCGCGACTTGCGTATCACCTGCCAGGCCGGGCCATCGTAGGGAACCGCCTTGGCACCGGCCAAACAGCCCTTGGCATAACTGCCGATGGCGCGGGATTCCAAGCCAGCCGGCAGTTTCTGCGCGCCGAACAGCAACTTGGCCGACGTTTTGATCAGCGACTTCTCTGAAATGGCAGCGAGTGCGGCCGCTTCCGAGGCCGTCTGCGCCATGGCGGAAACGGGCAAGCCGATGACGATGAAAAGCACGACGAGCAATCGCAGCATCCGAATCCTATTTCTTGCGGAATGAATCAAGCGAGACGACCTTCGGCACCTCTACGCCGGCAGCGTCGGTCTGTGCCGGGGGAGGAACCTCCTGGAGCTTCGGCCGCTCGCCGTCAAGCGCGGTTTCGATCACCGCCTCGAACTGCAGGCCGAACTGAACAGAAGGATCGAGAAACCCTTTTACCGCATTGAATGGAATGATTAATTTCTCTGGTATGTTGTCGAAGGACAGCTCCACCTCGAAGCGCTCCTCGGTGACGTTCAGGTTCCAGAACTGGTGCTGGAGAACGATTGTCATTTCGCGCGGATAACGCTGGGCGAGACGATCACCGATATTGACGCCGCTGAACTTGGTATCGAAGGCAATGTAAAAATGATGGTCGCCGGGAAGGCCCGAACGCTCGACCTTGCGCAGGGCTTCGCGCACCACGCCGCGCAAGGCATTCTGGGCAAGCTGATCGTATCGCATCAGGTCTTCAGGCATGTGCTCGGCATTCCGGCTCGCTCGACTCGTTGCCCATCCTACCAGCGGAGCCTCCGCCAAGTCACCCTCTCGCGGCGAAATGTAAGTGCCGGCTTCTGTTACCAGGTGCCGGCGAACCCCGCCTGAAACTGCTTAAGCCTCAGGACTTGAGATTTCGGTTACCCGCACTGCTTACGCAGCGAGAGCCACCGGAGCATAGTTGTCGTTTGCAACTATATGTTTAGCCCGATAACGTCGGTACCATCACGGGCAAAAAGTCATCCTTTACGCCCTCGTCGATCCTGTTTCGCCCCCATCGAGAGAAAGATGGTGGAGGCGCCGGGTACTGCCCCCGGGTCCGATGGGTTTATTACGATGGCCGTTTATCGCCATAGCCGCCCCTTGCGGGGAAGCAGGTGAGATATAGGGGCTTCGGGCGCGCGGGGGAAGGGGCTTAAGGGCGCTTCCGCCATTCCTGGCTATTTTCGAATGAAACGGTGAGCCGGAATGAAACGAGATGGGCGTGGCCATCTCCGTCCCCGGTGTAAGTGTAGCCGGCGGCCCCCTGCCATTCTTCGCCCCCAAGTCCGGCGCCGTGCGGAAAATCGTAAAGCAAAGTAAGATCGGCCAGATTTTGCGGCGCGTCGTTGCTGAAGTTCATCCGCGAATAGGTGGCCGCCAAGGTCCAATCGTCTTTTACCGCTGCGGCCGAGAGTGTGGCAATCAGCGCGTCACCGTCTCCATCGTCGAAATTCGCGAGCCAGGCCGCCTCGCCCAAGAGTTTGAGCGTGACATCGCCGGGAAAAGCGATTTGTCCCGTGGCACTGGCGATGGCGCCATATTCATCGCGGGGCCCGATACCATCTTCGATCTGGTGGGCGGTTGGCTTTCCCGCTTTCTGGTAGCGCGCGCCAAGCCTGAAACCGAAATCGCCCTCGTCGTAACACTCGTCCGGCGCGGCCCCGCGGCATCCGTCGAGAAATATGCTGGCCGACGCCGGCCCCTCAGTGTTGCCTGCTCCACCGTCCGACAGATGGGTGCGTCCGCGATCGGTGAAAAACGACCCGCCAAGGATGCTGCGGTCGGTGGTGAACAGGCTCGCGGTCAGGCTCTGGTCGAAACCCGCCGCGGCGAAGTCATAGCGCGCGGACAATCCCCACCGCTCCTCGGTGTCGAGTTCGCCAGCGATATCGGTGGCGCGGACGCCCGGCAGAAACGCAGAGGCCCAACTCTGCACGGGCTCGAATTTGCCGATGGTGAGGGTCACCGGTTCGATGTCAATTTCGGTGTAAAGCTTCTCGACGTAAGTTCCCAATTGCTGTCCGGAGACCGGTTCCGTGACAAGCGATGTGGCGAAGAGAATATTCTCGGCGGGAATGAAAAACAGCGAGGCGTCGATCTTGGGCTCCCGGTCGAGCGGAGAGCCGGCCGAGAGGTCCCAGCCGGCTTCCAGTTCGGTCGAAAATTCATAGCTGACACACGGCGCCGCACAGTCGTCGGCCCTGGCGGCGTTCGGGTTGGCCGCAAGCCAAAGTAAAACGGCGCTGGAGTAAAAATGCTTCACGCGGTGCTGCCGACGGCGGAGTTTCGCAGCCGCAATCCGCGCCGTCAACCGTTCTCAGAAGCAGTTCTTGATCCGCGTCAGAAACGATTTCTCGTTGGTTTTGGGATTGAACTCTTTGACGATGCCACCGGCCTGGGCACAGTAAGTCTTGTGCTCCTTGACGCTGGGCTCCAATGGCGTCCAATTCTCGGTCTTGATGCAGTTGGTGAAAAATCCCAGAGGCGTGCTGACCGTTTCGGTGATGGACAGGATTTTCGCCATGTCCTCGGCCTTGCCCGCATAGTATTCCTCGCGATAAACCTGTCCGACTTTCGGGTGCGCCAGCATCAGCCGGCCGGGCAAAGCGCCATCGATGCCGGCATGCCAGGTTCCGTGCGTGTCGACGAATACGCCGTCCTTGTAGTTTTCGACATCCTCGCCGAAATACCACACCGTACCGTCTTTATGCTGGGCAAAGTAGTCCAGGGCTTCTTCCTTGAGCAGGCCGTTCAGATAGACGCGGTCGCGGATGACCAGCGTCTTGACGCCCATGAATTTGCGCGTTGCGCCGGTAACCAAAAGTTCTCCGGTTTCCACCCCTTCATCGGTCTGGCCGCGAAAATATGTGCGGCGCGCATCGGGCATGTCGAAAAAGGGGTGGTTGATCACGGCCGAAAAGTCGGCGGGGTTGATCACGGGATCGTAGGCGACCGCAGGCGTGGCGTATAGAGCGGCCAGCAGCAGAACTGCGGCAGCGAAATTGCATTTCATGGGCTTCTCCTCGCTTCAATGAAGGCGGCGGGAGTTTCCGGTCCGCCTGTATTGAGTACGCAAGGGAGCCGCTAATTCTTTCAGCTCAGTCGAACTCGGCGATGGACTTCGCCTTGAATTCGCGCGGGCCGGTGACTGCACCCGTGATTGCCACATCACCTTCCTGCACCAGATCTTCATCGATGCCGTTGTCCGCGGTGGAAATGTCGATGCGCCATTGCCCGCCGTTGAAATCTCGCAGCTGCAGAATTGATCCGTCCACGGATAAAACCGTGCCGCCGAGGTAGCCTTGAGCAGGTTTGCTCCACTCGGCATAGGGAATGTATGCGTATTGCCGATAGGCGGGGATACTCGCTTCCAAAAACCGGTGGATTCTGGCGCCCACATCGAAAGTCTCGAGTGCGAGGCCAAGCGTCACGCTTGCTGCCAAAGCGACGGCGACGATGCCGAGGGGCGGGTAGCGGTAACCCCGACGGGTACGCGTCACGCTCAAGGTGGCGCTCAGAATGAACAGCGCCAGGCAGGCGATCCAGAGTGCCGGGAGACTTGTGGCGATGTCGTCGAAGGGCATCTCGTCGAAACCGCGGCCGCCGGTCAGCGCCCGGTCCCGCACGGCGAAAATCGCCAACGCAACGCTCGTGGCGCCGAGCCCGCCCGAGACGAGCGCCAGAATCCAGAAAACCGAACGGCGTGCGAGGAAATAGAGTGGTGGGCGGGGCTTCAGCCCCAACCGCTCAATCCGCGCCAGAACCTCCCGGTCAAGCCCGCTCATAGTCACCCAGCCTTCCGCCGTTGCCATTCCAGTTCGAAAGTGCCGCTCTCAGACGCTCGAGTCCCCGCCTGATGCGGGTTGCCACGGTGCCAGGCGGCATGCGCAGTATGTCGGAAATCTCGTCATAGCTTTTGTCCTCGATGTAACGCAGCACCAGCACGTCGCGATAGCGGGGTTCGAGGCCGTCAAGCGCCTGCCGCACCCCGCTTTCCGAAAGATTTGCGGGCTCTGCACCAAAGGAGCTGTCGTCGCGCAATTTCTCCAGAATGAGACGGCCATCCTCGCCGTCGATAAGGCGCGGCTGGGCGCCCTTTTTCCTCAGATAGCTTACCGCCTCGTTGTGGGCGATCCGATAGAGCCAGGGGGCAAGCGGACGCATCGGGTCGTAATCGTTGAGGTTGACATAGGCTTTGATGAATACCTCCTGCACCACATCCTCGGATGCCTGGTTGTGCTGGCCCAGCACGCGCTTGACATAGCGCCGCAAGACCATTTCGTAGCGCAGGACAATCGCGCCATAGGCTTTGGGATCGCGCAAAGCGGCGGCGACAAGGGCTGCGTCATCGGCTGCGGCGGGATCGTTCACCGGCGGTGCCATATCCTTATTGTGCAGCTAATACGCGAGGGCAGGGCGATTTCTTTCAGGCCGGGGTGAAATTCGCATTTCAGGCGGGAATCGGCTAGGTAACTCGCCATGCAGCAATATCTCGATCTCATGCGGCTGGTGCGCGAGCGGGGCGTGGCCCGGGGGGACCGGACGGGAACCGGCACGCTCTCAGTGTTCGGCCACCAGATGCGCTTCGACCTGGGGCAGGGCTTTCCGCTCGTCACCACCAAGAAACTGCATCTGCGCTCGATCATCCATGAGCTGCTGTGGTTCATCCGGGGCGACACCAATGTCAAATATCTGCATGATCACCAGGTGACGATCTGGGACGACTGGGCCGATGCCAATGGCGATCTGGGACCGGTCTATGGCGCGCAGTGGCGATCCTGGCCGGCGCGTGACGGGTCAACGATCGACCAGCTTGCCAATGTCATCGCGGCGATCAGAAAAAACCCCAATTCGCGGCGGCTCATCGTCACGGCGTGGAATCCCGCCGACGTCGATGCGATGGCACTGCCACCGTGCCATTGCCTGTTCCAGTTTCATGTTTCTGATGGGCGGCTGTCGTGCCAGCTCTACCAGCGCTCAGCCGATATTTTCATCGGCGTGCCGTTCAATATCGCGTCCTACGCGCTCCTCACCCACATGGTGGCGCAGGTGACGGGGCTGAAAGCTGGCGAATTCATCCATACGCTGGGAGACGCCCATCTCTACATGAATCATCTTGAACAGGCCGATGCGCAGCTGCGGCGCGAACTTTTGCCGCTGCCTCGTCTCGTCATGCGCCGCGATGTCAAAGAGATCGACGATTTCCGCTTCGAGGATTTCGAGATCGCCGGTTATCAGGCTCATCCCCATATCGCAGCGCCCGTGGCGGTCTAGTGGAGGATTTTCGCGGCGGCTGGTGGCGGCAACTGTATGAACCGAGCAATCCCGCGGGGCTGATCTATGCCATCGGCTGCGCGGTTGTTCTCATCATCGCAAACCAGTTGCTGCAGGCGCTGTTCGGAATTTTGTCGCTGCACGCGATCGTCGGCGGCGATTTCACCAGTGCGCGCCAGGTGGTGAAGGGCTTCATGGTGGGCATCCTTCCCGCGTCACTGGTGACGGCGGCGCTGGCGTTGCTGCTGGCGGGGTTTCGCGGTGGTGACATCAGACAAGTCCTGGCGCTGCGCTGGCCCCGGCTTGGCCCGGCCGGGTGGATGGCGATCATCGCCGGATTCCTGGTCGGCATGTATCTTGTCATCATGGCGATTGTCCTCCTTCTGGGGATCGATCTCAGTGCCTATACGCCGGGCCCCGATGGAAAATCGCCCGATACAGGCTCCGCCGGGCTGGTGAAGGAGGCGATGTTCGATCTGGCCAACGAGCCCAGGCTGTTCGTGCTGGTCGTGTTGTCGGTTGCCCTTGGGGCGCCGCTGGCGGAGGAACTGGTGTTTCGCGGGCAGTTGTTCGCAGGGTTGTCGCAGACCCGGCTTGGCGTATGGGGCACGACGCTCGTCACGTCGCTCGGTTGGGCTTTGTTGCATGCGACCGAACCGTGGTTGTCGATCGGTCTCATATTCGTCATGGGCCTGGTGCTGGGGGCGCTGTTGATCCGGTTCGGCAGCCTGTGGGTGACAATCATCTGCCATGGCGTTTGGAATGCCGTCTATTCTCTCATCATCTACTGGGGCCTGGCCGCATGAGGCTGTCCATCCGACCAGCCGCGCCGGGCGAAGAGGGACTGGTTTTGGACTTCGTGATGAAGCTTGCGGTTTATGAAAAGCTTCAGCACGAGGTCGAAGCGACGGAAGACGACATGCGGACCGCACTGTTCGGTGCCGAACCGCGATGCCGTTGCGATCTCGCTTTGTGGGATGATGAGCCCGCCGGATTTGCCCTGTGGTTCTACAATTTCTCAACGTTTCGCGGACGTGCCGGCATCTATATCGAGGATCTGTTCGTCGAGCCGCACCGGCGCGGCCTTGGCATCGGCAAGGCTTTGCTGCGCGCATTGGCGCGGCGATGCCGCGACGAGGGACTGGGACGTATGCAATGGTCCGTGCTCGACTGGAATGCGCCGTCCATCCAATTCTACGAGGCGCTGGGGGCCATGCCGATCGATGAATGGAAGACGTACAGACTGACCGGCGAAGCGCTCGACAGGCTGGCTGAATGAGCCGCGTCGTCTTCGTCGTGGCGATGGACCGGAACAATTTGATCGGTAAAGACGGCGGTCTGCCATGGCACATCTCCTCCGATCTCAAACGGTTCAAGGAGATTACCCTGGGCAAGCCCATCATCATGGGGCGCAAGACGTGGGAGAGCCTGCCCAAACGCCCGCTGCCTGGACGCCACAACATCGTCATCACCCGAGATCACGCTTACAAAGCGGACGGCGCCAGTGTCGTCACCAGCCCGGAAGCGGCGCGGGCGGCGGCGGGGACGGCGGCAGACGAGATCGCGGTAATCGGCGGTGCCGAGATATTTCGGCTGTTCCTGCCATTGGCGGAGCGCATCTATCTGACGGAAGTTGACCTCGATGCATCAGGCGACACGGTCTTTCCGAGCATTGACCAGAGCAACTGGCGCGAGGTTTCGCGCGCGTTCCACCCAAGGGGACCAAAGGATTCCGCTTCGTTCACCTTGCGCGTGCTGGAGCGTGTCACAACGTGATCCGGTGGACATCGGCCCTGGGGCTACCTATATCGGTGCGCAGCGTTAGGGCGACAGCGAGGACAATGGATGCCGTGGAATAAAGAGGGCGGGAGCGGAAATCAGGGCCCGTTCGGGCAGGGTCCCTGGGGCCAGGGCCCCAAACGCCCTCAAGGTGGCAACCGGGGTCCGAACCCTCCCGATCTCGATGAACTGCTTCGCCGCAGCCAGGACAAGCTTAAAAACATGATGCCAGCCGGGGGCGGCCGGATGACCTGGCTGGTGCCCGTATTGCTGGTGTTTTTGTTCTGGCTGTTCAATTCGATCTACCAGGTGCAAGCGGACGAGCGCGGTGTTGTTCTCAGGCTCGGCCAATATGTGAGGACGGCAAATCCCGGTTTGCATTTCGTTTTCTGGCCGGTCGAGACCATGGAGCGCCCCAAGGTCGAAGCCGAGCAGCAGATCGACATCGGGGCCACCGACAATGAAGGCCTGATGCTGGCGGGCGACCAAAACATCGTCGATATCCAGTTCACCGTGCTGTGGCGGATCACCGACCCCGAAGCTTATCTGTTCAATGTGCAGACGCAGGAAGCGATGGTCAAGGCCATCGCCGAGAGTGCCATGCGCGAAGTGGTAGGCCGCACGGCGGCCGAAGAAATCCGCACCACGGGGCGGCTTTCGGCGCAGGACCAAGTCCTCAAGATCACCCAGGATACACTCGACCACTACAAGTCCGGCATCGCCATCACCGCCGTCAACCTGGAAAAGGCCGATCCGCCGAAGCAGGTGATAGCGGCGTTCGAGGAAGTGCAGCGCGCCGAACAAAACCAGGCGCAGTTGATCAACGAGGCCGACCAGTACCGGAACCAGCGCGTGCGCCTGGCCGAGGGCGAGGCGGCAAAGCTGGTCGAGGACGCCAAGGCGTACAAATTCCGCGTCGTCGCCGACGCGCAGGGCGAGGCCGCGCGCTTCGTTTCGATCTACAACGAATACAAGAACGCCAAGGACGTCACGCGCGAGCGGCTGTTCCTTGAAACCATGGAGCAGGTCCTGGGAAACTCCAACAAGGTGATCATCGAGCAAGGTGCGAACGGGCAGGGGGTCGTGCCATACCTGCCGCTGCCTGAAATCAAGAAACGCACCGATACTCCGGATACTGGGGGGACACAGTGATGGGCGGCTCGATCAGGACGGTTGGAGGCATCGCCATCGCGATCGTCGCCCTTATCGCCTACATGTCTTATTTCATCGTCGACGAGCGCGAAAAGGCGCTGGTGCTGCGTTTCGGTGAAATCAATCGCATCGTGGAGCAGCCCGGCCTTTATTTCAAGGTGCCGTTCGCCGACGCCGTCAACATGATCGAGGACCGGATCGTCATCTGGGAAAGCCTCGACAAAGGCGTGCAGGTTGTCGATGGCCGACGCTATCTGGTCGATACGTTCACCGTGGCGCGCATCGCCGATTCCGGCAAGTTCCGCCAGACGGTTGGCGCCGATCTCGCGCGTGCGCGCATGCGGATCGAGACCCGGCTCGACTCAGCGCTGCGCCAGACCTATGGCCGGCGCACCTTCGATGCGGCCCTGTCGCAGGACCGCAACGTGATGATGAAAGAAATTCGCGACCAGGTGAAAGCGGAGGCGCTGACACTCGGCATCGATATCGTCGATGTCCGCATTCGCCGCACCGATCTCATGCAGGACGTGCTCGAGGATACCTACAACCGGATGAGTTCGGAACGCAAAGCGGAGGCTGCGGATCTCCGGGCCAAAGGTGATGCCACCAAGACGCGGATGATCGCCGAGGCCGACCGGACCTATACCGAGAAAATCGCCTCGGCGCGCAAGCAATCCGAAATTTTCCGCGGTGAAGGCGACGCAGAACGCAACAAGGTGTTCGCCCAGGCGTTCCAGCAAGACCCTGAGTTTTTCGGATTCTACCGCTCGATGCAGGCCTATGCCAAAAGCCTTTCAAGCCAGGGCACGACCCTCGTGCTTGATCCGAGTTCGGAGTTCTTTCGCTACTTCGGCACCCGCACACCGACCAACTCCGCCCCTAATCCCGAAACGGTACCGGCACCCGCCCCCGCCGTGCAATGACCGAGGCGCTGCTGACGGCCCTTGGTCTCGTACTGGTGATCGAGGGCCTTCTTTATGCCTTGGTTCCCGGCCATCTCAAGCGCATGCTGGCCGCCATGACGGATTACAGTGAAGATCAGCTACGCCTGGGCGGACTTGCCGCTCTGGCACTCGGTGTGCTGTTCGTATGGCTGGTGCGCGGCGTGACCGGATGATCATTGGAGGTTGGTGATGGGACGTTTTGGTGTGTTCCTGTCCTGTGGGAAGGGAGCCGCGGGCGCCGCCGTGGTGGCGCTTTGCCTGGCGGGTTCGGCGTTGACGAGACCCGCAATGGCGGAGGACTTGCCCTCTGTGTCGGACCTGGCGGAGCGCCTGCTGCCGTCGGTCGTGCAGATCGCGGTGGAGTCAAAATCGCCCGGCGCCGCCGACCTGCCGCGTCCAGATGTTCCCGATAATTCGCCGTTCAAGGATTTCTTCGATGATTTCCTGCGGCGCCAGCAGCCAGGCGAAGGGCAACAAGAGCGGTCCGTCAGTTCAATGGGATCGGGGTTTGTCATCGACGCCAGCGGCATCATCGTCACCAACAATCATGTCGTCGAGGGCGCCGACGCGATGGAAGTCAATCTGCAAGATGGCACGGTGCTCAAGGCCGAACTCGTCGGCCGCGATCCCAAGACGGATCTCGCCGTGCTGCGCGTCAAGCCCGACAAACCGCTTCCCGCCGCCAGCTTCGGCGACAGCGACCGGCTGCGGATCGGCGACTGGGTAATGGCGATCGGCAATCCGTTCGGCCTTGGAGGCTCGGTTTCACTCGGCATCATTTCGGCGCTGAACCGCGACATCAATGCAGGGCCGTACGATAATTTCATGCAGACCGACGCCGCTATCAACAAGGGAAATTCCGGGGGGCCGCTGTTCAACCTGAAGGGCGAGGTAGTGGGCATCAACACCGCGATCTTCTCGCCGTCGGGCGGTTCCGTGGGCATCGGCTTCTCGGTTCCCGCCAACAACGCCAAGAATGTGATCGCGCAGCTGATCAAATTCGGCGAGACGCGGCGGGGCTGGCTTGGCGTCAAAATTCAACCCGTGACGGCCGATCTTGCCGAAACGATGGGCCTGCCACAGATCAGGGGCGCACTTATCGCCGATGTCACCAAGAGCGGTCCGGCGGAAAAAGCCGGCATTGAGGCGGGCGACGTGATCGTCGAATTCAATGGGCGCCGGGTGATCCAGATGCGCGATCTGCCGCGCATCGTGGCGGAAACCGAGATCGGCCAGCGGGTGCAGGTCAAGGTCCTGCGCAAGGGCAAGGAAATCGGCGTTACGGCCGAAGTCGGACGGCTGGAGGATGGCGAGAAACTTGTGGCCCAGCAGGAAACCACTGGGACCGGCGGCGCCGCGGCGGTGGCGACGGTACTCGGCATGACAGTGACGGCGCTAAACGACGAGCAGCGCACCAAGTACAAGACCGACAAGGATGTGAGCGGTGTCATTGTCACCGAGGTCACGCCCGACGGCGTGGCCGCGGACAAGCGCCTTGAACCAGGCGATGTCATCACCGAGGCGGGCGAAAAGCCGGTCGTTGGTGCGGCCGACATCTCCGCCGCCGTGGAGGAAGCCCAGAAGGCCGGCAAAAATTCCGTTCTGCTGCTCGTGGCCAAGGGCGGAAAGCAGGGCGAGATGCGATATATCGCGGTCAAGCTCAAGAAATGACGGAACACACCGGCTAGTCCCAATGATCTTCCGCCAGCTTTTCGACAGTGTCTCGGGGACCTACAGCTATATCCTCGCCAGTCGCGCAGGCGCGGAGGCGCTGATTATCGATCCGGTCCTGGAAAAGGTCGATCGCTACATCCAGCTTCTTAACGAGATGGATCTGCGCCTGGTCAAGGCGGTCGATACACATCTTCATGCCGATCACATTACGGGGCTCGGCGCTTTGCGCGACCGCACGAAATGTATCACGGTCATGGGCGAGCAGACGAAGGCCGACATCGTTTCAATGCGCGTCGCCGATGGCGAAAGGCTCACCATCGATGGGGTCAGTCTCGGTGTAATCTATACGCCTGGCCATACCGACGACAGCTATTCCTATACGCTGGACGACCGCGTGTTTACCGGCGATACCCTGCTGATCCGCGGAACGGGGCGCACGGATTTCCAGAACGGCGATCCCCGCGCGCAATACGAGTCGATCTTCAACCGGTTGCTCAAGCTTCCGGACGAGACGCTGGTCTATCCCGCGCATGACTACAAGGGCGACACGGTGAGCACCATCGCCGAGGAGCGCGCGTTCAATCCAAGGCTTCAAGTCAAGTCGGCGGATGAATATGCAAATCTGATGAACAACCTGAAACTGCCCAACCCGAAAATGATGGATGTGGCGGTGCCCGCCAACCTGCATGTCGGGCTGGCGCAGAGCGAAATCGCCCGGCGTGGCTGGGCGGTGACGCCGGAAGCGGCGATCGCCATGGCCGGGCGTCCCGATATGGTGTTCGTCGATCTTCGTGAAGCCAGCGAGCGCCAGCGCCACGGCGAGATCCGGGGCGCGGTTCCCGCTCCCTATCCGGCACTTCAGGAAAATATCGCTCCGGGCGGATTGTTGCGCAAGCTCGCTTCGGACCGCCGGCTGGTGTTCTTCTGCGCCTATGGCGAACGCTCCGCCATGGCGGTGCAGGCGGCCCAGGACGCGGGGCTGACGAGTTCTACCCACGTGCATGGCGGGTTCGACGCATGGAAGCGGGCGGGCGGCGAAACCTCGAGGTCAGACCAGCTCTAACTGTCCCAGTCGCACTGACAGTTCAGGCGCGAAATCGGGCGCGAGTTCGGCATCGGCGGCGATCAGCAATTTCTCCACATAACCATCCAAACCCGGGTGTCGATGGACATGCGTCTCCAGCTTCACCGCGTCGATGACCCACATCTGGCGAATGCCGTGGGCCGCATAGAGCCTGGCTTTTCGGCCGAGATCATAAGCGAGACTGCTGTCTGCGATTTCCACCGCCAGCAGGGCGGTTGCGGGCTTCAAGTTAACCAGTCCATCCGACTTCCGATAGAAAAGGAAATCCGGCTCAAGGAATGTGTCCTCATTGATGTAAAAAGTGGTTTCGGGCACCACTCTGAACGCGGGCGGCATCAACTTCACCCAAAACTCAATCAGAGCGCTCTTGAGCAGTTCGTGCCGGTTGCCCTTAGGCGACATGGGGACCACCTCTCCACCGATGAGTTCGAAGCGTTCGTCTTCAAGGAGTATCCCTGCCTCGACCATCGCCTCGATCTCGGCCACCGACCAGCAGCGGCGCATCAGCCCCTCCGCGGCCTGCGTGGCGCGGCGGAGGACGGGAGTGCGGAAAGGGCTGTTCATGCCAGCCAGTCTAACACGATTTCAGTGCTGTTGGGAAACTGGGCGCCATTCGTCCGTCTGCCCCCGCCACCATGTTTGCTGGCGTTTGATATATTGACGGGTGGCGATCTTGGCGAGGGACACGGCTTCGGCCAGGGGTAGTTCGCCCCGGAGATGGCGGGCAAGTTCAGGCACACCGATGGCCTTCATCACCGGAAGCGACGGATCGTAGCCGAGGAGGGGGTGCACTTCGTCCAGGGCGCCGGCGGCGATCATCGCATCGAAGCGCGCATCGGCGCGGGCGGCCAGTTCGTCTCGCGGCACGTCGAGGACGTGGCGTTCTATATGAGTGCCGGCCAGGGGGGATTCGGCCTTCGCTGCTTCCTGCCAGTGCGACAGCGGCCTGCCGGTGCCTTCGATCACTTCGAGGGCGCGCAGGATGCGTTGCCTGTCGGCGGGGGCAAGGCGAGCGGCGGCAACGGGATCGCGCCGTTGCAGTTCGGCATGAAGGTCGCCCGCGAAGTTCCGCCATTTCTCTCGCCACTGAGGGTCGATGGGCGGCACATCCGCCAGGCCATTCAGAAGTGCCTTGAAATAAAGTCCCGTGCCTCCGGTAACGATCGGGACGTGGCCGGCTTCCCACGCCGCTGCCATTTCGACGCGGGCATCGGTCAACCAGCGGGCCACGGAATAATTCTGCAAACCCGGGACATGGCCGTACAGCCGATGCGGCACGAACTGTTCATCTTGCAAGGATGGCCGCGCCGAGAGAATGCGCAGATCGTGGTAAACCTGTATGGCGTCGGCATTGATGATGATGCCGCGGCGCTCCTTTGCAAGTTTCACTGCAAGACACGACTTGCCGCTGGCGGTGGCGCCAGCGACAAGAATGACGTGACGGTTCGTATGTTCGTTCAAATATCCACTTTTGCGTGATCGCCGTAGCGCGGTTTTGCCCCGGTCACGGCGGCGGTGAGCATTTTGAGGCCGGCCATCAGCTTGTTCGGCCCATCCCAGATTTCGGCATCGTCGGGGGTGAACGACAAAAGCCGGATGGCGGGATCGTCCTCGGAATCCCACCATGCCTTGTCGAAATCGGACCACAGTTTTTTGATCATCTTGCGGTCATCGCTGATCTTGGCCTTGCCCGACATCGCGACAAATTTGTTCGCACCGGTATCAACATAACCCAGGCTGACCCAGGGAAATTCATCGATGTGCCAATTTTTGGCGCCGTGCGCGTCGACCAGGAAATGAATGACGTCCTTGCGGCGATCCGGCATGGAATAGAGCGGGCGCGAGCGCTGGCGCTTGCCATCCCAGGTGGTTAGCATGCAGATCTTGATCTTGTCCGCCAGCTCCCAGATGCGGCCCACCATTTCCTTGTCCGACTTGCCGGTGTCTTCCTCGTTCGCCATGACGCCACTCCTTGGTTGCAGGTTGCGCAGGTAACGGCTGGCGCGGCAAGGTGTTCCCATGGAACAGGTCGTCCTGGTGATAGCAGCCCCCGGTTCGCGGGCAATAGATGAGAACGTGATCGAAAGCCTGCGGGCGCTTGGATCGGGGCCGCCCCGCTGGCTGGCGCCTGATGAGGCGGTCGAATTCGATCAGTTCGAGGGGTTTGAGCGTTTCGATCCGGGTTCGAAGCCTCTCGACCTCGCCAGCGTGCCACGCCGCAACCGGCGCAAACACCTGCTCCTGGCCGACATGGATTCGACCATGATCGCGCAGGAATGCATCGACGAACTGGGGGCGCTGACCGGACTTGGAGACAAGATCAGCGCCATCACCGCGCGGGCCATGCGGGGCGAAATCGATTTCGCTCAGTCGCTGCGTCAGCGGGTGGCGCTCCTCAAGGGCCTGGACGCGCAGGTGATCGGCCAAATCCTCCGTGAGCGGATCACCCTGGCGCCCGGCGGTGCCACGCTTGTCGCCACGATGAAGGCCCATGGCGCTTATACGGCCCTCGTATCGGGCGGATTCCTGCAGTTTACCCGGGCCGTGGCGGCGCAACTGGGTTTCGACCACAACGTGGCCAATGACCTGGTGATCGAGGATGGCAGGCTGACGGGTGACGTCCGCGAACCGGTTCTAGGCGCCGCCGACAAACTGGCAGCCTTGCGCCGGATCGTGGCCGAGAGGGGCTTGGACGCCACCGATGCCATCGCTGCCGGCGACGGCGCCAATGATATCCCGATGCTCAAGGGCGCCGGGATGGGCGTTGCCGTCCACGCCAAGCCGCATGTGCAGGAGCAGGCGCCAATCCGTATCAACCATGGCGACCTCACCGCGCTGCTTTATCTGCAGGGGTATCGGAAGGACGCGTTCCGTGGTGGTCGATATCCCCAATGATGCGCAGTTCGCCACGGGCAAATATGTCGGCGCCAAGATTATCGAGCACATGACCTATAGGCCGCGCGTCAAGCCCGAGCAGAAGCCCATGTCCGCACCTTGCTCGAATGATGGCGCTTATCGCTTAATCTCCGCAGCAATGGGGAGAATCGGAAATTGCAACTAATTCGCGATTGACAGGAGCGCCGCAACCGAATTGCTAACCGCATCAATCGATGTGTTTGATAAATTGGTGCAGACGCCTATATCGTACGTACCGGCAGATAGCGACACCGCGGCTAGCGATGCATTGAGAGTGAACGTTATGCTTGAGGCGGCCGGCACACTCACACCTGTGAATGCCACAATTCCAGTGAAGATGGTGGGCGCAGAAGCTGGGAGAGCAGCATCGCGGTAGCAAACTGCAATAAAGCCGCTGTCGACCGAGTTTCCAGAGTTTTGAAACATCACCGTAAACTTCAAATTGTTGACGGCGACCCATTGGCCTGACGAAATCGTTTGAGCCACAGTCGGAGAAATGAAGCGGGCGGCTGGTCCCATCGGTATGCTTATTGCTCCGCCCCCTGACAATATCTTGTTACTCGCACCGGGAGGGCCCTGAACGCCTGCTGTGCCCTGGGGGCCCGACGGACCTGTTGGGCCTTGAGCACCGGCTGGACC
>JANLYR010000388.1:0-2031 GCA_031365765.1 Hyphomicrobiales bacterium | reverse complement strand
GTCCACATTGGTCCTCGGGCTTGCCACGCTGGCCGACCGCTGGAGTGCCAAGCAATGATCCGGCTCGAGCAAGTGGCCTTCCGTTACGAGGACATGCACATGCTGTTCGACGCGGGGTTCGCGCGCGAAAGTTTCACGGCGATGATCGGGCCGAGCGGAGCGGGGAAGTCGACGCTGCTCAATCTCATCGCGGGGTTCGAACAGCCTTTGTCGGGCCGCGTGCTGATTGCCGGACAGGATGTCACGGCAGTGATGCCAGATAAGCGCGCCGTCAGTATGATCTTTCAGGACAACAACGTGTTTGCCCATCTCGACCTGTGGAAGAACGTGGCGATCGGCGTGGCGCCGTCGCTGAAGCTCGACGAGGCGCAACAGGCGATGGTCGATGGGGCGCTCGATGAGGTCGGGTTGGCCGAGTTGCAACACCGGCTGCCCGGCGACGTGTCGGGGGGCGAGCGCCAGCGCGTGGCCATCGCGCGGAGCCTGGTGCGCAAGCATCCGGTGCTGCTGCTGGATGAACCCTTTGCGGCACTAGGCCCGGCGCTGCGGCGCGAGATGCTCGATCTGGTCGTCGCCATGCAGCGGAAACGCGGCCTCACGGTGCTGATGGTGTCGCATCAGCCGGAGGATGCCGCCTATGCCGCGAGCCACACGGCCTATATCGAGAATGGCCGCATCGTGGCGCTCAGGCCCACGGCGGAACTCTTCGCCGCGACGGACATTCCCGGCCTCGCGCAATATCTGGGGGACTGGAGAAGCCCGCGCCAATCGGCTAGGAGCCCTCAGCCATGAGCAGGATCCTCCTTCATCTCCGCGATATCGGTCTCACTTTCGGCGGACAGCCCATTCTCGATGGCGCCGAACTGGCGGTGGCCGAAGGTGAGCGCGTGGCGCTGGTTGGGCGCAACGGGTCCGGGAAATCGACGCTTCTGAAGATCGCCGCCGGCATGGTGGAGGCCGACCATGGCGAGCGCTGGCTGCAGCCCGGCACGACCATCCGCTATCTGCCGCAGGAACCCGACCTTTCAAGCTACAGGACGGTGCTTGAATATGTGGAGGCGGGCCTCGGACCGGCCGACGATCCGCACCGCTGCACTTCGCTGCTGCGGGAACTTGGTTTGACGGGCGCGGAAGAGCCGAAGCGCTTGTCGGGTGGCGAAATCCGCCGCGCCGCCATCGCCCGTACGCTGGCGCCCGAACCCGATATTCTGCTCCTCGACGAGCCCACCAACCATCTCGATCTCCCGGCCATCGAATGGCTGGAAGCGGCGTTGAAATCGCTGCGGTCTTCGCTGGTGCTGATCAGTCATGACCGGCGCTTTCTGCAGGCGCTGAGCAATCGCACTGTGTGGCTCGACCGCGGCGCGTCGCGGCGGCTGGAGCGGGGATTCACGCATTTCGAAACCTGGCGCGACGAGGTGCTGGCCAAGGAAGAGGCCGACCAGGTGCTGCTGGCCAAGCGCATCGCCACGGAAGAATACTGGATGCGCTACGGCGTCACCGCACGGCGCAAGCGCAACATGCGGCGCGTCGAATTGCTGTCCACCCTGCGCAAGGAGCGGAAAGATCATGTCGGCGCCCTGGGGGCGGTGCGCATGGCGGCGTCTTCCGGCGACATGTCGGGCAAGCTGGTGGCCGAGACCAAGGGCATGTCGAAATCGTTTGGTGGGCGCGCCATCGTCAGCAATCTCGATCTTCTCATCATGCGCGGCGACCGGCTCGGCATCGTCGGTCCCAACGGCGCGGGCAAGACGACGCTGATCAAGCTCCTGACCGGCGAAATGGAGCCCGACTCCGGGTTCATCCGGCGCGGCACCAATCTCGACATCGTCAAGCTCGACCAGAGCCGCGACAGTCTCGATCCCGGCGCGACGCTGGCCGAAGTGATCAGCGGCGGGCGCGGATCGAGCGTCACGGTGAATGGCGAAACCAAGCATGTGATCAGTTACATGAAGGATTTCCTGTTCCCGCCCGACAAGGCGCGAACGCCTGTCTCGGTCTTGTCGGGCGGCGAGCGCGGGCGGCTTATTC
>JANLYR010000382.1:0-3264 GCA_031365765.1 Hyphomicrobiales bacterium | reverse complement strand
CGCGCAATCATATGCCCAGACTTTTCGAAGGCAGCGCGCCAACCGGCCGCCTTCGTGCCGATGTCGCCAAAGCCTGGGGCATGCCGAAGTTGCCGGGAGTCGCCGCTGGTGGCGGTGACAATGCGGCCTCCGCCGTCGGCATCGGTGCGGTCAGGCCCGGCGGTGCTTTCGTTTCCCTTGGCACGTCCGGCGTGCTGTTTGTATCGAACGCGAAATTTTCGCCAAACACCGAAGGTGCCGTGCACGCGTTCTGCCACGCGGTGCCGGATACCTGGCATCAGATGGGGGTGATTTTGTCCGCAACCGCCTCGCTCGAATGGCTGGCTTCGGTGCTGACGACGCCGGCCCCCGAACTGACCGGCGGCCTCGGCGACAAATTGACAGCGCCATCCCCCGTCACCTTCCTCCCCTACCTCTCCGGGGAGCGCACCCCGCATAATGATCCAGGCGCGCGCGGGATGTTCCTTGGCCTTGCCGCCGAAACCTCGCGCAATGACCTCGTCAAAGCGGTGATCGAGGGCGTCGCCTTCGCGTTCCGCGATTGCCTGGAGGCGCTGAAAGCAGCGGGAACTTCGGTGCCTGTCGCAACCGCTGTCGGTGGCGGTTCGCGCTCGAAACTCTGGCTGGAGACGATCGCGACGGTGCTCGGCCTGCCGATCGAAGTGCCGCAGGACGGTGACTTCGGCGGCGCCTTCGGTGCAGCCCGCCTCGGCCGCGCGGCAGCGACCGGTGAAGACATCAAGGTGATCGCGACTAAGCCGCCGACCGCCTTCACCGTTGAACCCAATAAGGCGCTCGCGGGTGCCTACGCCGAAAGCTACGCCCGTTACGCGAAAATCTATCCCGCTCTGAAGACCCTCCGCTGATCCCCCTATCCCCAATGGGGGAGAGGGGTTTCCGCATGAACCCTCCGCATGAATCCAGGGATCCCCACCATGAAACCGTTCTTCTCCATCTCCGAACCCATCAAATATGAAGGCCCGGACAGCAAAAACGACCTTGCGTATCGCTGGTATGACCCGACGAAGATGGTCATGGGCAAGACCATGGCCGAGCATCTCCGGATGGCCGCCTGCTATTGGCATTCGTTCTGCTGGGTCGGCAATGATCCGTTTGGGGGAGCGTCGATCGAGCGGCCGTGGATCGATGCGGCGGGCGATCAGATGAAGCTTGCAAAGCTGAAGGCCGACGTTGCCTTCGACATGTTCAAAATACTGGGCGTGCCGTTCTTCACCTTCCACGATCGCGATATTGCGCCGGAGGGCGCGACGCTGAAAGAGAGCAACAAAAACGTCAGCGTCATCGCCGAAATCTTCGCGAAGAAGATGCAGGACACTGGCGTCAAGCTGCTCTGGGGGACCGCCAACATGTTTTCGCACCGCCGCTTCATGGCGGGCGCGGCGACCAACCCCGATCCCGACGTGTTCGCTTGGTGCGCGGCGCAGGTGAAGCACGCACTGGAAGTGACAAAGGATCTGGGCGGCGAGAACTATGTGATGTGGGGCGGCCGCGAGGGCTATGAGACGCTCATCAACACTGACTTGAAGCGCGAACTGGCGCAGGCCGGCCGCTTCCTGCAACTGGTCGTCGAGCACAAGCACAAGATCGGCTTCAAGGGTCCGATCCTGATCGAACCAAAGCCGCAAGAGCCGACTAAACATCAATACGACTTTGACGTCGGCATCGTCTTCGGCTTCCTGAAGGCGAACGGCGTCGAGAAGGACGTGAAGGTCAATATCGAGGAAAACCACGCGATCCTGGCGAAGCACACCTTCGAACACGAGATCGAACTGGCGCTGGCACTCGGCATCTTCGGCTCACTCGACATCAACCGTGGCGATACCCAATCCGGATGGGACACTGACCAGTTCGCGATGAACGTGCCGGACATGGCGCGGGCGTTTTACCCGCTCCTCAAAGCCGGCGGCTTCAGCACGGGCGGCTTGAATTTCGACGCGAAAATCCGCCGCCAGTCGCTTGACCCGGACGATCTACTGCACGCCCATGTCGGCGGCATGGATGCGTGCGCGCGGGCGCTGATCGTGGCTGCGAAGATGGTGGAGGACGGCAAACTCGCGGGAATCGTCGACAAGCGCTACGCTGGCTGGGAGACGAAAGAAGCCAAGGCCATGCTGGCCAAAGGCTCAAGCCTCGACGAGATCGCCGCGCGGGTGGAAAAGGGCGGCATCGATCCGCAGCCGGTTTCCGGCCGGCAGGAATATATCGAGGGTTTGATGAACCGGTACAGCTGAGTTTGAGTTTAAGCCGATCCGCCGGCCGGCAAAATGGTCTCGCTGTGTGCGTGGCATTCCCAACCGCCATCGCCGTGAATCCACGTGGAGCTGTCGGCAGCACGCATATCCTGCGACTTGCCGTCCATTTTGACCTTCTGGCGAACGACGTAGGCAACAATGGCGACGTCCGGAAGCGGCATCGAAACTTCAATGTCTTCAAAGGCATAGGACTCGAGCGTCCATTTGCCTTCCTCAGTCATTTTTCCCATTTTGCTTTTCGAAATTCTCATTACGCCTTGCGATCCCGTGACCAGAGCCATCTCACCGGAAAGCTCGGCGGTACGGTGACCATCTTTCTTTTTCATTGCATCCCAATAGGATTTCTCAAGGGCGATGATCTCATCCTTGGTTGTCGTCGTTCGCGCGGACATGAAGTGGTCCTTTCAATGTGAAGCAGTCGAAAATCGAGTTTGGCGATCAGTGGTACGGCATCGGCGGCGTGCGTTCCGGTCTTTTGGTTTGGCATCGGCCTTCTCCCGAATACCAGGAATTAGCCGCGCACCGCCTTTTCGATCGTGGCGACATCAATTTTCTTCATCGGCATCATCGCTTCAAAGGCGCGCTTGGCCGTCTCGCCGCCGGCGCTCATGGCGTCGGTCAGGACCTTGGGCGTGATTTGCCAAGAGATGCCCCACTTATCCTTGCACCAACCGCACTGGCTTTCCTGCCCGCCATTCCCGACGATCGCGTTCCAATAGCGGTCGGTTTCCGCTTGGTCCTTGGTCGAGACCTGGAAAGAGAAAGCCTCACTGTGCTTGAAATGGGAGCCGCCATTGAGGCCAATGCAGGGGATGCCGAGGACGGTGAACTCAACCACCAATGGATCGCCTTTTTTGCCGCCTGGAAAATCACTTGGCGCTTTTTGCGTGGCGCCAACCTCACTATCGGGAAATGTCTTGGCGTAGAACCGCGCCGCGCTTTCGGCGTCGTTGTCATACCAGAGACAAACGGTGTTCTTGGACATCTCGGG
>JANLYR010000372.1:0-10246 GCA_031365765.1 Hyphomicrobiales bacterium | reverse complement strand
CTCGCGGCGGCGGGAGGCATGGCGGTTCCTGCCCTCATCTACAGCCTGATCAATATCGGCAATCCGGAACTCCTGCGCGGCTGGGCCATTCCGGCGGCGACCGATATCGCCTTTGCGCTCGCCGCGCTGTCGCTGGCGGGGAAGCGGGTTCCCGTTTCGCTCAAGGTATTCCTGCTGACGTTGGCGACGCTCGACGATCTCGGCGCCATCGTCATCATCGCCCTCTTCTACACGTCGAGCCTGTCGGCGCTGGCGCTCACACTGGCGACATTGGCGTTGCTGGTGCTGTTCACCATGAACCGGCTGCATGTCGACCGCACCGCGCTCTATGTGTTCGCCGGTTTGGCGCTGTGGGTGTTCGTGCTCAAATCCGGCGTCCACGCGACACTTGCCGGTGTCGCCGTGGCGCTGATGATTCCGCTCAAGCGGCGCGACGGCTCGGATTTCGTCCATACGCTGGAAACGGCGGTCCAGCCCTATGTGACCTTCCTCATCCTGCCGCTGTTCGCCTTCGCCAATGCTGGAATACCGCTTGGTGGTTTTAGCCCGGGCAACCTGATGCAGCCGCTGCCGCTCGGCATCACCCTTGGCCTCGTCCTGGGCAAGCCGCTCGGCGTGTTGGGGGCGGTGGCGCTGGCGGTGCGGAGCGGCCTCGCACGGCTGCCGGAAGGCGCGAACTGGCTGCACATGGCGGGGATTGGATTCCTTGCCGGCATCGGCTTCACCATGAGCCTGTTCATCGGCTCGCTCGCCTTCGAAGGCGGAACCGAAGTGACTCTCGTCCGGGTGGGGGTGATCGCCGGATCGCTGGTGTCGGCGGTCGTGGGACTTGGGATCCTGTTGACCGAATCCCGGCGCTCAGCCTGATTTCGCCTTATCAAGCCAGCGGCCGCTTTCGTCCTGCTGCCAGTAGCTCACGGCATGGCCCGCCGCCTTGAACCTTTTCCAATCTTCACGGGCCCGCGCCATCGCCGCCTCGTCGCCAGCATCGAAAATCACCACGGCGCGCGTCAAACCGTCCAAGGCTCCCACCGTTGCGCCATCGACGAAAAACCGTACTGTCGCAGAATTCGGATTGTCGTCTCCCGCCGTCAGCCATACGGGTTGCAGATGGGCGTTGCCGTCCGCCTTCGTTCCATGCGGCAGGAAGGCATCGTCGCGCCATGTCCACAGCATGGCGGAAAGCGCTTCGGCACGATCGTCCGAATCGGTCTGGACCACCACACGCCAGCTCCGCTCAAGACTTGACGTCAGAAGCCTGGGCAGGATGTGCTCCAGCGGCTGGCGTTCCAGATGATAGAAAAAGACTTCGGCCATCAGCCTATGCAGACCCGATGCCGGCGCGCGTCAACCCTTGCATCGAGGCTGTGAAACGCTACAGTTGAGGTTCCTCGAGGAGATGTTTCATGCGTTCGGAGTTGGCGGTTCTGGCAATTGTGTGGATGACGGTGAGTGCATCGCCTGCGAGCCTGTGCAACTGCTGCGCCGCCGGTACGGAGCAGTCCTGTGCTGCGGTATGCGAACCGGTCAAGCCGCCGCAAGGCCAGTGCGTGCCGAGCATCGACTATGACGGTTCCGCCACAATCGCTCCCAATGTCAATCCGCTCTACGACATAACGCTGCGCAATATCTGGCTGGGAACGCCAAGTTTTGGCGAACTCGAATCGTTCCGCAAGCTGATCGAGGCAGCCCGCAAGGGCGTCGAGCGCGACCGCAAGTCCACGCTTCAGGCCTTTGCACGCCGCGAGATCGACCAGGCCACCGCCGATGCCGCGGCCAAGCGCTACGAGACGGCGATCGTGAATTACTATCTGGGACTGCAGGCCTACCGTGACGCCTTCCGGGATATGTGATCAGCCTTCGTAGTGGTCCGCCACCAGGCGGTTGAGCAGCCTTACGCCCCAGCCCGAACCCCAGCTCTGGTTGATCGCATTCTTGACCGAATCCATCGCTGTACCGGCTACATCGAGATGCGCCCATGGTGTGCCGTTGACAAAACGCTGGAGGAACTGCGCGGCGGTGATTGAGCCGCCGTGACGGCCGCCAATATTCTTCATATCGGCGACATCATGGTCGATCAACTTGTCGTATTCGGGCGTGAGCGGCAGGCGCCAGACTTTCTCGCCGCTGGCCAGCCCCGCCTCCGACAGCCTTGTCGCCAGTTCGTCGTTGTTCGAAAACAGCCCGGCATGTTCCTTGCCCAGCGCCACCAGGATGGCGCCGGTGAGCGTTGCCAGATCGATCATGAATTTGGGCTTGAAGCGGTCCTGGATATACCACAGCACATCGGCCAGAACGAGGCGGCCCTCGGCGTCGGTGTTGAGCACCGCGATGGTCTGGCCCGACATCGATTTCACCACGTCGCCGGGGCGCTGGGCGTTGCCGTCGAGCATGTTTTCGACGATGCCGATGGCGCCCACCGCGTTGACCTTGGCCTTGCGCTTGGCCAGCGCCAGCATGAGCCCGGTGACGCAGGCAGCGCCCCCCATGTCGCCCTTCATATCCTCCATGCCGGCGGCGGGCTTGATGGAGATGCCGCCGGTGTCGAAAGTGACGCCCTTGCCGATGAAAGCCACCGGATTTTCGCCGCGTTTGCCGCCGTCCCAGCGCATCACTACGAGGCGCGGTTCCTGTGACGAACCCTGCGCCACGCCCAGAAGCGCTCCCATGCCCAGCTTTTTCATCTGGCGTCCGTCGAGGATTTCGACTTTGAGCCCGTATCGCGCCAGCGGTTTGATGCGCTGGGCGAAATCAACCGGAAACAGCTTGTTTGGCGGCTCGTTTACCAGATCGCGGGCCGCGTGAACGCCTTCGGCGATCGCCTCGTAGGGACGAAAAGCCTTGCGCGCGGCCGCCACTTCGGCTGTCAGCACTGTGAGCGCCTGAAGCCCGTTTGGCTTGTCCGGGGTCTTGGTCTTGTAGCTGTCGAACCGATAAATGCGGAGACTGGCGCCGGACGCGATCAGCGCCGCCGCTTCGGCTGGTTCGAGCGTCACCTTACCCGGAAGCTCGGCGGCAATCACGGCTTCCTTGACCTTGAGCGACTGCAGCGTGCCAGCGATGGCGCCCCCCAGCAATTCGGCATCGCGCGCGGTCATCGTCTCGGGCTTGCCGCAGCCCACGATCACCACCCGGTCGAAACCGCCCGCCGCGATCACGTCGATCGACTGGTCGCGCTTGCCCTCGAATGCCGCCGCCTTGATGGCGCGCGCGAGGTGCCCCTTGCAGCGCTGGTCGGCGGCTTGTGCCAGTCCGCTCAATTTGCCGCCCTCGCCCGTGATCAGGACCAGCACGCCAGATTTGGGTAGTGACGCAGGAGCGAAGGTGATTTTCATGATTTGTCCAATTGACCGGAAGCCGTCTCCCTTACCGTTTCGCCGCCCGCCGTTCAACCCACGGGACATACATCCTTAACCCTGTCCGCAACCAGCAATTATGCCGCCACAAATGAACTCCAGAGTGTGTCCCATTCGCTGCTTCCCGGAACCCTTTAAACGGTTTAGGAAAGTGGCGAGTGGGGTGATAGGCAGACTCAAGGTTTGAAAGCGCAGGGGACGACACAACGCGTGGGGGTAGGCCTGCGGGATTATCTGTCCCGCGGGACAGCTATCCTGCTTGCGCTGGCGGCGGGCGCGTTCAGCGCCCACGCCACCGGCTACGATCCCTCGATCAACCCGATTTTCATGTCGCCGCCCGAACCCAAGACCCCATCCGACTCGGGCTTCCGCAAACCACAAATCAAAGCACTTCCGGCCGGCACGCGCGCCAATGTGGTGGCCAACAAGATCGCTTATGATGGCCGCGCCAAGGTGGCGACCGCCACGGGACTCGTCCGTCTCACCTATGGGCCGTATACACTGACCGCCACGAAGGTGGTCTATGACCTCAAGAACGACCGGCTCAAAGCCAACGGTTCGGTCGAGTTCCGCGAGCCCAACGGCAATGTCCTCCAGGCTGACAGCGCCGAGATCTTCAATCACTTCAAGGAAGCGTTCGCCCATCATCTGAAAGCGCTGCTCACCAACGACGTCACCATCACCGCCGATTATGCCAGACGCTACGAAGGCGGCATCACGATCTACGAGAACGTGTCCTACACTGCGTGCAAAACCTGTGTCGATGAGGGTGGCACACCGTTGTGGGCAATCGTTTCCAAGGAAACCAAACATGACGAGGTGGAGCATACGCTCTACCACAAGGACGCACGTTTCGAGATCGCGGGCGTGCCCGTGCTCTTTCTCCCCTATCTCTCGCATCCCGATCCCTCGGTGCGGCGGCGGAGCGGTTTTCTTCTGCCCCAGATCAAGAGCGGGCACATGTATGGCGTGGGCGTCGTAACACCCTATTTCTGGGCCCCGGCCCCAAATTACGATCTAACCTTCAGCCCCGTATGGACCACGCGGCAAGGTCCGGTCGCGGATGTGGAATGGCGCCATGCCCTTGCCAGCGGCAGCTACAATATCCGGGGCTACGGGGTACATCAACTTGCCCGGGAAGAGCCCAACGACGATCAGAAATGGCGCGGTGCCGTCACCTCGGAGGGCCGGTTCGAGATCGCCCGGAACTGGCACTGGGGCTGGGACGGGACCGTGGTGAGCGACAAAACATTCCTGCGCCACTACGATTTCGACGATCGCGATCTGGCCACCAGTCAGGCCTACGTGGTGGGAATTGACGGGCGCAACTTCTTCGCCGCCCAGGCTTTGCATTTCCAGACCCTGCTGGTCGATGAGGATCAAGACCTCATGCCCACGGCACTGCCCTATGTGCGAGCGGACTATCTCTTCGACGATCCGGTCGCCGGTGGAGAACTCGGCCTCTACACCAATGTCTATTCGTTGACGCGCAATGATCCCGATACAAATTTCGATTTGGGCACAGAGCAGACACGCGCGGTCGCCGATCTGCACTGGCAGCGCCAGATCATCAACGGAATGGGACAGGTGGTAACGCCGTTCGTGAGCCTTCGGGGCGATGCGTTCATCTCGGATAACGTTCCGGGCTCGTCGTCCGACACGGAGACATCCGCCCGGTTCCTGCCCTCCGCCGGCATCGACCTGCGCTGGCCGTTCCTCGCGCCCCATGAACTTGGGCAGAATGTCTTCACCCCCGTCGCGCAAATCATCGCGGCGACAGACGAAACGGATAAAGGCGACATCGGCAACGAAGACGCCATCACCATCAATTTCGATCACACCAACCTGTTTCTGCAGGACCGCTTCACGGGACTTGACCGCTACGAGGGTGGCACCAGGGCCAATGCGGGTTTTGTCTATTCGTTTCTGGCCGAAAACGGCGGCTTTGCCCGGGTCAGCTTTGGCGAGTCGTTCCATCTGGCGGGAAAAAACAGCTTTTCGGAGAACTCCGGCCTCGAGGGGCCAAGCTCGGACCTCGTGGGAGCCATCGCCTTCCAGCCTTGGGAAAGCCTGCGCTTCACCTATCAGACGCGGGTTGAAGAGGACCTGTCAGACATCAACGCTCAGGAAGCATCTCTCAGCCTCACTTTCGACAGGATTTCGGGCTCACTCAACTATGCGAACATCGATGCGGCGCCGAATTTCGGCCGCGACGAGCACGAAGAGCAAATCTGGGGCGATGCCGATTACCGGTTCGCCGAAGCGTGGAGCGTGTTCGGCGGCCTGCGCTATGACCTGCGGAGTGACGTATTCATGGAAAAAACGATCGGACTTGCGTTTGTCTGCGACTGCATGAGCGCCAAACTTTCCTACAATGAAAGCCTGACGAGCAATCCTGACGACAAGGTCGACCGGAGCCTCAAATTTTCGGTCGAATTCCGCACACTGGGCGAGATCGGCAGCGGTTTCGGGCTTTGACCGTTTTGACGTGGCGACGTTTAGCCGGACCGTTCGTTATTGTCGCGCTGCTGTGGGGCGCGGCAACAGTCGCTCAGGCCGAGAGCCAGGGCGTAATCGCAACGGTCAACGATTCTCCGATTACCGCGTTCGATATTTCCCAGCGCATCAAGCTCATGGAAATCCTGGGTCAGAATGCCTTGGGCGCAAATGCCCGAAAGGCGGCACTCCAGGATCTTGTGGACGAAGTCATCAAGCTCGCCGAAGCCAAGAAGCTCGCCGTGGCGGCGACCGATCTGCAGATCGACAAACAGCTCGACCGGATGGCGCAGGGGCTCAAAACCAATGCCGCCGGCCTTAAGGGAAAGCTGGAGAAGCAAGGTGTCGCCGTCAGTTCACTGCGGCAGTTCATCGCGGCGCAGATCGGATTCAACCGCATCCTGACCGGCAAATATGCCGTCAAGGCCGACGTCAGTGCAGGAGAGATCGACAACAAGCTTGCCGAGGTGGAGAAGAATGCGGGCAAGCGCATCTCGGAGATCATGAATGATCCGCGCATGAGGCCGGTCACCGTCTATGCCATACAGCAGATCGAACTCCCTTTCGATGCCAGCGGCGAAGCCATGAACCCCCAGCTGATCCAGGCGCGCGCGGTGGAAGCGGCGCAGATGATGAAGCGCTATACGGGCTGCAAAAGCGCCCGCGCCGCGGCGGAAGGAATATTCAACGTGAAAATCGGCAAGACGATCGAAGCCGATGCTGCAAAACTTCCCAAGCAGCTGAAAGCCGCGTTGGAGAAAGCCGGGCCAGGCAAAGCCATCGGGCCGGTGCGTTCAAAAACTGGAATTCAGATTATCGGTTTCTGCGACAGCCGAAAGCTTACACCGCCAAGGCCAAAATTCGAAAAGCCCACGCGACAGCAGGTCGAAGTGATGTTGGCCAACGAAAAATACGCCGGCGCCGAAGAACGTGTCATGAAAGAACTGCGCCTCACCGCATACGTCGAATACAAAGACGCCAGCTCTGCGCAATGAGGGCATTGAACGGGCCGGCAGCCGATGCCGCCTGAGGGGGATTTGCCGCCGCTCCGCGAGGTGATTGCCCGTCACGGACTTGCCGCGCGGAAAAGCCTGGGCCAGAATTTCTTGTTCGACCTCAATCTCACGCGCCGCATCGCGCGCGCCGCCGGTCCGCTCGCCGGATTTACCATCGTCGAAATCGGCCCCGGCCCTGGTGGCCTCACCCGGGCGCTGCTCAGTGAAGGCGCCGAACGGGTGATTGCCATCGAGCGCGACTCGCGCGCGATCCAAGCCCTGGAGGAAATCGCCACGGCCTGGCCCGGCCGCCTCACCATCATCGAAGGTGACGCTTTGGAAACCGGTTGGCGCAAGCAGGTGCGGGGACCGTCAAAGATCGTCGCCAACCTGCCCTACAATATCGCCACGCCCCTGCTTACGGGCTGGTTGACCGAAGGTGGGTGGCCGCCGTGGTTTGCCTCGCTCACCTTGATGTTCCAGAAGGAAGTGGCCGTGCGTATCGCCGCCGCTCCCGGCGGCAAGGATTACGGCCGGATGTCGGTTTTGTGCCAATGGCGTTGCGAGGTGCGGAAGCTGTTCGACGTGCACCGCTCGGCTTTCACGCCGCCTCCCAACGTGACGTCCAGCATCGTCCAGCTTGTGCCAAAATCGCGAATGGACCCGGATTGCGCGGTCGAAGTTCTTGAGCGCGTAACGGCAGCCGCCTTCGGACAACGCCGAAAGATGCTGCGATCAAGCCTCCGTACACTCGTGGACGACCCCGAAGACCTGCTGGCGAAAGCCGGGATCGATCCGCAACTGCGCGCCGAACAGGTCGCGCCGCAGGGCTTCGCACGGATGGCGAGCCTGCTCGGCGATTGCCTCACAAATCCTTCGTCAGTACACGGACGAATTGGGTGAGTCCCGTCTGACGCCGCCGTTTCAGTCTTTCGGCGGTGAGAATGGCGCCGATCCGGCTATGGGCCTGGGCCAGATCGTCGTTGACGATGACGTAGTCATATTCCGGCCAGTGACTGATCTCGTTCGAGGCCTCCGCCATGCGCTTGGCAACGATCGAGGCGCTGTCCTGGGCGCGCTTGATGAGGCGCAGACGCAGATCCTCGGCGGTTGGCGGCAGAATGAAAATGCGGACGAGGTCGTCTTCCATCGCCTGGGCCAGTTGCTGGGTACCCTGCCAGTCGATGTCGAACAAAACATCGCGGCCCCGCTCAAGCGCATCTTCGACGAATTTCCGTGGGGTACCGTAGAGGTTGCCAAATACCGGCGCCCATTCTAGCAGGCCGCCGGCGTCGCGAAGTGCCGCGAATTCCTCCTTCGAAATGAAAAAATAATCCTTGCCGTCGGTTTCGCCCGTGCGCGGCGGCCTCGTCGTCACCGAAACCGACATGATGATGTTGCTGTCGGCCGCGAGCAATTTCCGCGACAGCGTGGTCTTGCCCGCGCCCGACGGTGAAGACATCACCAGCAGCAGGCCGCGACGGGGGATCGAAGGCACTGGCTTTCTATTCAATGTTCTGCACCTGCTCGCGCATCTGGTCGATGACGGTCTTGAGGTCAAGACCGATTTCCGTCATCGAACGATCGATCGCTTTGGAACAGAGGGTGTTGGCCTCGCGGTTGAACTCCTGGGCGAGGAAGTCGAATTTTCGTCCGACCGCGCCGCCCAAGGCCAAGAGTGCGCGGGCGGCCTCGACATGGCCCGTCAGGCGGTCGAGTTCCTCCTGGATGTCACTCCGGGTGGCAATGAGGATCGCTTCCTGATGCAACCGGTCCGGGTCGAGAGCGGCCCCTGTCTCCATCAATTTCGACACCTGCTCGGCGATCCGTGCCTTGATCGCCTGTTGGGTACGGGCCGGGTTGTCGCGCGCGGCCGCAGACAGGGTGGCTATCCGGTCGACCTGGGCCTTGATGAGGGCCGAAAGCCTGGTCCCCTCCTCGCGGCGCGCGTTGACGAGGGCGGCCAGCATTTCGGCGCAGGATGCAAGCAGGGCCTTGTTCCGTTCCTCCACTGCTGCTTCATTTTCGGGAATCGTCAACGTTTCGAGTACACCCCGCATCGACAGCAGCATGTCGGCACGGAGCGGCTCGCCACCAATGCGCTCGCGCAAACCTTCCCCCGCCAACAGGAGCTGTTCGAGAACCGTCTCGTTGATCACCACGGTCTCGGGCCGCGCCATACCGCTGACGCTCAGCGACACCTGAATGTTTCCCCGGCTGATATGGCGTCCGGCGAGGGATCGTATGTCCGCCTCCAAAGCTTCGAAGCCCGCAGGGAGGCGACTGCGCACATCGAGTGCCTTGCCGTTCACGCTTTTCGCCTCCCACTGCCAGTGCAGGCCGTCATGGGCCCCGGCGGCGCGCGCAAAACCTGTCATGCTAGAAATGGGCATCCGTCGTCCCCGCGACTCATTTTGACCGGGCATGACCCGGTGGTCTTCTTCAGTGACAGAGTATGCCCGCGTCAAGCGCTGGCCTGACAATGCGAAAAAATTCGCAAACCCCGCCTAGCGCTGCGGCTTGCGCTTGGGGATGGGCACGAGTTTTCCCTCCAGCGTGATAATCGATCCGGGCTTAATCTCCGGATCGACAGCGGTGTCCGGTGCAGTAACCACCGGCGCAGCTTCGGGAGGGGTTTCCGTCACTGAAGCCGTGCTGTCGGGCTTGGGGATTTCAGCCGCCGTGACCTGCGGAGTGGGAGGTTCGGCCGGCTTTTCAACGGCAGGCTGCTCTATTGGCGGCAGTTCAACCGCTTTCGCCCCGGTTTCGGATTCCGGCGGAGATTCCGATTCGGCCGAAGCGCTTACCTGGTTGCCGGCCAGCGTCCGCCACTTGGCGACATTGCGGTTATGTTCCGCAAGCGTCGAGGCGAACGCATGTCCGCCAGACCCATCGGCGACGAAATAGAGATAGCCCGTATCGGGAGGTGCTACCACGGCTTCCAGGGATGCCCGGCCGGGATTGGCAATGGGGCCCGGCGGCAAACCCTTGATCGTGTAAGTGTTGTAGGGGGTCGGAGTATTGATATCGGCCTTCGACAAAGGACGGTCGAGCTTGCCCTTGCCGCCGGCGATTCCATAGATGATGGTGGGATCGGATTGCAGCCGCATGCCATCCTTAAGCCGGTTCATGAAGACCGAGGCGACCAGCGGCCGCTCCTCAGGCGTGCCTGTTTCCTTCTCGACGATCGAGGCTAGGACCAGCGCCTCCTCCTTGTTCTTGAGGATGATCGAACCACGCCGCTTCTGCCAGACCTCCTCAAGCATTTTCTGCTGGGCCGCCTGCATATCGGCGATCAACTGCTGACGCGTCATGCCGCGTTTGAAAACATAGGTATCGGGCAAGAGGCTGCCTTCGGGCGGGGGCGTCGTAACCTCGCCCGTCAGTTCCGGTGTGTCC
>JANLYR010000369.1:0-5338 GCA_031365765.1 Hyphomicrobiales bacterium | reverse complement strand
TGATCGCCGCGCTGCGCGAGTTCCTCGCATGACCGCGATGTTCGATCGCGTGTGCCTGATCGGCCTCGGCCTGATTGGCTCATCCTTGAGTCACAACATGCGCCAGAAGCGTATTGCCCTTCATATTTCCGGTTACGCGCGAACCGCGGCGACACGCGACACAGCCCTTGACCTGGGACTTGTGGACAGCATGCATGAGACCGCCGCGGCAGCCGCGCGGGACGCTGATCTGGTTATCCTGTGCGTCCCGGTCGGGTCTTACAAGCAGATCGCCGAAGAGATTGCGTCAAGCCTCAAACCCGGTGCGATTCTGACTGACGTCGGCTCTGTCAAGGCAGCCGTGGTGCGGGACGTATCCCCTTTCGTGCCAGCCAGTGTGGATTTCATTCCCGGTCATCCCATAGCGGGGACAGAACAATCGGGGCCGCATTCGGGGTTTGCGGAACTGTTCGTCAATCGCTGGTGCATCCTGACGCCGTTGCCGCAGAGCAGGCCGGATGCGGTGGCAAGGCTCGAGGCTTTTTGGCGGGCCTGCGGTTCCAACGTCGAAATCATGACGCCGGAACATCACGACCTGGTTCTTGCCATCACCAGCCATCTGCCGCATCTCATTGCCTATAACATCGTGGCAACCGCCGGCGATCTTGAAGAAGTGACGAGTTCCGAGGTGATCAAGTTTTCGGCCGGGGGATTTCGCGATTTTACCCGCATCGCTGCATCCGATCCAACAATGTGGCGCGACGTGTTTCTCAACAACAGGCATGCCGTTCTGGAAATCTTGGGCCGCTTTTCGGAAGACCTGTCGGCTTTGCAGCGGGCCATTCGATGGGGTGACGGCGAAACGCTGCATGCGCTCTTTACCCGCGCCCGCGAAATCAGGCGTGGGATTATCGCCGCCGGCCAGGATACCGCATCTCCGGATTTCGGACGGCAGCAGTCGCGCCCTTAGCGGTTGTGCCCCGGCACCAGCAATCTGCAGATCTCGTCGAGCTGATCGAGTGTCTTGTAGGTGAGGGTCATTGTACCCCCCGACGTACCCTTGTCGAAGAGTTCGACTTTCAGTCCCAGGTTTTCGGATAACGTTTTTTCAAGTGCGCGGGTATCGGCCGGCTTTTCAGCCTTTGGTTTTTTTTCCGGCGGCGGAGCTTGCGGTTTAGCCAGCGCCTCGGACTGGCGGACGGACAGACCGAGCGCGATTATTTGATCCGCGAGTTTTTCCGGATGTTCGGTGGCGACCAGCGCCCGCGCATGGCCCGCGGTCAGCAGACCCGAGTCGATATGCTGACGAACCTTTTCCGGTAGGTTCAGAAGCCGCATCGTGTTCGAGATATGGCTCCTGCTTTTTCCAATCGAACTCGCCAGCTGCAGCTGTGTGTATTTGTACTGTTCGACCAGCATGACATAGGCTCTAGCCTCCTCGAGCGGGTTGAGGTCGCTGCGCTGAACATTCTCGATTAGCCCGATTTCCAGCGCCTCGCTGTCGCTGAACTCGCGGATGACGACGGGCAGGTCGTGGAGGCCGGCCATCTGCGCGGCCCGCCAGCGCCGCTCTCCGGCGACAATTTCAAACCCGCCTTCAACCCTGGGACGAACAACCAGAGCTTGCAGAAGGCCCTTCTCGGCGATGGACCGCGTGAGGTCCGCGAGATCGCTTTCAGCAAACTGCTTTCGCGGATTGTTTGGGCTTGAATGGATAAGATCAATCGCCATCTGGCGCTGGCCGGACAGGCTTTGCGCGGAACCCTCTTCCGATATCGACTCGCCTATCAACGCCGCGAGGCCTCGCCCCAGCCTTTGTTTCGGACTTGGGATCATTTCGTTTCCGAACCAAAAATGTTTCGTAAACGGATCATTATGCGGCTCTCAGATCGCGCTCGCGTTTGATCACCTCGGAGGCGAGCCTGATATAGGCTTGAGACCCGCTACAGCCGCTGTCGTACAGCAGAACGGGCTTGCCATAGGAAGGGGCCTCCGAAATTCGGACATTTCGCGGGATCACTGTTTGATAGACCTTGTCCCCCAGCACGCTGCGAACATCCTGCGCCACCTGTTCTGACAGACTGTTCCGCCGGTCGAACATGGTCAAAACTACGCCCTGGATGGTCAGCCTTGAATTCAGGTTGGCCCGAACCCGTTCCACGGTCTTTAACAGTTGGCTCAACCCCTCCAGCGCAAAGAATTCACACTGCAGCGGCACAAGAACCGCGTCTGCCGCAGAAAGTGAATTTATGGTTAAAAGATTGAGAGATGGCGGGCAATCGACCAGAATGTAACTGTAGGTCCGCATGGGAATGTTCGCATCTCGCAGCCGCTTGATGGCATCGGCCAGCCGGTAGGTCTTGCGATCGAACGCCGCCAGCTCGAGTTCCGCTCCCAACAGATCCATGCTGGACGGCACACAGTGAAGCCGGGGAATACCAGATTCGATGATCGCTTCCGCCAGTTCCGCTTCATGCATAAGGACGTGGTAGGAAGAGATCTGACCGTGAGGACGAGCAACCCCCAGTCCCGTACTGGCGTTGCCTTGGGGGTCAAGATCGACGATCAACACGGTTTCACCCACGGCGGCCAGCGCCGTCCCGAGATTGATCGCGGTCGTGGTCTTGCCCACGCCCCCCTTCTGGTTGGCAACCGCCAGGATGCGGGGCATGGTCCCACCGATAAGCGGTTCAAAGGGCACGTATGGCCTCCTTTACCTCCAGTATGGCCGACTTCGAATCAGTCACACTTGGATGTTTTACAGACTTGATTCTCCAGTATTTTGTGGCCTCGGTCAATTCAGCTTCCACCCGCTCACCTTTGTGAAAGTAGCCGGTGGCGCCCATGGCCAGGAATGGTTCGGCATATTCCAGAAGCTGCATCAGGGGTGCGAGAGCCCGTGATGTCACCACATCCACCCGCGGCAGCGTGACCGCGCTGAGGGTCTCCAGCCGTATGGCATGGAGTTGCGCTTTGCACCCTGTCAGCCGGATCGCCTCCCGCAGAAACGAGATTTTTCTGCCGTTGCTCTCAAACAGATGGACATCGAGGTCACCCGCTAGGGCCAGAACAAGTCCGGGAAAGCCGGCCCCAGATCCAAGGTCCGCGACGACGCGGGTGGCGGGAGGCAATAGAGGCAGCAATTGCAGCGAATCGTTCACATGCCGATCCCAGATATGGTCGATTGTCGAGGAGCCCACGAGATTCATCCGCTGCTGCCATTTCAGCAACAGGGTCACGAACTGTTCCAGCCGTGTTCGTGATTCACGTGAAACATTGGCAAGCAGATGACGCTGCGCGGCCTCCATCGCCATTCAGGCGCGTTTGCGCTGCGCGGGCTTTTTCACATGGCCAAGCAGAGATGCCAGGGCAGCTGGTGTCATGCCGTCAATCCGGCCGGCCTGTCCAAGCGTCGCAGGCTGGATCCGCGCCAGTTTCTGCCTGATTTCGAGCGAGAGCGAAGTCAGCGCCGCATAATCGAGGGCTGGCGGAAGTGCCAACGTTTCCTCGCGGCGGAGCGCCTCGATATCGGACTGCTGGCGCGGAAGATAGCCAGCATAGAGCGCGTCGGCTTCCAGCGCCTCGATGGCGAAATGCGGCAAAACAGCGATCTCAGGCCACAGACGCTTTACCTGTTCAACGCCCACTTCAGGCATGGCGATCAAGTCCATGACAGTGCGCGACTTGCCGTCCTGATTGACCTTCAGGCCCAGCTTCGATGCCTCCGACGAGGTGATGGACAATGAAAGCGCCAGTGTTCGGGCCTCCTGCAGTTGTCGTTGCTTGTGGTGGAACTGCCGCGCCCTTTCGGTCCCTACAAGCCCCAACCCAATCCCTTTTTGCGTCAGGCGCTGATCGGCATTGTCGGCACGCAGTGTGAGCCGGTATTCCGAGCGCGAGGTGAACATCCGATAGGGCTCGCTGACCCCCTTTGTCACCAGATCATCGATCATAACTCCAAGGTAACCCTCTGCTCTGTCGAACGTTTCGGAATCGAATCCACTTGCTGCGCGCGACGCGTTGAGCCCAGCAACCAGCCCCTGCGCCGCCGCCTCCTCATAACCGGTCGTGCCATTGATCTGACCCGCGAGGTATAGCCCGCGAATGGCCTTCACTTCCAGGTTCGCGGAGAGTTCCCGGGGGTCGATGAAATCATATTCGATGGCATAGCCCGGGCGTAAGATTTGCACGTGCTGGAGACCGGGGATCGTACGGATGAACTGTTCCTGGATGGCTTCAGGCAGCGACGTGGAAATGCCATTGGGATAAACCGTGTGGTCGTCCAGTCCCTCGGGCTCGAGAAAAATCTGATGTGAGGCCTTGTCGCGAAACCGGTGGATCTTGTCTTCGATTGAGGGGCAATAACGTGGGCCGACACCCTCGATCTGTCCTGAAAATAGGGGGGACAGATGGATGTTGTCGCTGATCACGCGATGCGTCGCTGCGGTGGTCGACGTGATGAAACAAGATAGTTGCGGCGTCGTGATCTTCGTCGTGAGAAACGAGAACGGCACGGGTGTTTGATCGCCGCGCTGCTCCTGTAGTTCCCGCCAGGCAATGGTTCTTCCATCGAGACGCGCCGGTGTTCCTGTCTTCAGCCGGCCAAGATTAAGGCCCGCTTCGCGGAGCTGTTGCGACAAGCCATGAGCCGGGGGTTCCCCGGCCCGGCCTGCGGGGATGGTCCGGTCGCCGATATGAATTAGACCATTGAGAAATGTACCTGTCGTCAGCACGACGGCACGCGCTGGGATACTTCGTCCGTCCTCGGTAGCCACCCCTGCCGCGCGGCCGTCACGGAGCAACAACCCGAGAACCGACGCCTCGACAACATCAAGGCGTTCCTGCTCGCCAATCATACGCTGCATGGCCAGCCTGTAGAGCTTCCGGTCGGCCTGCGCCCGCGGCCCCCGCACTGCAGGACCCTTCGACCGGTTGAGAAGACGGAACTGAATGCCGGCCTCGTCCGCCGCCCGTCCCATGAGGCCGTCTAGCGCATCGATCTCCCGGACAAGGTGTCCTTTTCCCAATCCGCCAATCGCCGGGTTGCACGACATTTCACCAATGGTGGACGCGTTGTGCGTGATGAGACAGGTGCTGGCACCCGTCCTCGCCGCAGCACTCGCGGCTTCGACGCCCGCATGTCCGCCGCCCACGATGATCACATCATATTCCCGGGTCATGGCCCGTTCCATAGGGGACGCAGGCGGCAAGGTCAACAGACCGTTTCACGTGAAACAGTACTACTTGCCGATACAGAACGTGGAAAAGATTGAATCGATTCGGCACCTTAACGATTCCGGCCACCACGGTTCGTCTCATCTCGAGCTGCGGGCCGAGGAGCTTCGCAAGGCTGCACATA
>JANLYR010000335.1:0-7947 GCA_031365765.1 Hyphomicrobiales bacterium | reverse complement strand
CGTTTGCCGATGAGATGGCCACGGGCGCGGATCGTGCCGGCATCACCAACATGATCAATCTCAGCTATCGCAATGTGGCCGCGCTCGAGGCCGCACGCGCGATGGTGGCGTCGGGCGAAATCGGAGAAGTGCGCCATGTCGAGGCGTCGTATCGGCAGAGCTGGCTTGTCGGCAATCACTGGGGCGACTGGAAGACCGATCCCAAATGGCTATGGCGGCTGTCCGAGGCGCATGGCTCGAAGGGCGTGCTGGGCGATGTCGGCATTCACATCCTCGATTTCACCACCTACGCCGTTTCGATGATGCCGGTGTCGCTGCAGGCGCGGTTGAAGACATTCGACAAGGTGCCGGGGGGCAAGATCGGCGCCTACGCGCTCGATGCCAATGACAGCGCCATGATGTCGGTTGAGTTCGAGAATGGCGCACTGGGCGTCATTCACACCAGCCGCTACATGACGGGCTACGGAAATGTGTTGAAACTCCATGTGTTCGGGACAAAGGGCGCGATCGAAATCGAGCATGGCCTCGACTGGACGGAGATTCGCGCCTGCACCGGTGAGGACGTTCATACGCAAGCCTGGCGGCGGGTGATTTCGCCACCGGTGCAGTCGCTCTACGGCAAATTCGTAAGCGCCGTAATCGCCGGCACAAGCAGCGAACCGTCGTTCCGGCGCGGCGCGGACCTGCAGAAGATTCTCGACTGCTGCTACAGCGGCGACGCGCTGCGGTAAGCCAGGCGGCGTGCTTCTTCCTCGGTGATCGCTTGTGGCCTTGTTGCCGCCGGCAATTCGATGAACTGCCCGGTGCGCCCGCTTTCGAGAATGGCGTTCATCACTTCGACGACATGCTGGCCCGCCGATGCGGATGTGCGGTGCGCCGTGCCGTGAAGGATGGACGATGCGAGTTCGGCGACGCCCGCTCCCCGGTAATTCGCGTGGCTCGGCTTGCCGGCGGGCCAGTTCGGCGCACCCAGTGCGAATTCACCGCAGCCGGTCTTGCGCCATGCTTTGCCGCGCTCCGAAACTTCGATCGTACCGCCGAAGAAATTGGGGTCGGGCACGCGGATCGAGCCTTCCGTCCCGTGCAGTTCAATCGGTGGATGAGCGTGCCGCCAGACGTCCCAGCTTGCGCCGAAAGATATGACGGCGCCATTTTCCATGTGCAAAATCGCAAGCGCGGTGGATGGTGTATCGACGCGGATCGCCGTGCCGCGTTTTGGTGACTTGGCCGTTACGGTCCGTGTTTCCGCCCCGATCGCCGTCATTGCGGCGAGGCGTTTCACCGGGCCCAGAAGTTGTACCAAAGCGGCGATGTAATAGGGCCCCATGTCGAAAACCGGCCCCGCGCCCGGCTTGAAAAAGAATTCCGGATCTGGATGCCAATGCTCCATGCCATGCGAAAAGATCGTGGCCGTACCGGTGACGATCCGCCCCACGCGGCCGCTGTCGATCATTTCGCGTGCCATGCGGAGGCCAGCACCCAGCACGGTGTCGGGTGCCGCACCCACTTTCAATCCGTGAGCGCCGGCTTCGGCCACGATGGTTGCCGCATCGGAGTTTGAAACAGCGAGTGGCTTTTCGGAATAGACATGTTTGCCCGCCGCCAGCGCCTTCAGCGTCACCTCCGCATGGACGGCGGGTATCGTCAGGTTCACGATGATGTCGATATCGGAGCGCCGCAGAAGATCATCGACGCCGGCCGCCTCGATACCAAAGGCCACGGCCTGCCTCGCTGCCATTTCCGCTCGAAGGTCGGCACAGGCCACGACCTTTACATCGGCAAATCGCGGAAGATTTTCGAGATAGATGCCGGAGATGTTGCCACTGCCGATAATGCCCACGGACAAGGTCATGCCGCCTCCAGCAACGGTTTCAGATGGGCGAAGGATGTCGCGGCGAAGCCGGCCGCATCGGGTGGATTGTCGTGCTCTGCGATAAAGCTGTGGACGCCAAGCTTCCTCGCCGCAGCAAGGATGGGAGTCCAGTCGATTGTCCCCGTACCGACGCTGCACCAGCCATCGCCCGCCTGATCGGAGTCCGAATTTGCAATGTCTTTTACATGTACGGCCGCGATGCGGTGACCGTGGCGCGCGATCCAGGCGAGAACATCCTGACCGGACCGCGCTGTCCATCCGATATCCATCTCCCAGCGAAGGTCCGGTGCAGTGTCGAGCAGAAGATCCATCGGCAGGTCGCCGTCTTCCGTGAGGGAAAACTCGAAATCGTGATTGTGCCAGCCGAGTTGCAGACCCTCGCCTTCCAACTGTTTCGAATATATCTGGAGTTCGCGTGCCAACCCGCGCCAGGCGGCGGTTGATCGCGGACGCTCGTTTTCATCGAGATATGGTGCTACTACGAAACTCACGCCAAGCACGCGGGCGATGTCGGTGACGTGGCGTGGTTCGTCGCGGATCAGGGACAGCGGGATATGGGCGCTGTGAATCGCCAGTCCGTGCCGATCCGCCAGACGCCTCGTATGGGATGGATCGTCGTGCCACGGTCCGTAAGTCTCGATCTGCCGATAGCCAATTGCCGCCAGTGTCGACAGGATCGCATCGTCATCGCGCACTGCCCGCGCCGAATAGAGCTGGAAACCGATGCCTGGGACGTTCACGATGCCGCCGCGAGTGCGTGCATCCAATGCCGCGTGGCAGGATAAAGGCCCCGGAAGACCGCGTATTGCCGGTCATAAACATCCCTGTTTTCGGGCTGCGGCACAACCTCGCTGTCGACGGGATTCCAGCTTCCAATATCCGCGGGCCTTGCATCGCCCAGCGCCACGGCGGCGAGGAAGGCGTCGCCATAGGAGGCGCCTATGGTTTTCTTGCGGATGATCTGGGTCTTGCCGCAGATATCCGACATGGCCTGCGCCCAGACCCGGTTTTTCGTTCCTCCGCCCACGGCGTAAATTGTCGATGGATCATGTCCGGTCTCGCGATAGGTTTCGAGAATGTGCCGCGTGCCGTAGCCGATGCCTTCAAGCACCGCCCGGAACAGGTCGCCTCTGTCATGCGTGAGATCGAGACCGAAAAAGATGCCTTTGGCGGCGGGATCGTGAATCGGCGTACGCTCACCCGAAAAATAGGGAAGCACAACGAGGCCCTTGGCGCCGGGCGGCGAGGCCGCGGCTTCGGCTGCCAGCATCGGCGCCGCGGCGTCCGCCGGCAGTTCGCGGGCAAACTGATTGCGGAACCAGTGGGTAAGCGTGCCGCTCGTCGCCAGGCCGGACATTGCGCCATGCTGGCCAGGAAACACCCATGGCGCATACCACAGCCGTCCATCGCGCACGCGCTCCGTCGTGATGAGAATGATGAAAATGGTCGAGCCATACATCAGCATCATGTCGCCCGGCGCCGTCACGCCGACGCTCACCGCTTCGGCCACCGCGTCGATGGTGCCAGCGATCACCGGCGTGCCCATGGCCAGGCCGGTTTCCTTCGCCGCAGCACGGTGCACGTGTCCCACGATGTCGGTCGCCCAGTGTATCGCGGGGAGTAGTTCGAGCGGTGCTATTTCCGGTGCCAGCTCCACCGACCATTTCTGTTCATCGGCGAGGTACAGCGGACTTGATCCCGCCGCGGTGTGATGATCGATCGTGTAGTGGCCGGTCAAGCGGTGCACCAGAAACGAGGTCGAATTCAGGATCTTGCGGGTTCTGGAATAGAGCTCAGGCCGGTTGCGCTTGAGCCACAGAATTTTCGGGCCGACCGATTGCGACGTCAGTGCATTGCCGCAGCGCGCCAGCAAGGTCTCCTCGCCGATCGAGGCGTTGAGTTCCGCGACTTCGAGATGGGCGCGCGTGTCGACGCCATAGAGCACCGCGTTCATCAGCGGCGTGCCCTCGCGATCGACCGGCAGCATGCAGGGGCCGATGCCGCTTGTGCCAACGCCGGCGATCGCGGAGGGTGCGATCCGGCTCTCGGCCAACATCTTCCGGCAGACAAAAGTGAAATCGCCCCACCAGTCCTCGGTGGCGCGATGCTCGGCCCAGCCCGGCTGCGGCACCAGCATCTGGTGAGGGCGCGCGGCGGAAGCGACGATCTCGCCTTCGCCGTTGACGATCACGCCTTTGGTTTCGAAAGTGCCGATGTCGATGCCGAGATAATGCTTCATGTTAGCGGTTTGAGGTTGGCCTCGATCTCGCGCCGGCGGTTTTCAAGAAATGGCGGCAGTGACAGCGTCTTGCCAAGACTGGCCATGGGCTCGTCGGTGGCAAAGCCCGGCCCGTCGGTGGCGATCTCGAAGAGAATGCCCGCTGGCTCGCGGAAATACAGGCTCTTGAACCAGAAGCGATCGACGGGGCCGCTGTTGGGCATGTGCAGATCGCGCAACCGCTGCGTCCAGGCCGCATAATCAGCCGACGGAATGTTGAACGCGACATGATGAACGCCGCCCGCACCCTGGCCCGCCGGGGGCATGGCCGGCTCATGGGCCACGTGGAGTTCCGCCACGGGGCCTTCCCCCTTCATCCGATAGGCCAGGACGTCGCCATGGCTGCCCAGGGCCGTCATCCCCATCAGGTTCGTCAGTACGCGGTCGGTGGGGTTCAGGTCGGGCACGCTGATGGTGATCGGGCCCAGTCCACGGATCTGAAATCGAGGCGGAACGAGACTGTCCGCCCACGGATGAACCTCGGCATCGCCCTCGTCGTCGACGAGGCTTAGCCGCTGCCCCTCGCCATCCTCGAAATCCAGCGTGAGGCGGTTCATTCTTTCGGTGGTTTTTTGCTGGCTCACGCCGAGATCTGAAAAACGCTTCGTCCAGTATGCAAACGCCGGCTCGCCCTTGATGCGAAAGCCGGTGCGGCAGATGGAATTGGTGCCCCGCTTTTCGCGCCTCACGGGCCAGTCGAAAAACGTGATGTCGGTGCCGGGCGAGCCCGCGCCATCGGCATAGAACAGGTGATAGGCGCTGACATCGTCCTGGTTGACGGTCTTCTTGACCATGCGGAGACCCAGCGTCTGCGTGTAGAAGCGATGGTTGGCGGGTGCGTCGGCGGTAATGGCCGTCAGATGGTGAAATCCGTTGAGCTTCATTGCGTGTTCCCCTTCAGCCATGTCTGGGCGATGGCCGCGTCATTCTGGGTGAGGCCGTGCCCGGTGTTCACTATCTCATGCGTCACGCTGGCATTTGCCTGGCGCAACATCTCCGCCAGCCGCCGTGCATTGGCCAGCGGAATAATCGGATCGGATGTGCCCGACAGGAGTAGCACCGGCATGCCCGCCAGATCCGCCGCCGGTGGTGTCTTGAGAGGCACCATGGCGCGGATGAGGATGGCGCCTGCCAGGAGGCCGGGATGGAGCAGCAGCATCGCGGCGGCGATATTCGCCCCGTTGGAAAATCCGACCGCGACCGGCTTGGCAAGATCGTGCGTGGTTCTGGCGGCGGTGACGAAGGCTGCGAGATGGCCTGCCCTCAGGCGCACATCGTCCTCGTCGAACACACCCTCCGCCAGCCTGCGGAAGAAACGTGGCATGCCGTTTTCGAGAACCTGTCCGCGCGGCGAGAGCAGAGCCCTGCCAGCTCCGATCATTGCGCCAAGAGGCATCAGATCGTTCTCATCCCCGCCGGTGCCATGGAGAAGAAGCAGGGGCGCGGCGGAGTCACCGGGGGCAAAGCGATGAATGAAGCCGAGGTCGGTCAATGCGTGTCCAAACCTTTCTTCTTCCTCCCTCCCTTTGCGCGGAGGGGTGGGGTCTGGTGGCTCCGACACCCCCCGCTCAAAGGGGGAGGGATGCAAAGTTTCAGCCGCCCTGAATGCGCGGCAGCAGGTAGATTTCCGCGTCCCCGGGCAGTTTTTCGCCCCAGGTGTCGCGATAGATCTTGCCGTTGATCGACACCGCGACGCCGCGCGCGATATGCGGGCTCATGCCCGGATAGCGCTCCTCGAGCTTCCGGAACATTTCCCTGATGTCTTGCGCCTCGATCTCGACGGAGGACGCTCCGCCGGCCGCCGGCCGGAGCGCTCCCCAGAGATGGATTTCAGCCATGCCTAATGCTTCTTGGCATCCTCGATCGCCTTGAGAATGCGCGGCGGCGATATCGGCACATGCGTCATGCGGATGCCGATGGCGTTCGACACCGCGTTGCCGATGGCGGCGAGCGGCGGCACGATCGAGGTTTCGCCCACGCCGCGCACCCCATAGGGGTGGTTGGGATTGGGGATTTCGAGGATCACCGTGTCGATGAAGGGCAGGTCCGAACACACCGGAATGCGATAGTCGAGGAAGCCCGCATTCTGCAGCCGGCCGTCCTTGCCGTAGATATATTCCTCGTTCAGCGCCCAGCCGATGCCCTGGGCGGCACCGCCCTGGTACTGGCCTTCGACATAGGTCGGATGCACCGCCTTGCCGGCATCCTGGATGACGGTGTAGCGCAGCACCTTGGTGGCCCCGGTTTCGGGATCGACCTCGACATCGCAGATATGGGTGGCGAAGGATACGCCCGCGCCATCGGCGACGATCTCGTTATGGCCGGCGATCGGCCCGCCGGTCGTGCCGGCGGCGGCGGCGATCTCCTTCAGGGAGAGGGGCGCCAGATTGCCGTGGCTATCGCCCTTGGCCTTGGCGTGTCCGGCTTCCCAGACCACGTCGTCGACGGAGATTTCCATCATCTGCGCGGCCCGGTCGCGCAACACCTTGATCGCGTTTCTGGCGGCGAACACCGTCGCCATGCTCGACGAGAAGGTGCCGCGGCTGCCATCGGTCATGTCGTTGTGGCCGAGGCTGCCGGTATCGGCGATATTGCATTTGATCTGGGAATAAGGAACGCCCAGTTCTTCCGCCGCCACCAGCGACAGCGCGGCGCGCGAGCCGCCGACATCGATCGTGCCCACGGTCAACGTCACCGTGCCGTCGATCCCGATATTGATGTCGGTGCAGGTCTGTCCGCCGAAGTTGAACCAGAAGCCGCAGGCCATGCCGCGTCCCTGGTTCTTGCCCAATGGGGCTTTCATGTGCGCATGGTTCTGCGCGGCTTCGAGCGTCGGGCCGATGCCGATCGGGCCATAGACCGGACCATAGGACGATTTGGTGCCCTGTTTCGCCGCGTTCTTGATGCGGAAGGCAACCGGGTCCATGCCGATTTTCTTGGCCAGGTCATCGACCACGCTTTCAACCGCGAAAGCGGCCATCGGCGCCGAGGGTGCGCGATAGGCCGCGACCTTGGGGCGGTTCACCACCACTTCGTAGCCCACCGACTTGACGTTCTTCAAATCGTAGCAGGCAAATGACGTCATGGCGCCAAGCTCGGCCCACATGCCGAGATAGGGTCCGCCCTGATAGCGGAGTTCCGCCTGCGCCGCCGTGATGGTGCCGTCGTTCTTGACGCCGATCTTGACGTCGATCGAGGTCGAACTGGTCGGACCCGAGGCGCGAAACACTTCCTCGCGCGACATGACGATCTTGACCGGCCGGTTGGCCTTGCGCGACAGGGCCAGCGCCACCGGCTCGGCCCAGACATGGGTCTTGCCGCCGAAGCCGCCGCCGATTTCAGACGCCGTCACCTTCAGTTTCGCCACGTCCATGCCGAGAAGCTGGGCGCAGGTGTTGCGATAGACGAAGTGGCCTTGCGTGCAGACCCACAATTCGCCCTGGCCGTCCGGCCCGATCGAGGCGAGGCAGGCGTGCGGCTCGATATAGCCCTGATGGGTCTGTTCGGTCTTGAAGCTTTTTTCCATGACGTGATCGGCTTCGGCGAAGCCCGCTTCAACATCGCCATGTCCATATTCGGTGCGCTTGGCGATATTCGAGGCCTTCTTCGGCCGGGGGTCCATGCCGATGGTGAACAGCTTGGGATGCAGCACCGGGGCCTTGGGGCTCATCGCCTCGTCGACGTCGGTCACATGGGGAAGTATCTCGTAGTCCACCTTGATGAGCTTGAGCGCTTCCTTGGCGGTCTTCGCATCGATGGCGGCGACGGCGGCGACGGCGTGGCCCTCATAGAAGGC
>JANLYR010000334.1:0-3147 GCA_031365765.1 Hyphomicrobiales bacterium | reverse complement strand
CGACAATCTGGTCCACCGCCTGCTTTGCGCCTTCGACGCGCGACACATGCTCGGTGTCTGCCGCCGCATGCGGCAGCAATTCCATCCGGCCGGGATAGCGTTTCGCCAGATCGAGATAGGGCAGCAGCGGCCCCGACAGCTTTCCCTCAGCGTCCTTGAACAGGTCCGCATCGATTGCCGCATGGCGCAGCCTGCCACCCGCCAGTGCGGCCTCAAGGGCCTTGATATCGACCACCTCGCCCCGGTCATAGTTGATCAGGATCGCGCCATCGTTCATCGCGGCGAGCACGGTCTGATCCACAACGCCGGCATTGGCGTATTTCCCCGTCACGGCATTGCGCGGTCCAAGGCCCGTATGCGGGCTCAGCACGTCAGCACCGCGCGCGGCATCTTCCGGCGTCAAGGCGAATTCAAACCCTTCCGATTCGATCCATTCCCGGTGCCTTGGCCTTGCATGGATGGCAACCCGCATGCCGAAGGCGGCCGCCAGTTTCGCCACCTCGCGCCCGATATTGCCGTATCCCAGAATCGCCAGCCTCTTTCCTTCCAGCTTCTCCACCGGATAGTGCCGGAGATCGCGTCCCGTATCGAAATCGCCGGCACAGCAGCGCCGATGCAGGTCCTCGACCGGCAATGCCGGCATCACACGCAGCAGCGCCTTCAGCACCATCTGCGCCGTGGCGCGACTGTTGAAGCTCGGCGTGTTCATCAAGGGCGCCGAACCTCCCTCGCCGTTGCCGTGGCCCCAGGAGGCCGACCCCATATTGCCGGTGCCGGCGCCAATCCGCACTCCGCCCTCGGCGAACATCGCTTCCGCCGGAACGTTGGTGGCCGCCGCGATCACCGCGTCGAACCGGGATTTCTCCGTATGCTGACGAATGTCTTCGCCCGTCATGTCGGGGGCGTAAAAGAAATGGATGCCCGGCGGAAGCTTTCCTTTTGCCTCGATGCCCTGATGAAACACGCACGCCCGCGACTCGATATGCGCCTTGACCGCGCTGTGGTCGGGAATGCCCGCCGCATCGAATTTCAGACCCACGAGATCGGCCACCAGCACCTTGTAGGCTTTATGCGGATCATCGCGGCGGACTGCGGTTCCGACCGCCAATCTCTCAAATGTCACGCCCGACTTGAGAAGCTCTTCCTCGATCGTCACGATCCGCGCGCGGTGCCAGGCGAAAGTGAGATTGTCGAGCAGTGCCGTGATGTCGTCGACGCCCCGGATGCCGCCGATCCAGGCGCGGTAGTCGCCGGGCGTGCCGGGAAACGCATTGACATAGCGCGCCACATCCAGTCCCGGTTCGTGCTCGCCATTGGGATGGGTGATGCCATCGTAGGACAGCGCCTGTTTCGAGCGCGCCAGAACCCGCGCGTGGAGGCCCGGCTCGGCGAAATCGGGATCGTTCACCTTGAGCAGGGTGACGGCGGCACCGCGGCGTTCCTTGTCGGCAACGCCCGCCTCGAACAGCGGCGAGGCGGCGGTCCAGTCATCGATCGCCTGGCGGTTCAGAACCGAACGCCGGTTCATTTCATCGATCGGCCCCACGCGGCGCTCGGTGCGCAGCAGGCCAAAGGTGGTTTCGGCGAAAGCCAGCGTCGAAAACGTATTGATGACGCCGCCCAGCATCCGGTTTTCAAGCGGATCATAGATCGGCCCGAGCTTCACGCTGCGCTCGCCCGTCAGCGGCAGTTTCGGATCGGCGGGTGCCGCGAGCTTCAGCTGCCGGGGAATGGCCCAGGAGGGATTTTTCTGGTTGGCCTCGACCAGGTCCAGTGCGGGCGCGGTCAACGACACGACGAAATAGCCCGAGATGCCGCCCACCGCTTTCTGGAACGGCAGAAACAGGCAGCACTTGGCCATCACCTCGGCCACGATCTCCGGCCCCCACGGCATGGCACCCAGCATCGAGGTTGCATCGAGCACCGCGTGATGGTCCTTCGGGTTACGGTCGATCCAGTCGAGAAGGTTGCCGATGTCGCGGCTGGAATACGTCGTGGCGCCGGTGGTTTCATGGCCGACGCCGAAAAAAATCTTCACACCCATGCGTTCAAGCGCATCGGAAGAAGGAACCGCACCTTCGTCCCTGGCGAAATGGATGCGCGTCTCATCTCCGTTGCGGGCGTATCTGTGCATCTCGACAATCTGCGCGCCCCAGGACTGGCGGAAGAATCCGCCGCGCTTGCCGGCTTCCGATTCAGGCGCCGGCGTGTCGATGAACACGTGCTGGGCACCGTCGTTGGCGGTGATCAGATGGAGTGCCGCCACGGTGAAGCCGGAATGACCGCCGCCCAGACCCACCGCCATCTTGCTCGATTTGGGGAACGCGAAGTAGCGATGAATCTCGCGCATCATGTCGAGCAGGATTTTGTCGGCCGGGTAACCCCGGTGCATGCTGCGCGCGATCTCGCCCGCGGTGAAACAGCCGATGTCGCGGCCGGTATCGTCGAGTTTGCGATAGGTCTGTTCCAGCCAGCGCTCGAATTCAAAGCGCAAGCTACGCCGTTCGGTTTCATCCGCCGTCATGTCGGTGATGGGACCCACACCGAAGAAGGGATTGGAGGTGCGATGCGGCGGGCCCGACGCCGTCGCTTTCAGCGAGTCGCAGCGCAGGCGTTTCAGGCGATCGATCTCGGTCATAAAAGTCCCTCACCTCTGTCTTCGCCCGCGAAGCGGGAGAAGACGTTAAGTCACCCCCGGCAAATTCAACCCCCGCTCTTTCGCACAGGCAATGGCGATCTCATACCCCGCGTCCGCATGGCGCATCACGCCGCTGGCTGGATCGTTCCACAGCACGCGTTCGAGCCGTCGCGCCGCATCGTCCGTGCCATCGGCGACAATCACCATGCCGGAGTGCTGCGAATAGCCGATGCCGACGCCGCCGCCGTGATGGATCGACACCCAGGTCGCCCCGCTCGCGGTGTTCAGCAGCGCGTTGAGCAGCGGCCAGTCCGACACGGCATCGGAGCCGTCGAGCATTGCCTCGGTCTCGCGGTTGGGCGAAGCGACGGAGCCTGAATCAAGATGGTCGCGACCGATGACGATCGGCGCTGCAACCTCGCCATTGCGCACCATCTCGTTGAAGGCGAGCCCCAGGCGATGGCGCTGGCCCAGCCCCACCCAGCAGATGCGCGCGGGCAATCCCTGGA
>JANLYR010000328.1:0-5698 GCA_031365765.1 Hyphomicrobiales bacterium | reverse complement strand
AGTTTGCCGCTGACCTGCCGGCCCTGCTGCAGAGCCTCGCCACGCGGTTCAAGGACGTGGCTCCACTCTGGATGCAAGACCTGTTGGCAAATTCAGGTACCGATGTTCAGGGCTCCGTCACCGATCTGGCGGGCAAGGCTGCGGGTTGGAGCGTGTCCCTTCTCGCCTCGATCTGGTCGGGTGGCATGGCGCTGGTCAATCTTGTCTCGCTGCTCGTGGTGACGCCTGTCGTCGCCTTCTATCTCCTCGCCGACTGGGATGACATCGTGGCGCGGGTGGATACCTGGCTGCCACGCGAGCATGTGGAGGAAGTTCGCCAGATCGCCCGCGACATCAACACTGCCATGGCGGGTTTCATTCGGGGGCAGGGCACCGTCTGCCTGCTGCTCGGCACCTTCTATGCCATAGCGCTCTCGGTGGCGGGCTTGAAATTCGGACTCGTCATCGGCATCGCGGCGGGGCTTCTGACTTTCATTCCCTATGTCGGCGCCATAGTCGGCGCGGTTCTGGCGGTGGGCGTGGCGCTCGTCCAGTTCTGGCCCGAATTCGGTTCGATTTTCCTCATTGCCGCCATCTTTTTTGTGGGCCAGTTCATAGAGGGAAATTTCCTTTCGCCCAAGCTCGTGGGCAAAAGCGTGGGCCTTCATCCGGTGTGGCTGATGTTCGCCCTGTTTGCATTCGGTTACATCTTTGGATTTGTAGGCCTGCTTCTGGCAGTGCCATTGGCGGCGGCGGCTGGTGTACTGGTCCGTTTCGCGCTGGCGCGCTATCTCAAGAGCCAGCTGTATCTGGGCCGGCCGGAGCCTCCGCCATCCCGAACCCGTCGATTGAAATGACGGCGGGGCCGGAACGCCAACTCATACTCGACCTACCGCACCGTGCCGCGCAAGGTGCGGAAGATTTCCTGGTCAGCGAATCAAACGCTGCCGCAGTCGCAATGGTTGATCGCTGGCCGCAGTGGCCGGCCTCAACCTTGCTTCTTATTGGACCGCCGGGCAGCGGCAAATCGCATCTGGTTGAGGTTTGGCGGCAGCGCTCGCGAGCGGAGCGCCTCATGGTTGGAGATTTGAAAGCCGATAACCTACCTCAATTTAATATGCAACGCGCTCTCGTCCTGGAAGATGCAGGTCCCGGTATCGATGAAACGGCACTCTTCCACCTCTTGAACTTCGCTCATCAACAGAACTCTCAGATGTTGATCACATCGCGGTTCAATACGACGCAGTGGAACCTGAAACTGCCCGATCTCGTTTCAAGACTACGCGCCGCGCCGGCGATCCAAATTGGTGCTCCCGACGATCTGCTGCTTAGGGGTGTTCTCGTCAAACTTTTCGCCGATCGCCAATTGGCACCGGACGAAACCGTGATCTCTTATCTTTTGAACAGAATGCCTCGCTCTCTTGCTGCTGCCCGCGCGATTGTCGCGGAAATCGACACCCGCGCTCTCGAAGAACAAGTTGCCATAACCCGAAACTTCGCCGCAAGAATACTGAGCGCTTTCACAGCTCCTGGACTGATTTAGAGCTTACTTTCTACGGTATTTTCACGATCCCCGGGCACTACCCGGGGATCGTCGCACAGTAAGAAAATAATTGGCGCAGCACCGGTTATGAAGAGAAGGGGAGCTAACCCCTCCGATACCTACTTCGCCGCCTGCAGGGCTTTCACGTCCCAACATGTGTCCGGCTTGAGATCTTCCTTCGTGTAGGCCCGTTCCAATGTATAGACATATGTCTTGATCGCTCCCGGCTTTTGTCCGCTCTGCAGAAGCAACTTTATGATGGCGTTCATATCTCCCGACTGTTTCTGCAGCTCGGTCATCACTACCGCATGGAATTCGCCCGATTGCAGCTTGTCGCAATCGACCTTCTCGCCGCCGCCGGTGGTTATCAGCTTCACCTTGCCGTCCAGCTTCGCATCGCGGATCGCCGCTGCTGTGCCTGGCGCATCGCCATCCCAGAAATCGATGATGGCGCACATTTCCGGATTCTGCTGCAGCATTGTTGTTGTCACGTTGCGGGCCGTCGTGGCGTCCCAGTTCGAATCTGGTTTGGCGACCACCTTGAAGTCGGGGTACTTCTCCAACACCTTCATGATGCCGGCATATTGATATAGACTCGAGGCATTCACCTGATCCCCTTGCACGAGTCCAATCTGCTTGGAGGAGGAATCGCCGCATGCCTTCACAGCAGCCTCAGCCTCGAGTTGCCCCAGCCTGTTCCAGTCGCTGCCAATGAATGCGTCGGCTGCAAAATTCGCTGGGTTGTCGATCAGGATGACATAAATTCCCAAATCCTGGGCCTTCTTGAACAACTTGACATAGGAGTTGAGATCGGGCGCGTGAACCACCAGCACGTCGGGCTTCGGCTCGGCATTGATGGCGTCGGTGATGGCCTGTGCGCCCGCTTCAACACTCCAGTTTGGATCGCGCGTCTCAAACACGCCGCCCCAGCCCTCGATTTCACGCTTGAGATAAGCGGCCCAGCCTTGCGCCAAGTCAAATCCCATTGCCATCGGCACCAGTACGACCCGCTTTCCCTTCATGGCCTGTTCGTAGGCCGCGGGACCCGGATCCCCTTCGGCCATGGCCGGACTTGCGGAAAAAAGCAACACGGCTGAAGCCAAGCTCAGAAAAGTGTTTCTGCAATTCATATGTAGGTCTCCCTGTTATCAGATATCGCCCTGCTGGGCGGTTTGTTCATCGCGCGGGTTGAGCAGGCTGTCGACGATGATGGCGATGAGAAGTATCGTCGATTTGATGAGATTCTGGTAAATATTCGAAATATCGATGATGGTCATGGCATTGAGCATAATGCCAATGAGCAACGCGCCGACAATGACGTTGCGCATGCCGCCTCTGCCGCCGCTGAGGCCGATGCCGCCAATCACCACAACGAGGATGATGTCATAGAGCAACGTCGAGTTGACAACGCGGCTGTTGATGCTGAGCAGGCTCGACGCTGTAAGCAAACCCGCCATGAGAGCAATCAGAGCGGAGACCATATAACGTAGCAACACCATGGGGCGAACGGGAATACCCATATTTCGCGCCGCCAAATAGTTGTCGCCCATATAGTAGGTATAACGCCCCCATTTCGTGTATCGCAGGAACACAAAAGCTGCGAAGGAAACCCCGGCAAATACGAACACTTCAGCGGGGATGTCGAGAAAGCGCGCCCGGCCCAGGCTTTCAAGCCAGTGTCCGCTGGGTACGGGAACCGCATCCTGGGTGATGAGTTGCGAGCGCACAAAGCCGAACACAAAGGCGCCGCTGGCAAGTGTCGCGAAGATCGCCGGCACGTCGGCATAGGCAATGAGAAACCCATTGATCAATCCAATGAGCAGCACGCCGCCAATGGTCAGCGCCAACGCCCACCATTCAGGTTGGCCATCATTCAACATCTGCAGATACCACGCCGCCGACATTGCCATAATGGCAACCGCTGTCAGATCGATGCCGCGCCCGATGATGACGACCGCCATCCCGGCTGCCAGAATACCCAGCACCGATACGCTCCGCACGATCGAAATCAGATTATTGATCGCAAAAAACCCGGGCAACGTCAGGGCCGCAACCGCAAAAAGCAAAACTGCCAAAACGAATACTATTCGCTCCTGGCTCCACACCTGACCACCAACCGACATAAAAAGAATGTGCCGCTCTCTCGCGGCCTCGTCAACAGCAGAGCAATGAGCCTAGGTCGCAGCCATTTCCAGGCTTCGCAAAATTGCCGCTGCTTCTTCGTAGATCTCGCGTACAATCTCGCCCGCCGGTTGCATCTTGTTTACCAGCCCCACGCCTTGGCCCGCCCACATTGACAAAGCGTCGATATCGCCTTCGGAGTCAGGAGCGGGTGTATAGGCGCGGTACCGCGCAATAGTCCCAAGCGACCGAGATACCGCGATCACCTCACCTTCGCCTGGACGTGCGCCCGGTACGGGCCGCCCCACTGCCTCCCATTCGGTTACCACGCGGTTGCGCAGAATACGGTGAGGAGCATGGGGCCAACCAATATCATAGAGGTCCTCGAAATAACCGGTATCGGACTCCGAGGCAGCGATCAGTCGCTCGCGGTATCGCGGATGAATATCGGCTTCGGAACTGGCCAGGAAACGTGTGCCGATCCATGCCCCTTGGGCTCCAAGCGCCAGATCCGCGGCAAGGCCTCGTCCATCGGCGATGCCGCCCGCTGCGATAACCGGAACAGCGCCGACGGAATCAACGACCGCCGGAACCAGCGCCATTGTTGCCACGGTTCCCCGGACATGCCCCCCAGCCTCCCAACCTTGCGCCACCACAATATCGACGCCGCAGTCCACGGCTTTTCTGGCGTCATTGGCCGATGCAATCGTGTGCATGACGATGGCGCCACTGGATTTAGCCCGCTCGACCAGCGCAGAACAATCCTGCCAGAAGAACGAAATCACTGGCACCCGTTGGCTTAAACAAATTTCAAGCCGCTCTTCCTGCGGAAATTCAAGATTGAGATTGATCGCGAACGGCTTGTCCGTCAGCGCGCGCATTTCGGCGATTTGGGCGCGCATCGTGTCGGCATCCGACCGCCACAGCGGCAGCATTCCGAGGCCGCCGGCATTCGAAACCGACGCCGCGAGGACGGGCAGGGTGGCGCCCCCCATCGGCGCCTGTACAATCGGAATTCCGATGCCCAGTCTGTCGCAAAGGTCCGATCTCATAAATCGGCCTCGAAAGCCTCATCGACCGGGATCTGCATTGCATTCAGCAACTGGTTGGTCCGCCCCGCCGTCGCCACCACGCGCAGAAGATCGGCATACATGTCTTCGCTCATGCCCTTGGCCCTGGCAGCGGCCATATGAGAGTGCGCGCAGTAGCGGCAGGAATTTGTCACCGACACGGCAATATAGATCAATTCCTTGGTCAGCGGATCGAGAGCGGATGGTGTGGCCATCACCGCTTTGACGCCAAACCACGTCTCCTCCAATAGCGCCGGATTGAAAGCAAGATAGTGCCAGATATTGTTGACGAAGTCTGATTTGCGCGTGACTCTGATGTCGTCGAACACCGCCTTCACGCGAGGATCGGATTCGGGGTCTGTCGGACGCTTCACTGTCGACATTACTCGGTGCCTCCAAACAATTCCTCAAGTTTCGCCCGCATGATCTTCGCCTCGACATCGACGCCCGTCCAATATTTTATCCCGATCACCCCCTGATTGACGATCATGCCCAAACCGTCCAGCACCGTGCAGCCCCTGGCTTCCGCTTCGCGTATCAGCCGGGTTCGCGGCGGATTGGGAATGACGTCGGCCACAACCAGTCCGGGACGCAAGGTTTTGACATCAAGGTCCAGCCTTGCGTCCACATCAGGATAAAGCCCGATCGACGTGGCATTGACCACGATATCGGCATCTGACGGAATTTTGTAAGCCCCGCGCCACGTTTCGAGTTCGGCCTTGATTTTTGTTTTCGTGTTAAGCAGGTCCACCAGCACCCGTCCGCGCTTTTCGTCGCGGTTGACCACAATAATTCGTTTTGCCCCTGCGAAAGCCAGTTCCACCCCGATGGCGCGCGCGGCCCCGCCCGCTCCGAACATGACGATTATTTTGCCTTTAGGATCGACCACACTGCGCAGCGACTGCAGAAACCCCATGCCGTCGGTGTTTTCGCCTAAGAATTTTCCGTGGCGCAGCACCACGCAGTTGACCGCACCCATCACTTC
>JANLYR010000314.1:0-9255 GCA_031365765.1 Hyphomicrobiales bacterium | reverse complement strand
CGATGTGAATGTCTCTTCCTACTGGCTAGCCCAGCAGCTTCGCTCGAAATTCACCAGCGTCATCCGCAGCAACAATGGCGATATCGGCGCCCTGTTCGCCTACCTTCGCAATTAACAACGCTACCGCGAAAACTGCTTGTTTTCACGGAAGCCATTTATAGCGCTATTCACTCAGCCAGGATATTTCTAAGTCATTATTTTTCCTCAATTTTGGTTCTTAGTTATTCGTTGACGGTTCGGTACAATCGTTTGACGTGGGTGACTAATGGGTGACGAGGAGCGCTGGTATGGGAAGTACAAGGCTAACAAAGGCTACAGTTTCGAAGCTATTGCAGTCGGGGGCTGCCTCTACCACTTCGACAGTCCATTGGGACGTCGATCTCGGAGGGTTCGGATTGCGTCATTACTCGAGTGGGGCAGCCAGCTATATCGTGGACTTCCGGCTCAAGGGATCGCGCGTAAAAAGACGGGTCGTGTTAGGCAGTGTTCACGTACTTGCACCCGACGCAGCGAGAGAGCGTGCACGGTTGATTCTGGCTGATGCGCGGGAGGGTATTGATCGTGATATTCGGGAACGAACTGTCGTTGCCACGGCCGAGGAAGTAGCAAGGCAACGCGCAAAGCGGATCAGTGTTCGTGAGTCCGTTAGGCTATACATCGACAACTTTGAAACAACGCCATCACCTCGCGGTGGGCGACAACCCGCGGCATCGAGCGTGAGGCAAGCCAGCGTTTGGCTGGCTCGGCTCGTAGAAACCCTCCCAGAAGTGGCGCTGGCCGATATTACAGCCAAACATGTTGAAGCCGTCCTCGCGGCTTCGCCAATGGCCAGCCGGCGCAATATTTACGGCGCAATTAAGCGATTGATGACCTGGGCGCGGCGTGAGGGATTGATTCAGGCTGCGGTGACCGAGATGGTCAATCCCCCTGCCCGACCTGCACCGCGGGATCGAACTCCTTCCCCAGAGGAGGTGAGCACCCTCCTTTGCGCGGCTGACACGTTACTTGAAAGTGGGCGGTGGCAACAGGTGCAGCGAGACGCCATTTGGCTTGCGGCGCTCACTGGTCAGAGACGCGCGGAAGTCGCCGCAATGAGCTGGGAAGATTTGGATTTCGAAGCTGGCGAATGGAAGCAGCCAGGGGCGAAAAACAAAACCAGCAAGGCGCATACGGTGCCATTGGGCGCAAACGCGCTTGCGCTCCTTCGGAGCCGTTGGAAAGCCGATGAAGAGGCAGACCAGGGCTTGGTGCTACGCGGTGTGAGAGGGCATGGTCGAATGGATGCCAACCTTAGCGACCTGCAGGCGGTTCTCCGAACGGTGACGGGTATCGCCTTTCGCCTGCATGATTTCCGTAGGTCGATGGTTAGCACAATGGCAGAACGTGGCGTAGATTTCGCTGTAGCCGACGCCTTGCTAAACCATGTAGCGTCCGAAAGCCGTGGAGGCATGAAGGCGGTCTATCAGCGTGCTGAACTCCGTCAGGCAAAGCGCCGGGCGATGGATATTTGGGAGAACGCGATATTCCCCGCGACGGCGCAGGTGATAAGGCTTGGAGAACAGCGATGAGTTTCCACAAATGCGTTGTTACTTCTATCGAAGTCGACAGCGAGGGACGCTATGGAGGTGTTATCGCGGTAAAACATGCTGAACGCGACAGGATGGGTCGCGGACGGCCGCCTGATCCAGAATTTGATGAGGCGCTGCTGGCTGAATTGTGGAAAGAACATATTCCCCTGGGATACAGCAAAGCGTGCATGAAAATTGCTACTGAGATCGCAGAAAATCTGAACATGAATATCTCTCCTGATGGAGTACGGTCGCGGGTAGCGGAACTGCTCCGAATGGCGGAGGGCAGGCGACGTTGGAGAGAAAAAATTGCGGGCGTGAATTATCCACCCTAACAAAGAATAAAGCAGCTGATTAATATTGGCCAAGTTCCAATTTGGAGGTGGCCCATGACCATCATATATGATCCCCAACAGCACGGTGCGCTGCTACTCATTGATGAAGCAAGACAGCGCCTCTTCTCCCAACACAAGATAACGCTCGGCCAGCAGCGTTTGGCCGATCTGCGGTGTTTTGGTGGCGGCCCCGAGTTCATAAAACCCAGTCAGCGCGAAGTGCGTTATCCTTGTGCCCTGCTGGATGCCTGGGCCAAGAAGCGCAACAGCAAACCGATCCTCGCATTTGTGCCGGTCAAGACGGCTGAGAAATGTGATCGGCAAGTTGAAGAATGAATCGCGGTCAAAAAAGATGAAGTCGTTTGCTCAAAATGCAAATAACGCAAGCGCGCATTGCTAGAACAAAAAATAACGCGCCAAGGGCAGCGCCCTATTTTGGGATCAACAAAAAATCCCTGACTAAAAGGTCATTTGTTATGGATAATATAGTTCCATCCGACACAAAAATCACTCTCGGCAAGGACACGAAGAATCTGGAGGCGGCCTTTCCCAAAGACGAAGCGGGGAAAAGCGAACCGCAAGACATGGGAACTGGAACAATTCCCGGTGAGGATCCCATGATGGAGTTCACAACAGATATCAAGCTGGATGGTGCGCAGCTGGCCGCGGTTCATGGCGACCTAGCTGCAAATGAAGATGTAACCACTGCTCCAAGCTTGACCGCAGTCAACACGACTCTTCCATCCGATGACGAGCGGGCTACATCCCTGCCCTCCAATTTATTGACAGATTTCCCAAACGAACCGGTGCAAACCGGTAAAGCAGGGGAAGGCGGTGAGTTTCAGGTCACGAATGCCGAGTTTGTAGCGGCAGTGTTTCCGCACCTGCCGGAAGGTGCCTTTGTGGCCGTCTCGTCAAAGAGCGGCGACCCCGGTTTGGGGGGATGGCCCGCCAGTCGCGCAGACCTCACAGCGAACAGCTTAACCGCTGTGACCAATAACTACATCAGCTGTTCGAGTTTCTATCCCGGTGATGACGGCTCGTTCAAGGCGCGCAAAGCCCAGTTTGCGGCTTGCCATTTCCTGATGCTGGATGATCTGGGATCGAAGGTTCCGCTGGATCGACTGGACGGTTTTGAGTTGTCGTGGCTCATTGAAACCAGTCCCGGCAATTATCAAGGCGGCATCATACTTGATGAACCCCTCATCAACGGCGCATATGCCATTCGCTTGCTCAATGCTGTGATTGAAGCGGATCTGTGCGATGCAGGGTCGACCGGTCCTTTGAGCCGCTGGGCCCGCCTACCTGTGGCCATCAACGGCAAGCCCAAATATGCCGATGAAACAGGTATGCCCTTTCAGTGTCGCCTGATCGAATGGCGGCCTGAAAGGCGCCACACGTCACAGGAAATTGAGGATCAGCTGCAGTTGGAACTGGCGCCAGCTGGTAGGCCGAAGAAAACCGCAAAGTCCACCGCCTCGCACAATCTATCAGAGGGACTACGTCGAGACGAAGAAGAAGTTCTGACGCCTAAAGCGGCGGAGAATCCCGTCGTTGCGGCGCTGAAAACGCGGGGGCTTTACAAAACCCCTCTTGGGTCGGGCAAACACGACGTGACTTGTCCGTGGGTGCAAGAACATACCGACGAACTGGACACGGGTGCCGCGTATTTTGAACCTGACGAGGGATATCCGCTGGGGGGTTTTTGCTGCCAGCACTCCCACCGCGATAAATACCACATTGGCGCCTTGCTCAACGTCCTCGGTATTCCAAGGACTGAGGCCCGGCACAAGCCGCTCATTCGTGTCGTAGCAGGCGATTTGGATCGGGTGGTGGATGCAGCCGAAAAAGAGCTGGCAAACCGTGGACAGCATTATCAAGCGGGCGGTCTGATTGTATCGGTATCCACTGATCCCACGTCCGGTGATCCGTCAATTGTGCCCACCAGTTTACCAGCGCTGACGCGAGAACTGTCGGTCGCAGCGACCTGGGAAAAATTTGACGGGCGAGCGCAGGACTGGGTGCGCTGCGATCCACCTGCACGACACGCTGGAATTCTTTACGATGCACAGAGTTTTCGCTACCTGCCGCCGCTGGCCGGCGTGGTCCGACAACCCTATTTCCGCGAGGTGGACGGGGAACTGATCACGCAGGCGGGATATGACAAAACCACACAGCGTTTTGGTGTGTTCGATGCGCGCCAATTCATGATCCCGGATCCCACGCCCGACGCCGCACGCGCGGCCTTGGACGAATTAAAGGACTTGCTCTCCGAGTTTCGCTTCGTGGGTGACACCGACAAGGCGGCCGCTCTGTCAGCGATGTTTACCGCCGTAGTGCGCCCAACGTTGCCGCATGCACCGGGGTTTCACGTGCGCGCACCCGTAATGGGAAGCGGCAAAACCTATCTGTGCGAACTGATTGGCGCCTTTGCCGGACCTGGCGGGAACGCCAAGGTAAGCTATCCGACGACCTCGGAGGAAGCCACTAAGGTCGTTCTATCGCTGCTGCTGACCAGCCCCGCGGTGATTGAGTTTGATGACATGGACACCGATTGGATACCCCACGGCACCATCAAGCGCATGTTGACGGCAGAGTACATCACTGACCGGATTCTCGGCGTCAGCAAGACGGCAACAGTCAGCACCCGCGCCCTATTTCTAGGGTCCGGGAACAACGTCGGCCCGATACGCGATCTGCTGCGGCGCGTGCTGACGATCCATATCGACCCGCGTTGCGCCACACCGGCCACGATGTCTTATCAAGGCTCTCCGGTCGAAAGGGTACGGCAGAAACGTGCTGTCTACGTGACGGCGGTCCTGACAATCATACAGGCATGGCGCAGGGCAGGCTCACCTCGCGCTGCGGCCGACAGCATTGTCACCTTCGGTGGCGCGTGGTCGGACTATTGCCGCTATCCGCTGATTTGGCTGGGGTACCCCGATCCGGCCACGGCTTTATTTGAGCAAATTCGCCACGATCCTGATGGCGATGCCCTCGGAGGTCTAATGACCGAATGGTATGCCATATTTGGCTCGACGCCGACGACTGTGCGCAAGGCAGTTGACTGGGCTATATCCGCCCGTAGCAGTCTGCTCGATGCCATGCGCGAATTTCCGGTGGAAGAACGCGGCGAGATCAATCGTTCGAAGCTGGGCTGGGTGTTGAAAAAACATGCCAACCGGATCGTTCGCGGCCTCCAGTTTCACAAGGCCGAGGCCGACGGCCGCACTGCGTGGCGTGTTGTGGCCTTCCATGCACCGGCTTTATTACTTTCACCGCCTTCCGACCCTACGATTGAAGAAACTGTCGCTGAAGCAACCGGCGAAGTACATTGATACGGCAATCGTGGCAGCCAAACATCTCACATATTCTAATAAAAGAGAATTGAAATGCGCCAGGTGGTTGATGCAGATGGCAACTACATATTATAGATGCGCGGCTTTCTCTGTGGAAGCCCACAGAAGCCGAAGAGTGGTTCTGGATGAGGATTGTAGTATTGTATGGGACTCACAACTCTGGGCTTGGCCAAAATGTCGCGAGCCAGCTTAGGAACATCCGGACCGGACAAATTGACGAGGTTGGGAAAGGCCTATTAAGCCTTAACGCAGGGAATTTAGTGGCAAGTGGAATAAGATGCCAATCGTGCCGTGTATGATAATGTTTAATTCTACCATCCGGCGTCCTGACAGGTTTGAATTACGTCAACAAATTTAACGCAGGGATCCGTGTATCCATGCAGCGCACCGGAAAGTATGTACAAAGTCAGCATTCGCGGAGGAGGTCGATATATCATTTAGCCAAATTATTGCAAATTAACTGCGAGACAATTGGCTGTTCAGAAGCCTATATGCAATTAATCAATCGCGGAGTACGCTACCCTTGGCCAGTGACGGTTCCCCGGAGCAGGACAGTCCTTTTGAAATGACGGCACACACCCATGGTACGCGCTATTCCCGCATTCTCCCCAGAAGCAAATCTAAAACGAAAAGTGCGCGCACATCTGAGGCGCTTAGGATTTAGCAAGGATGCATCCGGCCATCTGGTCGCCCCATCATCATCCAAGGAAAGCATCCGGGTTCTGCACCGAATCCAGCGCCGCGATCGCGTCTTAGGGCAAGCTGAGTTCATAAAGGATCATTTCAAAGACATCCGCCAGTATTTCGCTAATGGAACTGACGTTGATCCTTGTCGAGTAACGCCACGGCTCGAATTGATTGATGCGGATACTTGGCAATCGAATCTATTTAGGCTGGCAACTCTCTCATGGTCCGTTCCGGTATCCTCCGGATACGGACGGCGGCTGCGTTATCTTGTCTGGGATACGCAAAACTCAAAGCTCATGGGCGTGATAGCCCTAGGTGATCCCGTATTCAACCTCAAAACCAGAGACGACTTGATAGGCTGGAATGTCAGGGATCGAGAAAAACGATTGGTCAATCTTATGGACGCATATGTTCTTGGAGCGCTTCCACCCTACAACCAGCTGCTAGGAGGAAAGCTTGTCTCATGCCTAATTCGGACACGTGAGGTTCGCGACGACTTCGCCAAGAAGTATTCCAGTACCCGGGGCATCATCTCCAAGAAGAAGAAGAATGCCCAACTTGTTATGGTCACAACGAGTTCATCTCTTGGGCGCTCTTCGGTTTACAATCGTCTCAAACTTCAAGACCACGAATACTTCTCTTCAATTGGGTTTACAGGTGGTTGGGGACATTTTCACATGCCCGATTCTGTATTTTCTAGCATGAGGGACTATCTACGGGACGCGGAACACAAATACGTCGATGGACATGAGTTCGGCCAAGGCCCAAATTGGCGTTTGCGCACAATTCGTGTAGCTCTTGATGCGCTAGGTTTTGATGCAGATATGCTGAGACATGGAATTAAACGCGAAGTCTTTGTCTGTGATGTTGCTATTAACGCGAGTAAGGTGCTGCGTGGAGAGTCTATCAAAGCAGTGTATCAGGGTTTGAAGTCGGTCGAGGAAGTGGGCACGTTGGCCCGGGAGCGCTGGCTTGTCGGTCGAGCCGAGCGCGTCCCAGACTACCGGGACTGGAAAGTCAGCGACTTTGAGAAACTCCTGTCGTCCCGCCAGTCGGTAGGCCTAAACGCAGATATCAAAGCACGCTCCCTAATTTCGAAGCGGTGACGGTACATGCAGTTTGCAATGGACAAACGATCCGGCACAGAAATAACACCAAGCCAAGCAATTAAGGGCCGAAATTATTCTTGTCCGACATGCGGCGAACCCGTCTTTGTAAGGGGGGGCATCATACGCATATGGCATTTTGCCCATCGGTCCGGGCGCGCAGATCTCAATTGCGAAAATTATCATCCCGGATTAGTGATCGGAAATCCGTTGATCCCTGAGATCGAGAATAATGCGAACGAAGTTGGTGGCCAACTTGCCCGCATTGATCCTCTGGCTCTAAGCTTGCGCGTAGAGGCTCTCACTGACGTCGCCCGCGGAATTTTGAGGCAATGGCGTTTGATTCTAACTATCCCAAAATCTCTTACGGCCGTCGGGCAACTGCGAGTCCATACAGGGTTTGGTTCAATTAGCAAAAAGTTGAATCTTCTCTCGCTAATTCACAGTTCTCAGGATGTTGAGGTAAGTCCCAACTCACCAGGTTTTGGTGCCGATTGGGTTAGCGATGAAGTTGATCATGATTACCGTGATGTTGTTTTAGAACGCTTAGACGGGTTCGCAGGAGACAACGTGCAGGCATTTGCTGCAAGTGCAGCCGAGGCAAAACCACAGACTTCTAGCCTCGTGTGGGGAGACGGTTACTACATCCTTTGGAAACAGGTTGATTTTGCAATTCCTAAAGTGCTGAATGCGCGGGTATTGGCGCCGTATGAAGGGTGGAAAGCGGCATTAATCACACTTCCGCCGTTTCCCATTAAAGAGGTAGCGGACTGGCTAGAAGCCTCTATGAAAATGCGAATTCAACAAGGACGGCGACAATGGGGGATATTGTATCCACCGCCGATTGAAATTGATCTCGATGGTAATATCTTGGTGTCTGAATCTAATTTTAATATAATCGGATTTGTGAATACCGACGAGGGCGAGGGAGAGTGTTCGAAGCTCACCGCAACGGTCACTAACAATCAAGTTTCGGTTGAATTTCGCCGGAGCCAAATGCTTCAAATTTTGCGAGACGCGCTTGATGTTCGAAGTCCGCTCAATCTACAATGGGGTTCAAAGCACTTACCGAGCATTATCTCACCACCAGTCTCTGACATAGTCCTTACGCTCCCCGCAATAGTATTGCGCGTTCGCGAGGCAAAAGATGACAGTGAACAAGTGTATCTTTTTCACAGAATTGAAGCTCGGCAAGCATTAGACCGCATAAGGCGGGGCGATGCTGAGTTGATTGAAATTTCCATACCCCGTGACGTCGTTGGATCGCTGGATCAGCGTCTTAAGAGAGGCCAATGGCAGGTAGCCTTAACACTTCATCAGGTGTCCGATGGATCACAATACGGAAATTCTTGGTCCCCATCATTACTGCAGCTGACTTTAATTTCAAACATGATTGCCGATGTAAACAGTGATTTCCGGATGACCTTCGGGGTATTTGGCCAATATGTGGCCCTTGCCAGAATTCGGGACGCCACCGTTCACACTCCCCTCTTATCCGACACAAGAAGGCGCATCATTTGGTATTGCCGCGCAAATGGCATTTCGTCTGACACATGCAAGCGCTCACTCCATCTGTCCCCGGATACTGATTTAGTTGAGATATTTTGCGCTAGTCTCCCACGACCGCATTTAGTCGCTTATAGGAATTTTTTACAGAAGAAGTTACCAAAACTTAAGAGTGTGAGAAGAACTTCATGAAGGGCCGTCCTACATATCTCCCAAATGCACTGGGACGTATCGCACGTCTTGGAGAAGAGGCAATAACCGAATTCATAAATGAAATTCCGCCTCATCAACAAAAGGTGATTGCCAAGAACCTTCCGTCTATCGCTGGCTTTCGTACTGGCACGAAATCATCAGTTCAGCGGCAACTGAAATCTCTCGCGCATAGAATTGCTATCCAAAAAACTGCGAAAGTCTTTTCTCGAACCAAAGAAGAAACTGCCCTTTACTCACTCTGGCGAACATGGCCCCAATCTCAGCTTGAAGAGCCAGTTATTATTCAAAATTTGTTTAAAAATTTGGAAGAGGAAAATGAAAAGCAGCATCAGGAAGCTTATAGAATTGAACAAGTATTGGTCTCTATCAAAGCGCTCGTCGCCACGGGCACCTGCGCTCGAGAGAAGCTCGAACGTTTTATCACATTTAGCCCATTTGAGAATGTAAATGAATTCATTGAAGTCGCCAGTATCGCCCCAAC
>JANLYR010000310.1:0-2054 GCA_031365765.1 Hyphomicrobiales bacterium | reverse complement strand
ATGGCCGTGATGCGCGAGGAGAGTTTTGGCCCCGTCATCGGCATCATGCCAGTCGCCAACGACGCCGAGGCGGTGCGCCTGATGAACGACAGCAACTTGGGCCTCACCGCCTCGATCTGGACTTCTGACGCGGCCATGGCCGAAACCCTGGGCGACCAGATCGAGACGGGCACGGTCTATATGAACCGCTGCGACTATCTCGATCCCGCCCTCGCCTGGACCGGCGTGAAAGAGACCGGCCGCGGCGTGACGCTGTCGAAGTTCGGCTTCGATGCGGTGACGCGGGTGAAGAGTTTTCATTTGAAGCAGAAGACTTGAGTTGTCTGCGAATTGCGAGTTGCGAGTTGGGAAGCCCCGGCCGCTAGTCCCGCCCCTGCCCCAATTCGCAACTCGCAATTCGCAACCTCGCATTGAAAGGCCCCACCCCATGTCCTCCAAACCCACCAAAACCAACTGGTCCTATCCCACCCGCGTCCTCTTCGGCCCCGGCCGCATCGAGGAGCTGGGCGAGGCTGCCAAGGGGGCCGGTTTCAAGACGCCGCTGATTGTCACCGATCCCGGCCTGATGAAGTTTCCGGTCATCGAGCAGGCCGAGGCCATCCTGAAGAAGGCCGGCATCGACGCCGGCGTCTGGGGCGAGGTGCTGGCCAACCCGACCGAGTCCAATCTCGCTGCCGGGTTGAAGGTCTACAAAGCCGGCGGGCATGACAGCGTGATCGCTATTGGCGGCGGCTCGGCGCTGGATTGCGGCAAGTGCATCGCCTTCATGAGCGGCCAGACGCGGCCGATCTGGGACTTCGAGGACGTGGGCGACTGGTATACGCGCGCCAATGCCGCCGGCATCGCCCCGGTGATCGCGGTGCCGACCACGGCGGGCACGGGCTCGGAAGTCGGGCGCGCGGGCGTCATCACCAAGGAAGACACGCACGAGAAGAAGATCATTTTCCATCCAAAGATGCTTCCCGTGGTGACCATCTGCGATCCGGAACTGACGGTGGGCCTGCCGCCCAAGCTGACCATGGGCACCGGCATGGATGCGCTGGCGCATTGTCTGGAGGCTTTTTGTGCGCCTACCTATCATCCGATGTCGGCAGGCATCGCCGTAGAGGGCATTCGTCTGGTCAAAGATAATCTCGCGCGCGCCGTCGCCAACGGCAAAGACATTGACGCGCGAGGGAACATGATGAGCGCGGCCGCCATGGGGGCGGTGGCGTTCCAGAAGGGTCTGGGCGCGATCCACTCGCTGTCGCATCCGGTGGGGTCGCTGTATGGCACGCATCACGGCATGACGAACGCGGTGTACATGCCTTATGTGCTGGTGATGAACCGGTCGGCGATCACGGAAAAAATCGAGTATCTGGCGCAAGTGCTGGGCATCAAGGGCGGATTCGACGGGTTCCAGAATTGGGTTCTTGCCCTGCGCAAGGAAATCGGCGCTCCGCATACGTTGAAAGAGCTGGGCGTGCCCGATACCTCGAAGGCGGATTTGATCGCCAGGATGGCCATCGTCGATCCGACGGCGGGGACGAATCCAATTCCACTGACGCAGGCCAACGCCAAGCAACTGTTCCTGGATGCGTTCGCAGGCAAACTGTAGGGCGCAATATCAGCTCTTTCTTCGCGCCGTATTGCGCCGCAGGGGTCAACGGCGGGCTCCGGTGGCGCAATACGGCCCAGAGGCCTATTGCGCCCTACGCCGCACACACGCGATGATCCAATCCTGATCATCCGCCCCCAGATAAGGATGCATCGGCAGGCTCAGCACCTCCTGCGACAATTGCTCCGACACCGGCAAGCCATTGCCCGATATCGGGAAATGGCGGTAGGCCGCCTGGTGGTGAAGTGGACGTGGATAATAGATGTTCGTCGGCACACCATCTGCGTGCAGCGTTTTTACCGCGTCGGTGCGCCGGTTCGCTGGCACACGGATGGTGTATTGAGCCCAGGCCGATTGTGAGCCCGAAGCAACTACCGGGACAGTGACGATGTCCGCCAATCCCTTGGCATACCGCTGAGCTACCCGCTGCCGCGCCGCCAGCTCGCCCTCGAAAATC
>JANLYR010000308.1:0-7838 GCA_031365765.1 Hyphomicrobiales bacterium | reverse complement strand
GGCGCATTTCCACAAGGGGATCATCGCCGGAAAATTAAATGGTGTAATTCCGGCAACGACGCCCAGGGGCTGGCGCATCGAATACATGTCGATGCCGGGTCCGGCGCCATCGGTATATTCGCCCTTCAGTAAATGCGCGATGCCGCAGGCGAACTCCGCCACCTCGACGCCGCGCTGCAGATCGCCCAGGGCGTCGGGAATGGTCTTGCCGTGTTCCATCGAGATCAGCGCCGCCAGTTCCTCGCGATGCGCGGCGGCGAGATCAAGAAACTTCATCATCACCCGGCCCCGCGCCTGCGGGTTTTTCGCCGCCCACGCCGGTTGCGCCGCCTTGGCATTCTCGACGGCGGCACGAAGTTCCTCGCTGGAAGCCAGCGCCACGCGCGCCGAAACCTCGCCGGTATTGGGGTTGAACACATCGGCAAAGCGCCCCGAGGTTCCCCGAACCACCTTGCCGCCGATGAAATGCCCGATTTCCTTGACCATGCGGCCCACCCTTTGAATGCGAGAGATTGCCCGGCAAACTAGAGAGCGCCTGCACCGTGCGCAAGGCTCAGGCGCCGAGCTTAGTCCTTGCTTGCAACCCCCGGCACCCAGACATAGCCCTCGTCATCGACGATCACGCATTCGCGCAGTCCGTGCGGCTTGTCGAGCGAACCCGCCAGGACCGTCCAGCCGCCATCCCTCGCCCGGCGCTCGGCCTCGTCCGGGTCGCAGCCGTAAATCCGCAGCTCCACTCCAGCACCGCGCGCCTCGACGCCCGCCACCACGCCCGACAGCGGATGATCGCGGTAGGTATGATCGGCATGAAACATGAAGTCGCCGCCATTGAGGCGCATCGCGGCAAAATCGGCGTCGTCGTAGAAGCTCGTGGCGCCCAGAACATCGGTGGCAAACCGCACCGCGCGGCCGACATCGCGGACCAGCAGGTTGAAGCCCAGTCCCCGCAGCTGGCGTCCATAGTCCGGCGCCGAAACCGGCGGCGACTTATCGGGGGACCGCATTTTCATCGCATTTCAGTAGGGCCCGGAGGGGAAATTGTCCATTGCGCCTGGCGGCCAACACGCCGGTGCCCAGCCCTGCCCGCTAGCCGATATTCGCATAGGCTCTCTTCCTCCACACATCGCGATAGGCCAGGAGGCCGTCGATTTCCGCCGCCGTCACCGCCGTCACCTTGAGCGCCACCTGTGGAAGCCTGCCGTCCACCATCATCGCCAGGAACGCCGCACCTGCCGCCGTGCCGTCACGGAGGTCGGAGGCCAGCACGCGCTGCCCCGGCTGCAGGGCCGCCAGCACCGCGAGGAACACCGCGTTCTTGGCAAACGGCCCATCGACGATCACATCGTGCCTGGAACTGACCGCGTCCAGTTGCTCGGAGACCATCAGCGCGCAGTAGAGCGCCGCCAGGGCAACACGCTCCTCATTGCCAATGATGGGTTCGCCCACGATCCGCCCCTTGCCGCCCGTGCCCGGCACCGGTCCGCTCGATCCGCTGAAAGACGGCAGCGCCATTGTGCCCCGCCGCACCAGCGCCTGCACATCCGCCATCCGTGGCGGCGTCATTGCCGCCTCGCCCGCCAGCAATTCAAACTCCCGCCCGCCGAAAAACCGGCTTGTTGCCACCTGACGCCCGAAAATGTCGGTATTTGTCGAGGTATCGCGATCCTCCTGAAGCTGGTCCACCGTGGTCGATGTATCGAAGCTGATGCTCCACGTGCCGGTCGACAGCAGTGTGAACCGGCTGAGCCCCGAGGCCAGATAGCGGACATAGTTGGCGGTTGAATCATGAATGCCACCCAGAACCCGCCCCCGGCCGCGAAACGAATCTCCGCGAAACTCTGGCTTCAGTCCGCCGATTTCCTCCCAGGCTTTGACCATCGGCGGAAAAAACCTCTCCCATCCGCGCGCATGGACCAGCGAGGAATATCCGCCATGGGCGATATTGAGCAATTGCGTCTGGCACGACATGGAGGTGATTTCGGTCACCGCCCGCCCGCTCAGCCGGAAGCCCACATACTGGATATAGGGGATGACGGTCGCAATCCGCCCGAACGCTTTGGGAAACGCCATTTCCTGCCAATAGAGCTGCAAGGCATGGGTGATCGCCATGGGGAGCAGCGGGCAGAACACTTCCGCGAAGGGCGGCTGGATTTTCTTGTAGCCTTCGATGATGGCGCGCGGCGGTTCGGCGGTATAATCGACAACCGGCATCGCCAGGGAACCGTCGCCCGCAAGCGTCGCCAGGGCGGCCCCATGAGCGCACGGCACCACGGCGTCGATGGGAAGGATCTGGTCAAGCTCTGGCAGCGCGCTGCGGCAGATTGCCACCATCGGTTCCGGATCGATGTGAGGATAGGGCGGTCCCTCGACATGGCGGCTGGCGATCTTGCGCTCGGCCACGGGCTCGCCCTGGGCCGAGAACAGCATGACCTTCGTATTGGTGGCCCCGGCATCGACAACGGCAATCCCGCGCACGGACTCGACAGACATTACCCCTCCCCGAAACCACCCGACTCTGCGCAATTCGACCCGCCCGCGCAAGCCGTATGGACGAAAGCCCCGCCCGGCGTTAGGTTCCGCCGCAGCTGAACCCCGGAGTTTCCATGTCAAAGATGAAATACCGCGATCTCCGTAAGGAGGTTATCGCCACCTGCCTCCAGATGAACGAAGAAGGCATCAACCAGGGTACGTCGGGAAATGTCAGTGTACGGACGGATGAGGGCTTCCTCGTCACCGCCTCCGGCATTCCCTATCACCGGATGAAGCCCGAGCATGTTGTCGAGATGGATCTGCGCGGCGGCTATATCGGCGATTATCTGCCGTCCTCCGAATGGCGCATGCACATGGACATCTTCAATGCGAGGCCCGAGGCGACGGCCATCGTCCATACCCATTCGATCTATGCCACCGCACTCGCCTGCCTGCGCCGCGACATTCCCGCATTTCATTACATGATCGGCGTCGCCGGCGGCTCGACGCTGCGCGTCTCCGACTACGCCGAGTTCGGCACGCAAGCGCTCTCCGACACGATGCTCAGGGCACTTGAGGGCCGCAGCGCCTGCCTGCTTGCCAATCACGGCCAGATCGCTTTCGGCAACGATCTTGCCAAGGCCCTGTGGCGCGCCGGCGAAATCGAGCATCTTTGTCACCAGTATTGGGCCGCCTGCCTTGCGGGCAAGCCCATTATCCTCGACGACAGCCAGATGTCGACCGTACTCGCCCGCTTCAAGACCTATGGCGTGCAGGCCGGTGACTTGAAATCCGCCGACGCCCCCGCCGTCCAGCCCCCGGTCCGCCGCGACAAGCCGGGCAAGAAGAAGAAGTCATAAAAAGTCGCTTCTCCCCACCCTCTGTTCTGTCATCCCGGCGCAAGCCGGGACCCATGGTTCGGCAAGTATTCGGTCGATGTTTTTTGTAAGTCGCAACGATGGGTCCCGGCTTGCACCGGGATGACGAGTTTGGGGGAGTCGGATCAAGTATTCTGGCCGTTGGTGATATTGCTTTCCTTCCCTACGCCAGCATCCAGGCATGCTCTGGCGCGTTGAAAAATTTCCACATGCGCTTCGGTCCCGCCATCACATTGAGGTAATACAGGTCATAGCCATGCGTGGTGGCGCAAGGGTGATAGCCGCGCGGCACCAGTGTCACGTCGCCGTCCTCGATTGCCATTGCCTCGTCGAGCGATCGGTCGTCGGTATAGACGCGCTGGAACGCGAACCCCTGCGGCGGGTTGAGCCGGTGATAATAGGTTTCCTCCAGCAGCGTTTCATGCGGATAATTGTCCTGGTCGTGCTTGTGCGGCGGATAGGAAGACGTATTGCCGGCGGGCGTGATGACTTCGACAACCAACAGCGTTTCCGCCGGCTCCCATTCCGGAATGATGTTGGTGACATGGCGCACATTGCTTCCCTTGCCACGCGTCTCCTGGGCCAGACCCTCTGGCCCGATCACCCGCGCCGGCAAGGCACCCGTCCCCGGCGAACTGCACACCGCCAGCGTCACGGCGGTCTCGGCTCTCACCTCCCAATCCACTCCGGCGGGCACATAGACCGACCACGGTTTGCCCGCGAAGGGCGACATCCGTTCGCCGATCCGTCCCAGGTCATCGCTCCCGGCGCGCACGCGGCCCGTGCCGGAAATGAATACCAGACAGACTTCGCGGTCCTTCGCGCCACCCTGCGCTACGCCACCGGCGCCGAGCTTCCACACATCGAAGCCGACATAGGTCCAGCCTGCATTGTGCGGCGTGACATGCACGATCCGCCCATCGCCGCGCGCCGGTTTGATTAACAGCTTTGACATGGTCTCGTTCCCTGTTCAGCGTTTCAGGCCAGGTGGATTCCGCACCTTGTCCCACAAGCCAACCAGATTGCCAAACCGTTCCGCCATCTCGCTCATTGCCTGATCGTCGTTCATGCGCCCGCCGAGCCAGGCTTCAGCCGTGCCGCTGAAGATGGTGCGCCCCACGGCAAACCCTTTGACGATGCTGTGCCCGGCAGCCGCCTCGAATGATTTTTGTAGTTCCGTCTCCGGCGCTTCGAGACCAAGCACCACCACCCCCCGGCACCATGCGTCATGCTCGGCGATGCAGTCGCTCACGGCGCGCCAGGCATCGGGGGAAGCCTGCGGTTCAAGCTTCCACCAGTCGGGCTTGATGCCCAGTTGATAGAGCTGAACAAGTGCTCGCGACACGGTCGATGGGTCGAGCGTGCCATGCTTGCTGGCGATGATCTCGATCATCAGTTCACGGCCGACTTTGCGCACCGCTTGATAAAGCGTCAGGAGCTTCTGGCCCTGTTGAAGCCGAAGCTCGACTGGATCGTCGGGATGATAGAACGCCAGGCACTTGACGGTATGGGTCACCGGCCATTCCACAATTCGCGCGCCCACATCCTGCGTGAACTCGAAAGCCAGGGGACGCGACCCAGGCAATTCCACCGGCCGCCCTGTCCACAGTCCGAGTTTGCCTGCATCGAACATCGCGTCGCGGCCATGCGTGTCGTCCAGCAGCGTTCCAAACCCTGGCCTGCCACCTGCTACCTTGCCGATCGCCGCCACCGCCAGCCGCTTGAACGCCGCGATCCGCACGCGCGGTGCGCCTGCTTTGTCCGCCATGTCTTCGAGTTGCTTGCGATGATCGATCGCCAGCGCCAGCAACTGCGCGGGCTGCGGACGTCGTGTCGTTACCCAATGCACATGGTTTATGGCTTCGTCATTCCGCAGCGCCCGGTGCGCGCTGCCGTGCTTCAGGAAAAACTGCAATTCGTCCCATGTCGGAATTTCCGGCGAACATAGAAGCCGCGATACGGCGAAGGCCCCGCAGGCATTGGCCCAGGTCGCACTCGTCTCATGCGGCTCGCCCCGGAGCCAGCCGCGCAGGAACCCCGACAGAAAGGCGTCGCCAGCACCCAGCACATTGTAAACCTCAATGGGAAAGCCCTGGCCGACAATGCCGTCCTCCAGCCGCGCCGGAATATCTGCCGGATAGACAACGCATCCCATCGGTCCGCGCTTCAGCACGATCACCGCTCTCGACAGCGATCGGATCACCCGCAACGCTGCGAGTGTGTCCTCCTCGCCCGCCGCGATATGCACTTCCTCTTCCGTGCCGACGATCAGGTCGCAGTCGGTAAGAATGGTTTTCAGATGATCCGAAACCGCATCGGACTTGATGTAGCGTTCTTCACCCGCGCCATGACCGCCAAGCCCCCAGAGGTTGGGCCGGTAATCGATATCGAGCACGACTTTTCCGCCATTCGCCCGGGCAATCGCCATGGCCTTGCGCTGCGCCCGGTCGGTGTTCGGTGTGGCGAAATGCGTGCCGGTCACCAAAACCGCGCCTGACGAACGGACGAAGCTCTCGTCGATATCGCCTTCGTTGAGCGCCGAGTCAGCGCAGTTGTCGCGATAGAAGATCAACGGAAACGTTCGGTCGTTCTCGACCGACAGCAGAACCAGCGAGGTCAGCCGCTGCGGGTCCGTTACGATTCCGCGAATGTCGACACCTTCGCGCACCATCTGCTCCTTGATGAAGCGCCCCATCTGCTCGTCGCCCACCCGCGTGATAACCGCCGATTTGAGACCGAGCCGCGCCGTGCCGATGGCGATGTTCGAGGGACAGCCGCCAACCGATTTGGCGAAGGACGTGACATCCTCCAGCCGTGACCCGATCTGCTGCCCGTAGAGATCGACCGAACTCCGCCCGATGGTGATCACGTCGAGCGTTGTCATGGTGTGCTCCATCCTCTTCCAGTCTTGACAGAACGAAACAACAATTCCATAAACCTGTCAAATCAGAATGTTTGTTCCATTTCACCTGGTGTTTTGAAGTGGAATACTGTTAAAAACACGCGTTTTCCACTTGATTTCCGCTCTGCAAAAGCTCGGCTTTTTGTCGGCTTTTTGTCGACTTTTGGCTCGCTTTTGTCGACTTTTCTCTCGCATTTTGCGCCCCGGCGCGGCACATTCTGGCACGACTTTTGGAGGGTGGAAATGATCAGATTTGGGGTGCTGGGAGCGGGCCGTATCGGCAAGGTTCACGCTCGCACGATTGCCGCGTCGAAGACAGCGAAAGTGGCCTATCTGGCCGACGCGCTGCCGCGGGCGGCGGCCGATCTTGCCGGCGAAGTCGGAGCCAGGGTCGCCTCCGTCGAGGACATCATCAAGGCCACGGATGTCGATGCGATCTTGATCGCCACGCCCACCGGAACCCATGCCGACCTGATCGAGGCGGCCTCGAACGCCGGCAAGGCGGTGCTGTGCGAGAAGCCAGTGAGCCTCTCGGTCGAACGGATCGTCAGTTGTCTGAAGATCGTCGAGAAGAACAAGACGAACCTGATGATCGGGTTCAACCGGCGCTTCGATCCGAACTTCGCCAATCTCGAAAAGCGCGTGCGGAAGGGCGACGTGGGCCAGGTGGAACTGGTCACCATCATCAGCCGCGATCCATCGCCGCCGCCGGCTGATTACATCAAGGGCTCGGGCGGATTGTACCGCGACATGATGATTCACGATTTCGATCTCGCGCGTTTTCTGGTGGGCGAGGAATTCGTCAGCGTCCATGCGCTCGGCTCCGCGCTTGTCGATCACGCGATCGGCGAGGCGGGCGACGTCGACACCGCCGCCGTGCACATGCAGACGGCGAGCGGCAGGATCTGCGTCATCACCAATTCGCGCCGCGCCACTTACGGCTACGACCAGCGTTTGGAAGTGCACGGCGCGAAGGGCATGCTGCGCGCCGGCAACGTGCACAACACCACGGTGGAATTCGCCAATGCGGATGGCTTCAGCGGCGATCCCATTCTCAACTTCTTCACCGAACGCTATGGCCAGGCCTATGCCAACGAAGTGAACGCCTTCATCGATGGCATCGCCAGGGGCGTCTCGGCGCGGCCCAACGGCTTCGACGGTCTGCAGGCGCAGAAACTCGCCGACGCGGCGGCGGAATCGAAAAAGACCGGCAACACGGTAAAGGTGAACTGATGCAGACCGACTCTCTTTCCAAACTGTCCATGGACGGCAAGATCGCCGTCGTCACCGGCTCGACGCAGGGGCTCGGCGAAACCATAGCACATTTGTTCGCCGATCGCGGCGTCAAGGGAATGGTGATCGCCGGCCGCAATGCAAAGAACGGCGCCCGCGTAAAATCCGATCTCGAAAAGAAGGGCGTCAAGACGATTTATGTCGAGGCCGATCTGTCGAAACTCGAGGACGTGCGGAAGCTCGTCGCCGCCTGTGACAAGGAGTTCGGGCGGCTCGATGCGCTGGTCAACGCCGCTGCCATCACCGATCGCGGAACAATCTGGGATACGAGTCCCGAACTCTACGACAAAATGTTC
>JANLYR010000269.1:0-25044 GCA_031365765.1 Hyphomicrobiales bacterium | reverse complement strand
TTCGGCGAGATCGACATCCTGCACGCCATTGGTCATCGCCCAGGTGTCGAGCCAGGCGAGCGCTCCTTCCTTTGGATTGACATACTCGATGTTGGCGCCGGCATCTTTCATGGCCTTGACCTGCTGCTGGCCATAGTTGGCCCAGATCAGCGCTACGTCATTGCTTTTGTAGAGCTGGAGGGCCTCGTCGGGCGTGGTGTAGAAGCTCAGCACATTGCGCTTCATGGCGATAAGCTTGTCCTTGATCTTCGCCATGTCTTCCGCCGAGAGATGGAACGGGTCGGCAATTCCCATGGTCAGCGCGGTGAAGGAGAAATTGTGCTCGCCATTGTCGTAGGCGAGAATCTTGCCTTTGTATTTTTCATCCCAGAAGATTTCGAAGCTGTCGGGCGGCGGATTGACCTTGTCCTTGTCATAGATGATGCCGATCGCGTCGAAGCAGAACGGGATCGCATGCGCCTTGCCGTCGCGCATTACCCCCTTCACCGTGGCGAGGTCGCGGAAGCGAGGCAGGACCTCCTTCTGGTTAGGCAGCTTGGAAAGGTCGTGGGGCGTCGTCAGGCCGCCGTCGATATAGCGCTGGAGCTGCGCGGTATTGACCGCGAAGATGTCGAAATCCTTGCCCTCGCTGCCCTTGATCTTAGCCCAGATTTCATCGTCGGTGCCGATGAAGACCACCTTTGCCTTGGCGCCGGTCTGCTCCTCGAATTCCTTGACCCAATCGTCGTCGGCATAGCCCTGCCAGGCCATCACCCGCAGTTCCTTGGCCGCGTAGGCCCGGCTGGTGCGCAAGATGGCGGGGGCGGCGAGCGCCAGCCCAAGTGCCGTGCGCCGTGTCAGTTTCGCTGTCATTCTCGTACTCCCTGTGATTTCTTTTGTCCCAACTCAAACCCACCCGCCGTCCACGATGAAATTCTGCGACGTGCACATGCGGCTGTCGTCGGCGGCGAGAAAGAGTACCATGCGGGCGATATCGGGGGGATAGAGTTTTTCGGCAAGACATTGGCGCTCGGCGATCTGTCTTTCGCCCGCGTCATCGAGCCACAATTTCTGCTGCCTTTCGGTCATCACCCAGCCCGGCAGGACGCAGTTGACCCGGATTTTCTCGGGACCGAGCTCACGTGCCAGGGCCCGCGTCAATCCGGCGATCGCCGCCTTGGCGGTCACATAGGCCGGGCAATCGGGGTCTCCCACCAGCCAGGTGATCGAACCGAAATTGACAATCGAACCGCCGCCGGCGTCGCGCATGATGGGACGCACGGCCTGCGCTGCGAAAAACTGATGCCGGAGATTGATCTCCATGCGCGCGTCCCAGTAATCAACGGTAACATCCGCGGTCTTGTGGCGATCGTCGTTGCCGGCGTTATTGATCAGTACACGGATCGGGCCGTTGACGCTGCAGGCGTCCACCACGGCCCGGCGCAGCGCCTCGATATCGCGGAGATCGCAGGCGATGTAGCGGGGCGCATGGCCCACCGTTTTCAGTCGCTCGACCAGCGCCTGGGAGGCGTCCCGCGCGATGTCGACGAAAGTGACCTTCGCCCCTTGCGCGCAGAAATGTTCGACCAGGCTTTCGCCTATACCGCTGCCACCGCCCGTTATGAAAACGCCGCGTCCTTCGAGGCTCGGAAAGATAGCCGGTCTGTCGATGAGGCCATGCATGGGAGGGTTGCCAGACTGTGAAAGGCAATCTTCCGTGGCACCCGCCGTGGTGTCAAGAGCACCCGCAGCATTGCGTGCACGCGCTTTGGAGGATAGGGTCACCGGCGTGAACGGAAGGGCCCGGCATGAACATCGTCGTCAAGAACAGCAATTACCGCAACGACTCGATTCTGCTCGGCTTCAGCGATCTGAAGCGTCTCAAGACCGAGCGGCCGCTGGTATTCGAGCGGGGCAAGGGTATTTTCATTTTCGACGAAAACGGCAAGGACTATATCGAATCCGTATCGTGCTTCTATTGCGTCTCCCTCGGTTTCAGCGAGGAGCGCCTGGTGGAGGCCGCCACCAGGCAGCTCAAGATGCTGCCGATGTATTCATCCGCCATCCACCGCACCGTGCCCGCGGTCATGGAACTGACGGAGCGCCTGGCCGCCCTTTCGCCGATCCGCAACCCACGTATCTATTTCTCCACCACGGGGTCCGAAGCCAACGACCATCTCATCAAGTTCATGTGGTACGGCAATGGATTTGCCGGCGAACCGCAGCGCCGCAAGATGATTTCGCGCAAAGCCAGCTATCATGGTTCGACAATCGCCACGGCGGCACTCGGCGGTTCGACCGAACTGCATGAAAGTTTCGGCATCCCCATGGGATATTCGCTGCAGGTCAGCCATCCCAGTTGGCCCAACGCGGCGCTTGCTGGAGAAGACGAAGAAGCCTTCACCGACCGGCTCGCCGCGGAACTGGAGCAGGTGATCGTCGAGGCGGGCCCCGAAACGGTGGGCGCCATGATCGCCGAGCCAGTTTCGGTATCGGCTGGAATGTTTCCGCCGCCCGCCAGTTATTTTCCAAAGATCACCAAGGTGCTGCGCAAATACGGCGTTCAGCTTTTCATCGACGAGGTGGTGACGGGGTTTGGACGCTCGGGGCGGATGTGGGCGAGCGAGGCCATGGGACTCGAACCCGACTGCCTGACCTGCGCCAAAGGAATATCGGGCGCCTATATGCCGATCGCAGGCATCGTGATGGGCGAGGAATTCAACCGCCGCCTTGACCTCGGCAACGAAGCGAAAGGTTGGTTCGCGCATGGAGCGACGCACCATGCCCATGTGGTGTCCGCCGCTGTTGCGCTTGAGGTCCTCAACATCTTCGAGGAGCGCGACGTCCTGGGCCATGTGCGCCAGATGATTCCGCACTGGAACAAAATGCTCGATGGCCTCCTCGATCATCCCTTGGTCAAGGGCAACCGCAAATGGGGACTGACGGGGGCGGTCGAGGTTGCATATCCGGGCGAGGATCGTGCCGGCGCGGCGGGCAGCCTCAAGGTCGGCGGCATCACCAAGGACGTCTATGAGGCAGGGCTTGCCGAAGGGGTGATCGTGCGGCCGCTTGCGGGCTGTTTTGTCATGGCGCCGCCGCTCATCATTACGGAGGCTGAAATCGGCGAACTGGGAAGACGGCTCCGGGCCGCCCTTGATCGCGTGCTGCGCGAGTCGACCCAAGTCGCGATGTGACTAATCGGCGTTAAAGAGGACGCCCATTTACGACGGTCTATTAAACAGGTATAGACAGGTATAGAAACTGCTGGAGTTGACCGGTGCGCTCCACCACCAGGCTTCCGTTCATCACCGCTGCCAAACCCGTCCGGGTGGCGGAGGCGCTGGAGCGTGAAATTCGCTCGGGGCAGCTGCGTTTTGGCGCCCAGCTTGAAAGCGAGAGCGATCTAGGGCGGCGTTTCTCGGTCAGCCGCACCACGGTGCGCAAGGGCCTGGAAGCGCTCGCGGGCAAAGGACTCATCACGACGAGAGTGGGCATTGGCTCGTTCGTCACTTTCGACGGCCAGACGATCGACAATGCACTTGGTTGGACGCGCGCTTTGGCCAACCGCAAAGACATTGTCGAAACCCGCATTCACTGCATCGAGCGCCGGACGGATGAAGGTTTGGCCAGGTTGGTCAACGCACCCAGCGCCGAGTTCATCGCCATTGACCGCTCGCGGTCACTGAAAGAGTCGCAGCGCGTGGTGTCGCTTGAACGCAGCCGCGTGCCGCTTCGTCCCGAGCTGGAACACATACTGTCGCGCGGTCTGTCACACGGCTCGCTTTCGGCAACGTTCCGCGAGGCCGGGATCGTGCCCGCATCCGGCGCGGAATGGGCCGAAATCGAATGCCTGAACGCTGCCGATGCCTTGATCCTGGGCACGTCGGCTGAGACGCCATATCTTCGCACCACGCGGTTGGTGCGCGATACGCATGGCCACACCATCGAATATGTCGTGAGCCTGCTCGATCCCCGTCATTTCGCATTGCATCTGGAATTCTGATGCTGGAATCGCGCGCCAGGGACAGGGCATGGGGCGCATTCGCGGGCGTGGCGATCGGCGACGCCCTGGGAATGCCGACACAAACGCTGACCCGCGAAAAGATTTTCGCCACCTACGGCGAAATCACGGATTTTGTCGATGCGGCATCGGACCAGCCGGTGAGTGCGCGACTGAAAGCCGGAACCATCACCGACGACACGGAACAGAGCCTGCTGCTCGCTCATCATCTGATTGAACGCCAGGGAAAATTCGACGAGGATCGTTGGGCGCGAACTCTTCTCGAATGGGAGCGCGACACGCACGCCCGTGGTGTCAATGATCTTCTCGGCCCATCGACCAAGCGCGCCATCGAAGCGCTGCTTCGCGGCGTACCGGCTTCCGAGACCGGCCGTTTCGGCACTACGAATGGTGCTGCGATGCGGATCGTTCCTGTCGGCATAGCCACGCCGGCCGAACCCCTGTCTGCGCTGATCGATGCGGTCGAGGAAACCTGCCGTCTTACGCACAACACCGCCGAGGCGATCGGTGCGGCTTCGGCCGTTGCGGCGGTGGTGAGCGCTGGCATCGAGGGCGCCACATTCGAGGCGACGCTGGACCTGGCGCTTGCCGCCGCAGTTGAGGGGGCGCGCCGCGGAACGCCCGCCACCGCTGGATCGATTGCCGAACATATCAAGGGAGCATTGGCGTTTTCACGAGGCCGTGCCCCGATCGACGCAAATGCCATCGCGGCAAAGGTCGGCACCAGCGTGGCGGCTGTTCAGTCGGTGCCGATGGCCTTTGCGGTGTTGCAACTGGCGGACGGAGATTTGTGGCAAGCGGCCTTGATCAGCGCCATGATCGGAGACGATACCGATACGATCGGCGCCATCTCCTGCGGCATGGCTGGAGCCTGCGCCGGTTTTTCCCGGATCCCCCATGACAAGTGGGAGCGGGTCCGCACGATCAACCAACTCGAACTCGAACCGGTCATCTCCGGGCTGCTTGCCATTCGCGGCCGCGCGCTGACATCGGCGGAGCACGTGCTGTGAGCGGACTTCTGCAGCTTTCGGGAATCGTGATCGATCTTGTCCATGTGATCGACCGGCTTCCGGCTTCGGGCGACGAAGTCGAATCGACGCAGTTCTCGATTGCGGCGGGCGGGGGCTTCAACGCCATGGTGGCGGCCAGGCGCATGGGCGCGTCCGTCACCTACGGTGGCGTGTTGGGCACCGGCCTGATGGCAGACATTGCCGCGCGTGCGCTTGCGGTTGAACACATTCGAAATGCCGGATTGCACCCCGCCACGATCGACCAGGGGAGTTGTGCCGTGCTCGTCGACAGTGCCGGGGAGCGGAGTTTCATCACCCATCATGGGGCGGAACGGCGCGTCACGCTGGCCCATCTCAACTCTCTCAATGCCAGCGGCTATGACTACGCGCTGCTCACCGGCTATTCCCTGTACAAGCCCGAAAGTGCCGAGGCGTTCGTGCCCTGGCTTTCAATGCTTGCTCGCCCACCACAATTGTTTTTCGATCCCGGTCCCGTCGTCGCCGACATTCCAAAACTTGCATTGGATAGCGCCATGGCGCGTGCCGACTGGGTGAGCACCAACGCCCGCGAGGCCCGGATTCTGACCGGTGAAAATGATCCGGCAGAGTCCTCGATATTGTTGGCGCGCGGCCGGCGAGGTGCCCTGGTGCGTCAGGGCCCCGAGGGATGCTGGCTGGCCGATGAAAGCGGCGTTCAGCACGTCAAAGCATTTCAAGTGACTTGTATCGACAGCAACGGCGCGGGCGACACCCATGACGGAGCGTTTCTCGCCGCCTTGATCGCTGGCGCTAGTCCCCGTGATGCTACAAATCTCGCCAATGCCGCAGCGGCGCTGTCGACAACACAAATCGGTCCGGCAACATCGCCGGGCCTCGAGGAAACCCGGCGCTTCATGCGTCGCAGCGGACAAGACGTTGCGGCAGGGTCGCGGGAACGGGTGCAACCGGGCAGATGAAGAAGCCCCAGTGGAGGAGAAGACAATGAGAGTGATCAACAGACGTAGCATGCTGGGAGCGATGAGCGTCCTTGCACTTGCTGTTTCCGCAAGCTTTGCCGCCGCCGCCGAAATCCGCGTGCTGAACTGGCAAGGCTACGGTACCGACGAGGCGTTCGCGGTCGAGGCGTTCGAGAAGAAGACCGGCATCAAGGTGGTGCACGACTATTTCACGTCGGAACAGGAAATGCTCACCAAGCTCCGTACCAATCCCGGTGCCTATGATGTTGTCCTGATCAATTCGGCATTCACTGGGCAGGCCATCAAGGAAGGCCTGCTAGCGAAAATCGACACGGCCGACATGCCGAATTTCAAGGACCTCGCCCCCAATCTTGGGCAGAATGCCGAACTCGTTCCCGGCGGCGACGTCTATGGCGTTGCCTGGACCTGGGGCGTCACCGGGCTTGCCGTCAACAAGGATCAGGTCAAGCCGCTGCCCGATTCGCTCGCGGTACTCTGGGATCCGCAATATGCCGGCAAGATCTCGATCCGCGACGATGGCGTGGAGGCAATCCAATTCGCGGCCCTGGCGCTCGGCCAGGACATGAACAACATCAAGGACCTTGAGGCGGTGAAGACCAAGCTCAAGGCCCTCATGCCGCAGATCAAGACATTCTGGGGATCGGAGAACGACTGGAACCAGTTCTTCTCGGCGGGCGACTTTACAATTTCCAGCTACTGGAGCGGAGGTGCGGGCCGGTCGGCCAGCAAGGGATTGCCGGTGCAGTTCGTGGTGCCGAAGGAAGGTGCGATAGGCTGGCTCGATAGCCTTTCGATCCCGGCTTCATCCAAAAATCAGGAAGCGGCGCGGGCTTTCATCAACTGGATGATCGATCCCGCCTTCTACGTGCAGTGGTCGGCGAAGGGCGCGCCATCATCAGCCAATGCCAAGGCGAACGCGGCCTTGCCGGACACCGACTTCAACAAGGTGACGTTCTCCGATCCAGCCGTTGTGGGGCGCGTCCAGTTCGTGAAGCCGCTGACGGACGAAACCCGCAAGGCCTATACCGAACTCTGGCAGGACGTGAAAACAGCGCAATAGCGTCAGACCCGTGGCGCTCACCGCCCGCCAAAACGATGTTGTTCGCGCCGGCGCACTGTTGGCGCCGGCCTATCTGTGGCTGACAGTGGCGATTTTTTTGCCGCTGTCGGCCATGTTGTTTTTCAGCTTTCTTTCCGCCGCTCCCTTCACCACCAGCGACTGGTATGTGACGGCGGCGAATTACGGCGAATTCCTCACCCGCACGATCTATCCCGATCTCTTGGGCCGGTCGCTGCTGCTGGCCGCCGTCGTCACGTTGTTCTGCGTGCTGATCGGCTACCCTTGCGCCTTCGTGTTGGCCCGGCAGATCAAGGGCAGGGCGCGCGAAGCCCTGTTCCTGCTCATCATCCTGCCTTTCTGGAGCAACAGCCTGGTCCGCATCTTCTCCTGGGCCATCGTGCTGCGCGGCAACGGCATCATCGATCACACGCTCGAAACCGTGCTGCCCTTCGACATCTCGGTCAATTTGATGTTCAGCTATACGGCAGTGGTCATCGGTCTCGTCCACTCCTACCTGCCTTATGTCATTCTCACGTCCTATCTGGCGCTGCAGGCCATCGACGAGAGTATTCTCGAAGCGGCACGCTCGCTTGGCGCACCGTTTCGCACCATCCTGCTGCGGCTCATCCTGCCGCTATCGCTACCGGGGCTTGCGGCGGGCGCGGTGTTGATTTTCGTTCCGGTGGCCGGTTCTTTCATGGAGCCGCGCATACTGGGCGGCAAGAACGGCACCTTCTATGGCACGCTGATCGAGGACCAGTTCGTCGCGGTGTTCAACTGGCCGCTGGGTGCGGCTTTGTCATTCATCCTGCTCGCCGTCGTGCTGGTGATCCTCGGGCTTGCCAGTCCCATCCTGAGGAGGGCGCGATGAAGCGGCGGAAACCGATGTCCTTCATCCTGGGCCGCGCCTATGTCGGGCTCGTGCTGTTTTTTCTCTATGCGCCGATCATCGTCATGGCGCTGATGTCCTTCAATGCGTCCGAGTTCTATGCGTTTCCCCTGAACTTCACCCTCGACTGGTACCGCAAACTAAGCGCCAATGCGGAGATTGTCGCTTCCGCCTGGCGGAGCCTCCGGATCGCCGTCGCCACCACGATCATCGCGACCGTGCTTGGCACCGCTGCTTCCCTCGCACTCTTCCGCTATCAGTTTCCGGGCAAGAGACTGTTGCAGGCGCTTTTGTTTCCGCCCATCGCGATCCCGTGGCTCATTGTCGGCACGGCGATGCTCATCTTCTTTTTCTGGGTGGGTATCGGGCGGGGCACGCCGGCCGTGATTCTGGGCCATGTGGCGCTGGCACTGCCTTACGTCATCGTGGTTGTCCTGGCGAGGCTGCAGACATTCGATGTGCAGCTTGAGGAGGCCGCGCGCTCGCTCGGCGCCAGCCAGTGGGAAGTAACGCGCCATGTGACCTTGCCGTGGATTGCCTCGGGCGTGGTCGCCGGCGCGCTCTTTGCATTCGCTGTGTCCTTCGACCAATTCGTGGTGTCGTATTTCCTGGCGCAGCCGGGCGACGCGACGTTGCCGGTCGTCATCTACACCGCCATTCGCAAAGGCTTCACGCCCGAGATCAACGCGATCTCGACCATCATCATCGCTGTGTCCATGGCCGTCATGCTCACCGCGTCGCGCTATTTCAAGTTTGGTGGAGAGCGGTAATGGCCGAAGTTCAGGTGCGCAATCTGGTGCTTGCCTATGGGGCGACACGGGCGCTCGACGATGTCTCGCTGGATTTCCCCAACGGCCGGCTCCTTGGCCTTCTGGGGCCTTCGGGAAGCGGCAAGACCACACTGCTGCGCTGTATCGCGGGTTTCGTTTATCCCGATGCCGGCTCGATCACGATCGGCGGCGAACCCGTCGAGCGGGTGCCGGTGGAGAAGCGCGAGATCGGCATGATGTTCCAGTCCTATGCGCTGTTTCCCAATATGAGCGTTGCCGACAATGTGGGCTTCGGCCTCAAGGTGCGGAAGGTTTCCGACACCGAACTGAAGCGCCGCGTCGGCGAAGTGCTGGAGCTCGTGCAGCTTGGCGCGCTGGGCAACCGGCGTCCGCATGAACTCTCGGGCGGCCAGCGTCAGCGGGTGGCGCTGGCGCGCGCAATTGTCACGCGGCCCCGCGTGCTGCTCCTCGATGAACCGTTGAGCGCGCTCGACAAGGCGCTCCGGGTTGATATGCAGGTTGAACTGAAGCGCATCCAGCGCGAGGTGGGCATCACCACGATCTTCGTCACCCACGACCAGGAGGAAGCCCTCACCATGAGCGACCTGATCGGCATTCTCAAAAATGGCCGCGTGGTGCAGACTGGACGCCCACGCGACCTTTACCACAAGCCGCATGACCGCTTCACCGCGTCATTTCTCGGAGAAGCCAACTTCTTTTCCGGCAGCCCGGAGACCGCCGGCCTTCGTCTCGCCGATGGGACGCTGCTGCCCTGGCCTCGTTCGCGGGAAAAGTCGGCCAGCGCCGTTCTGGCGGTTCGCCCGGAGGAAATGACCGTTTCGGCCGCGCCGCCGAAGCCGTCGCCCATGACCTGCTTTATCCGGGGCGAACTCAGGCAGGTTATCTTCTCCGGACCAACGGCCGTCTGCCTCGTCGCGCATGGTTCGCAGATTTGCAAGGTGCTGGTCAAGAATTCGGAACTGGCGGACATTCCACCCGCGGGCCCCGTCTCGGTCTCGTGGCCGGCGGAACGCTCCATGCTGCTTGCCGAATAGCGCCGACATGAACCCTCGCGCCATACCGCAAGTCGAGCTTGCGCTCATCACCGGCTCGGCCAATTGGGGGCTGCGTTTTCCGGAAGACATCGGCGTGGCGGGGGTGTCCGTCGTCGCGCGGGATATCGCGTTCGAGACGTCGCACGGCGTGTCGGAAAACTGGAAGCTGCTCGAGTTTGATGGCACGCTGACACCCGACGGAAATCCACGCCTTGCGCTTTGTATGTATTCACACGGCAATCCACGCGACAGGATGGACCATTCATGCCACCACCGCGCGTTCGCCGTGCTTCAAGAGGCGGGCGTCAAGCGTATCCTCACCAGTTCGACGATCGGATCGCTCAACCGCGCCATACAGCCCGGCGATCTTGTCATCAACGCCGACATCATTGAACTGACGCAGACGCCCTATTCCCTGCTGCCCGGCCGCCAGCGCTTCGATTGCAGCGGCAAGCAGATGGTCTGTCCGGTTTGCGCTGGCATTCTGGCGGATACCGCGCGGCGGCATTGGCCGGAACGGAGCAGGGTCTATGGGGTCGAGGCGGGTCTCGTTGCCGCCCATGCCTATGGACCGCGGCTGACCACGCCGTCCGAGGTGATGGCCTATCGCACCATGGGTGCTGACATCATCAACCATTCGATTGCGCCCGAGGCCACGCTGGCGCGCGAAATCGGCGCCTGTTTTGTTCCCTGCGCTTTCGTGACCGCGGGGTTCAACGACTACTTCCGCAATCCCACTGAGAGCGTGTTGCGCGAAGGCGTGGCCGACAACCTGGCGCCACTGGCGTCGCGCATCGCCCTGGAGGCGGCGGCGCGTTTTCCTCTGATCGACACCTGCCAGTGCCGGGAACTCAAATCCGCACAGCCCGAATCGCGGTCCAGTGTCTGGTAGGGGCGGTTTTCAGAGGATTGGGCCCTCATAATTCGAGCCCACGATGGCGCAGCAGTTGCCGGGGCGGACGCGTCCGGGCTGGCGGCGGCCGTACAGGATGCCATCGGCGCCGTAGTGCAGCATTTCCGGCTGGCGTGATGGATCCCAGGTGCAGTGAATGCGGCCGGCGGGCTGACCTTCGCGGACATCCGTGCCCAGCGCATGGAAGGATTCATAGATGCCGTCCATGGTCGCATAAACATAGGCTTGCGCATTCGCCATGGCGATGAGTCGCTGGTCGCGGGGCGGGGGCGTGGCAGAGTCCGGCGCCAGCACGCCCAGATGCGCCAGCACGTTTTTCACGCCCTGACGGCAGAGTGCCACCGCTTCCGGCGACACCCTGCCGCCGCCGCTCATTTCGGTACCGATGGTGACCAGTCCCGCCCGGCAGGCGCAGGCGGTGGCGGTACGGGGATCGCCCAGATTGGGAATGACGATGGCGATCGGAGCGCCGAACGCTTTTGCCGCCGCGATATTTTTAGTCAGGAGGGCGGCATCGGTGCTCGGCTCGATGACGGCGCTGGGGAGCAGATCGAGTGACGAGCCCCCCGAATGCAAATCGAGGAAGGCATCACCGCGCGAGAAAATTTCCTGCACGATATAGGCCGAAATCTGTTCGGTGATGGAGCCCGCGGCGTTACCCGGAAAAGTGCGATTGAGGTTCAGACCGTCAACGGGCGAGGTGCGCTGGCCCGCCATGACGGCGTGGACATTGTTCGCCGGCATGAGGATGAGGCGACCGGACACTTCCCCCGGATCGAGATCGCGGATCAGTTCCGAGATGACGATCGGCCCTTCATATTCATCGCCATGGTTGCCACCTTCCAGAACAACCGTCGGTCCCTTGCCATTGGCGATGACCGCCAGGGGAATGCGCGTTGCTCCCCAGGCATCGTCATGGGGTGAATGTGGAATCATGACGAAGCCCACCTGCTTGCCGGGGCGGTCGAGATCGACAGTGGTGAAGGCGGTCGACCGGATTGTGGGGTTGCTCATACGAAAAATCCTTCAGAAGGTGGCCGACGCACCGCCATCGACCAGCAGAATCTGGCCGGTGACATATTTTGAATCGTCCGAGCAGAGAAAATAGGCAGGCCCCGCCAGGTCGGATGGATTGCCATAGCGGCGCAAGGGAATGCGTCCGTATTTGACATAGATATCGGTGAACCACGCGGCGTCGTATTCGTGCGAACCGTCGGGCTGGATCGACATCGGGGTATCGATGAAACCCGGCGCGATGGCGTTGACCATGATATTGTCGGGGGCAAGATCGCAGGCCAGTGCGCGGGTGAAATTCACGATCGCACCCTTGGCCGTGGCGTAGGGAACCGTCTTGGGCCAGCCCCGCACGCCCAGCATCGAGGAAATGTTGAGGATGCGGCGGTGGGCGCCGCCCTTGCGGAGCAGGGGAATGAAGGCAAGGCTCACCCGGATCGCGCCGTCCTGGTTGACGCGGATCACCGACTGATAGCGCGCCATTGTCAGATCGTCGATCGGGGAGTGATCCTGAATCGCCGCATTGTTGACGAGGATATCGCATCGCCCGTATCGGGTTTCGACCGTATCGGCGAGCGCCTTGACCGACGCGTCATCGCCGATATCGACCTCGATCGCCGTCGCCTCAAGTCCCGCGGCGGTCAGCCCCCGCGCGGCGGTCTCGGCGGTCTGCGATTTGATGTCGGCCAAAAAAACAGCCGCGCCTTCCTGCGCCAGCCGCTGGGCGATCCCGAATCCTATTCCCTGCGCTCCGCCCGTGACGACGGCGACACGCCCCTGCAGCCGGCGCTCCAGACTCCCAGTCATGCAATCCTTCTCCCTTGTCCCTCAGGCCACCGTGAATCGCTTGACGATATCCCAATCGATCTCGAATCCAAGCCCGGGCTTTTGCGGAAGCGCGATGGTGCCATCCTTGGCCAGCACAAGCTCCTCATGGGCAAGTTCCCGGCGCAGGCGCTCGTGACAGAGCTGCGGCGGCAGATACTCGATGAATTCGCAATGTCCGGTGACGAAGGCCAGATGCGCCGTGGCGGAAATCGAGATGCCGGTCTTCCAGCAATGCGGAACGATCTTGCGACCCCTAGCTTTCGCCATGTCGCAAACAATCTTCGCCTCGCCGATGCCACCGACGCGGCCGACATCGGGCTGCGCCACCTGCACCTTGCCAACATCCAGAAGTTCGGCGAATTCGAATCTCGTGGTCAGCCATTCCCCATACGCGATGGGCATTGGCGCCTGTTCGGTCAGAATGGCGATGTCGCGCATATTGTCGGACCACAGCGGCGTTTCGAGAAAATGCACGTTGTAGGAGGCCCAGTCCTTGACGACCGACAGGCAGGTTGCAGCGTCCTCCCACAAATACTGCACATCGACCATGAGCGTTATGTCCGGACCGATGGTCTTGCGCACGGCGGCCAGAACTTCCGTGTGGCGATCGTAGCTTTCGCACATCCCGCCATGGGCATAGGGACCGTTCATGGTGATCTCGGTTTTCATCGCCGTGAAGCCCAACCCGATGGCGCGCGAGGCGGAGTCGCACAGCGCATCACGATACGCGGCGAAGCTTTTTCCCGCCGGCTGCAGCGATGCGTAAGGCGTGATCGAGGTTCGGACCGAACCGCCCAGGAGCGCGTGCACAGGCTGGCCCAAAGCCTTGCCGCACAGATCCCACAAGGCCATGTCGATGGCGCTCATCGCATGGATCACCATTCCCCGCCTGCCGTTCATCGCGGTGCCGAAATACATGCGCCGCCATAGCGCGCCGATCTCGAAGGGGTTGGAGCCGATCAGAATATCGCGGATCGACAATCCCATCGTGTGGGTGCCAGGCGCCTCGATGCAGGCTTTTGCCATCCAGGGATTGGCGTCGCATTCGCCGATCCCCGACACGCCCTGGTCCGTGTGGATGACCACGACAAGACTGTCCTGCGCGGACGATGTCAGGCTGATGTCGAAATCGGGTGCTAGCAGCACATGACATTCGACAGCGGTGATCGTCAGGCGCGGCGCGTCCTGGGTCAGGACGGGTGAAACAGTCTCAAACACGACGGAACTCCATCATCCGGGCAGGGGCGCGAAGACAATCATCAACGGTGGGAAAACTCTCACTCACCCCGAAGGCCGAGCGCTCAGTTTGCCGATGTCTCAGGCCGGGAAGGTGCGGTCAGGTGGCGGGATTCGGCCGGCATTGCCGAGTTCGATGATGTAGCCGAAATCTTTTTCGGTCTCGAGATAGTAGTGTTCGTCCTGGTCGAAACGGCCCGACTGGATGACGGGGTAACCGCGCCGTGCATAATCGGCAATGGCGGCCTGGCAATCCGCATGGAACAGCTTGATGTGGTGCAGTCCCTCGCCGTGGCGTTCCAGATGCTCATCGTAGATGCTGTAGCCGGTGAGGGGCTGCATCAGTTCGATCTGGATTTCGCCGCTCCATGCCACGGCGATAAGACAGGTGTGGGTCGCGGGTTTACCCCGGTAGGTGTAATCTTTTACGGTGGCTGGCCCGAATTCATAGATGGCCCACGGCCCTATGCCGCTCTGTGCGTGCAAAGCGAGTGCGGCGTCGAGATCGCGGACGACCATCGCCACCTGCATGGTGGCGCCTTCCTTGAATGTTCTCATGAATAAACCTCCGGCCAGATCCGATCATTAGGACCGGGCCGCGGCTTGGGCAAGAGGCTCAGACGATGGGGGTGTTGGAGCGGAAAATGTCGGGACGCGCCGGCAGCCGGGGCTTGGGCTTGGGCATGGGAAGCAGGCCTTCGCGCTGGGCTTTCTTGCGGGCGAGCTTCTTGGTGCGGCGGATCGCTTCGGCCTTCTCGCGTACGCGGCGCTCGGAGGGTTTCTCGTAGGCGGCGTGCTGCTTGATTTCGCGGAAAATACCTTCGCGCTGCATCTTCTTCTTCAGGATCTTGAGAGCCTGATCGACATTGTTGTCTCTGACGAAAACCTGCATGCGGTCTGCCTTATGTCAAAACGGTCATGGCGTTGCGGCCTTTTTCGTGCGCCAGAGCTGATAGCCGTTTTCAGCAATGCCCGATTCGATTGCCTCGCGGCGCAGTCCATGCGGTGGTGTCTGGTCCGGTCTCAACACGCCGATGCCGGTCCAGGGTGCGAATTTCTGGGGCAGGCGTTCGCCACCCGATTCGGCGGAGAACCCGTGCAGAGAGGCCGTTTTACTGGAGCGAAACATGAAAAGATTGGACATGAAAACTCAACAATCCTGACAATTAAATAAAAAAAACCGCGTTCTCCGTTCTGAAGAACACGGCCCCTTGGGACAGCCATTGGCGTCCCGGTGCTGCCTCAACCTGCCGCCGGTACATCCGCGGTCGGCAGGTTGGGCGAGTGATTAAGTGGTGGCCTGCAGACGATCGGCCGAAGACTTGCCGGTACGGCGGTCAGCGACGATTTCGTAAGACACTTTCTGGCCTTCGTTGAGCCCGCTCAGTCCGGCGCGTTCTACCGCGCTGATATGAACGAATACGTCAGGTCCGCCGGCATTCGGCTGAATGAAGCCGAAACCTTTTTGAGAATTGAACCACTTGACGACACCTGTTTGCATAATTCATCCTTTCAAGATGATCTTTAGTTGATGGCGCGCGCACAACATATGCGGTGCAACCTATCGATGTTCTGGATATGAGGGGTAGGGCTGTGGCACCTTGGGGTGCGCTGCCGAGCCAATCGGCCGAAACTCGATTGGCACCAAATAGTCGCTTTCCTCCGACATTACAAGCGAAACCTGCACACCCTGAGAAAAAGACTTTGGCTTCGTTGCCGCGCCGACCTATATACGGTGCGTGGCGCGAATTTAAACGGCACGCTTCACAGAAAGTGACTCCTCGTTGAATTCGATTTCTGATGCGGCGCCTTCCTGGGCATCCCGGCTTGCTCCCTATAAACATCCCGACAATCTTCGCGGCGTATTCGAGATCGCGGTCACGGTGGTTCCTTTCATCGCGGGCTGGTTTGCCGTCTGGGCGCTCCTTCAGATCAGTATCGTGCTGGCGCTGCTCGCCGCCATTCCGGTTGCCGGGTTCATGGTGCGGCTTTTCATGATCCAGCACGATTGCGGCCATGGCGGCATGTTCACCTCGCGGCTCGCCAATGACTGGGTTGGCCGCGTCATGGGGGTATTCACGCTTACGCCCTATGATTACTGGCGCCACTCCCACGCGCTGCATCATGCGGGATCGGGCAACCTCGATCGCCGCGGCATGGGCGATATCGACACCCTGACCATCGCCGAATACGGCGCGCTCGGTTGGTTGGGTCGGCTGCGATACAAGCTTTACCGCCATCCCCTGGTGATGTTCGGACTGGGTCCCTCTTACTTATTCCTTCTCAGGCACCGCTTGCCCTTCGGCGCTTTTCGCAAGGGTCCGATGCCGTGGCTTAGTTCGCTTGGCACCAACTTCGGGATTGCGGCGGCCGCCGGCGTGCTCATGTATCTATTGGGGATCACCGCGTTCCTGCTCGTCCATCTGCCCATCGTGATGATCGGCGCCTCGATCGGCGTCTGGCTTTTCTATGTCCAGCATCAGTTCGATCATACCCATTGGGAGCGCAGCGGCGTGTGGAAGCATGAGACGGCGGCCCTCCATGGCAGTTCCTATTACGATCTGCCGAAACCGTTGATGTGGGTCACCGGAAATATCGGCATCCATCATCTGCACCACCTGTCGAGCCGCATTCCCTTTCACAAACTTCCCAGGGTTCTGAAGGATCATCCCGAACTCAGCGACATCGGCAGGCTATCGCTCTGGGAAAGCCTCAAATGCGTCCGTCTCACTTTGTGGGACGAAGAGGAAAAGCGATTGGTTTCGTTTCGCGAGGGGACGCAGAAGCTCCGGGCCGCCCCTGTCAATCGGGCGAGCGCGTAATGGAGCGGATAGCACCCCGTTCCTGACCGGACATTGCCGCGATTTCGCGATCCTGGGTCATGATAACCGTCTTGGCGTGAGCGTCCTTGTCGTCGTCGGGCAATTCAGCGGCGGCGACGCGGCGGCGCGATGATTTCCGTCCGTCCTCGTAAATGACGTCGAACAGAACAAAGCTATCATCGACGCGCGGCTTTTTCCGGGCCATCACACCTTGTCCTTCTGAAACTGCGGCGGGGCTTGCTCGGATGGCGCGTCGGTCTGGTCGTGCTGTTTGCGCTGCGCGGATTTTTCATCCCGCTTGGTCTGTTTCTCCAGTGCCTTCCGCGCTTTGGCGCGGGCACGGTTGTTGCGGTCCTGATTATAATTTGGCGGAAATGCCATGTCTTCGCTCCTCACTCTGTGCTTCGTCTAGCAGCGCGGCCGCTGAATACCAAGCAGAAGTGCAATATGTTCGCAATTCAAACAATAAAGGGCCATATAGGAATGGCCGCTCGCATTTGCATCACGCGCCTTCATCGAAAGCAGTCATGGCTACAGCACGTTTTCTCGCCGGACAGTCACTTCAACTTTTGAAGGATTTACGCTCACCCAAAATCCAGGCCGATGGATTGTACCGGGTTGTCGGCGTACAGCCCAACGAGGGGCTCGAACAGCGTTACCGGATCAAGAATGATGCCGAGGCTTTCGATCGCGTGGTCACCGAAAGCCAGTTGGCAGAACCGAATGAGGAATAAATCATGAGCCCGTCAAAATCAGCATCGCGAACCCCGGACCGATTTGGCATGAGCGACCGTCATGGCCGCAATGAAGCGCTGCGCAAAGCAAGGCTGGATCATGAAACGGCCCAGAAATCGGCCGGCCTGTGGGGCGAAATGTCGGTGGGCGTCATCGAACGCGAGGGTGCGGCTTTCGTGCATGTGTGGAAGGGCGCGTCGCTGACCGATGTGTTCAAGCTCGCGGCGAAACGGCCCAAGGAAATTTCAAAACCCGAACACGAAGCGCTTTGCCTGTGGCTGAAGGCCGGCCGTTATGAGGGGTTCAAGCACGGTATTTCCGCCTGGAATGTGACGGCGGACGAAGCGCAGCGCATCAAGAACGAAGTGATGACCACGCTCACCGCAGGCGGCACGAAAGTCGTCAACCCGTCGCCCTGATCATGTCGGAGGCCTTTTCGGCGATCATGATCGTCGCCGCGTTGGTATTGGAAGACACGATATAGGGCATCACCGAACTGTCGCAGACGCGCAGGCCACCGATGCCATGGACGCGCAGTTCGGGCGATACGACCGCCATGATGCCGTTGCCCATGGCGCATGCCCCCGATGGGTGATGATCGGTCTTGGCCATCCGGCAGGCGTAATCGATCAGCGCGTCCTCGCTCCGGCAGTCCGGTCCGGGCAACCGTTCCGCCAGAATATAGGGTTTGAACGCCTCCTGCCGCATGATATCGCGCGCGATCTTGAGAGCCCCAAGCGACAGTTCGCGATCGTAAGGGTCCGACCAGTAGTTGGGATCGATGAGCGGGGCGGCGGCCGGATCGGCGTTGGCCAGCCGCACCGTGCCCCGCGACCGGGGCCGCATCGGGGCTGAATTCAGCGTCACGCCGGGGTTGACGAGCTTGGCGATTCCCGCCTCGATGCCCGATCCCAATCCGAAATGAAACTGGATGTCGGGTGCTGGCGCATTCCGATCGGCATACCAGAATCCCCCCGTCTCGAACAGGCTGGAGGCGACGGGGCCGGTTCGCGTCAGAAGATAGCGCAGACCCGCAAGGGCCGCCCAATGGGGCTTGCCGTATTTGTCATAGCTGTGGTCGCCGGTGCATTCGCTGATGACGCAGACATCGACGTGATCCTGCAGGTTCTCGCCGACACCGGGCAGATCGTGCGCCGGTTTCACGCCGGCTTTTGTTAAATGGTCGGCCGGGCCGATACCGGAAAGCATCAGCAGGCGTGGTGAACCGATAGCACCGGCGCTGATGATCACCTCGCGGCTGGCATGATAGGTGGTGCGGTTGGCGCCTTGGGCTGTTTCTACTCCGGTGGCGCGTCCATTCTCCAGCACGATTCGCGTGACCATGCCGGTCAGCACGAGTTTGAGATTGGGTCGCCCCAGCGCCGGTTTCAAATAGCCGGTGGCAGCGGACGAGCGCCGCGCATCGCGCTGGGTGAGTTGGTAGTAACCGACACCCGCCGGATCGGGTCCTGCCAGATCTTCATTGTAGGGTATGCCCAACTGGGCGGACGCCTTGAAGAACGCCTCGCAGATGGGGAGTGCCGCGCGGGGCTGCGATATTCCGATCGGTCCGCCCTTGCCGTGAAATTCGTTGTCGAAGGTGTCATTGTCCTCGGCCTTCCGGAAATAGGTTAGCACGTCACGGTAGCTCCAGCCCGTGCAGCCGGCCTGGGCCCAGCCGTCATAGTCCTGTGCGTTGCCGCGCGTGTAAATCTGCGCGTTGATGGTCGAGCCGCCGCCGATCACCTTGGCCTGGGTGTACCAGAACACCCGGTCCTGCATGTGCTTCTGTGGCACGGTCGACCAGCCCCAGGAGGCGATGCCCTTGGTCATCCGGGCAAAGCCTGCGGGCCAGTGGAACAGGAAGTTGCGGTCGTTGCCGCCCGCCTCGATCAGCAGCACACGCGTGGTCCGGTCTTCCGACAGGCGCGCCGCCAGTACGCAACCCGCCGATCCGCCGCCCACGATGATGTAGTCGTATGCGTCGGTCACGACTCATCCTTGAGGCCAAGCAGGCGCCGGGCCTCGCCAGCACTTGCCGGATGGCGGCCGTAACCGGCGCACATGCCGGCGACGCGATGCACCAGCTCGGCATTCGATGCGGCGAGCCTCGTTTCGTCCCAGCGGATATTGTCTTCAAGGCCGGTCCGGCAGTGGCCGCCGCGCTCCAGGCACCAGCGGTTGACCTCAAGCTGATGGCGGCCGATCCCGGCGGCGACCCATGTCGCATCGGGCGCCAGACGCTGCAACTCATCCACCAGGAAATTGAAGGCTTGGGCGACCGCGGGCAGCGCATTCTTGACGCCCAGCACGAACTGCACATGAAGCGGTTTCACCAGGATGCCTTCATCCGCCAGGCGCAGCGCCTGATATAGCATGGAGAGATCGAAGACCTCGATCTCCGGCTTGACGCGGAACTCGCGCATTCTGCCCGCAAGAAAATGGATGAGATCGGGGTGGTTCTCATAAATGATCGTCGGAAAATTGCACGAGCCGGTGGAAAGCGAAGCCATGTCGCAGCCCAGATGCAGCATGCCGCCGCGCTCGGTTCCCTTGCCCGACCTTCCGCCGGTCGAAAACTGCACGATCATCCCGGGGCAGGCCCGTCGCAGACCCGCCAGCAGTGCGGCAAAGCGATCCGGATCGGAGGAGGGCGACTGGTCGTCGTTGCGCACATGCACGTGGGCAAGTGCCGCCCCCGCTTCGAACGCGGCCTGGGTTGATTCGATCTGCTCGGCGACAGAAATTGGCACCGCCGGGTTATGTTCCTTGCGCGGCACCGATCCGGTGATGGCCACGGTTATGATGCAAGGCGAGCTCATCGGAGGAGTGTGCCCCGGCCCAGGCCGGGTTGCAATCGGCGGCGTGGATCATTGCGGTTTCGCCGGCGGCGTCGAGTTTCGCACCACCAGGTCGACGGGCCAGATTTCCGCCGGCAGCGGTGCGTTGGGATTGCGGATCATTGCAATCATCAATTCGACGATGCGGCGGCCGGCATCGCCGATCGAGGACTGCGTGGTGGTAAGCGGCGGATCGAAATTCTCGGCGCGGAGTTCATGCAGCCGGTCGTCATGGGCGATGAGTGCCACGTCTCGTCCGATGCGCAGGCCCGCCGCAGCGCAGGCCTTGGCAGCACCCTGCGCCTGGGCGATGCTGGAACACAAAAACGCGGTCGGCGGGGAAGGCGATGCAAGCAATCGCGTGGCCTGCTCGAATGCCGTTCCCTCCTGCATGGGGGCTTCACACAGAAAGTCCGGGGGAATGGCGATCCCTCTCTCCGCGGCGGCCGAAACGAATCCGCCTCGCCGCCCCGCGGCATAAGTGTAACTGCATTCCCCATTGAGGAGGGCGGTGCGCCGATGGCCGAGATCGAACAGGAGATTGGCTGCGGCGCGGAACGCTCCTTCATTGTCGATGTCAAGAAACGCGTATGGTCCTTCAGCCTGGGTGCGGCCGTGAACGATGAACGGCATACCAAGCGAAGCAAGCAGCGGCAGGCGGGGATCGGTTAGCACTGGACTTGAGATGATCATGGCATCGACGCGCGCATTGCGCACCGAGCGGCGGTAAACCGCCTCTTCACTCACCGCGCCCCGCGCCATGGCAAGCGTGATGTCGTAACCCAGATCGCCCGCCCGCTCCACGCAGCCACCCAGGAATTCGGTGAAGATCAGGTCGATCGCCATGTTGCGCTCGGCGGGGAAGATCATGCCGAGGGTGCCGGACTGGCCGGTCGCCAGACGCCGTGCCGCAGCGCTTGGCCGGTAGCCGTGCAGTTCCGCGGCGGATGCGACGCGCACGCGCGTTGCGCTGGAGACTTCTGGATAGCCGTTGAGCGCGCGGCTCACCGTCGTCTGCGACAGGCCCAACAGGGCGGACAATGCCTTCAGGTTCATGGCAAAGGATATCGCATATTGTCAAAGCGCTTTCAATGAGAGGTGCGCGCATCGATTTGCGATGGTGCATTGCAACATGCAAAACTCAATAATAGTTGACGTTCGCAGTTGTCTGCGCTATGCACGAATTATTCAAAGCGCTTTGGATTTTGTAAAGAAAAAAGCGCAATCGGTCCACACAGTGTGAACGTCATGGGAGGACATCCACGTGAAAACTCAATTTTTGACCTGTGTTGCCGTGGCCGCGTTGTTTCTTGCCACACCCGCTCTGGCCGAACTTAAGTTCAAGCCTGGTGAGGACGCCCGGTTCCATTGGACGGATTTCGACGCGCTCAAGAAAGTCGATCTGAACGGCGAGACGCTGACGATATTCGGCCCCTGGCGCGGCGACGACGAGAAGCTGGTGCAGAGCATCCTCGACTATTTCCGCGAGGCGACGGGCGCCGACATCAAGTATTCCTCGTCGGAAAACTACGAGCAGCAGATCGTCATCGACACGCAGGCCGGCAGCCCGCCCAACATCGCGGTATTGCCGCAACCGGGCCTGTTGGCCGATCTCGCCGCCAAGGGCTTGCTGACACCGCTCGGCGATGAAACGGCGAATTTCATCAAGGACAATTACGGTGCCGGGCAATCCTGGGTCGATCTCGGTACCTACAAGGACAAGGATGGCACGAAGAAATTCTTTGCCTTCCCCTACAAGGCCGACCTGAAAAGCCTGGTCTGGTACAGCCCCGAGAACTTCGCCGACGCCGGATATCAGATCCCCAAAACCATGGAAGATCTGATGGTGCTGTCCGACAAGATCGTCGCCGACGGCGGCAAGCCATGGTGCATCGGGCTTGGTTCAGGCGGTGCCACCGGCTGGCCCGCGACCGACTGGGTCGAGGACATCATGCTGCGCACCCAGCCGCCCGAAACCTACGACAAGTGGGTGACCAACGAGATCAAGTTCAACGATCCGGCGGTGACGGGGGCGCTCGACGTGTTTGGCTCCATCGCCAAGAACGAAGCCTATGTCGATGGCGGTGCGGCGGGCGTGGCGTCCACCGATTTCCGCGACAGTCCCAAGGGTCTCTTCTCGACGCCGCCCAAATGCTACATGCACCGGCAGGCGTCGTTCATCCCGTCCTTCTTCCCGGAAGGCACAAAGCTCGGCGAGGGCCAGGACGCGGACTTCTTCTATTTCCCGCCCTTTGCCTCCAAGCCGGAACTCGGACGCCCGGTGCTGGGTGCCGGCACGCTGTTCACCATCACCAAGGATTCGAAGGCGGCGCGCGCCTTCATCGAATTTCTCAAGATGCCATTGGCGCATGAATTGTGGATGGCGCAGTCGGGCTTCCTCACCCCGCTCAAGACGGTGAACAACGAGGCCTACGCCAATGAAGTCATGAAGAAGGAAGGCGAAATCCTGACATCCGCCACCACCTTCCGCTTCGACGGCTCAGACCTCATGCCCGGCAAGATCGGCGCAGGCGCGTTCTGGACCGGCATGGTCGATTTTGTCGGCGGCAAATCCGCCGCCGATGTCGGCGCATCGATCCAGAAAGCCTGGGACGAAATCAAGTAGCACAGGATATTCCCTTCCCCTCTCGCGTGGGAAGGGCAAGTCATTGAGTGGGGGGCACTTCAATGCTGTCGCAGGCTTTTTACGCGCTGTTCACCGTCGTCCTCGGCGTGGGCGGGTGTGTTGGATATTTCTTCGGATCGAATTGGCTTCTCGATCGGATATTTCCGGCCGATGCCAGCAACGATGCGTCGGCGGTGCGTAATCTCAAGATGCAGGGGATCATCCGGCCCTGGCTGTTTCTCGGGCCGGCGCTGCTGCTGCTCGGTGTCTATCTGGTGTATCCGGTGTTCGAAACCATCTGGCTTTCGTTCCACGACAAGGATGGCCAAAATTTCGTCGGTCTCAACAATTACATCTGGGCCTTCAAGGACAGCCAGTTCCGCCAGTCGATCTTCAACAATCTGATCTGGCTTCTGGTGGTGCCTGCGGCCTGCACCGCGATGGGATTGCTGATCGCTGTTCTCACCGACCGGCTGTGGTGGGGGAACCTTGCCAAGAGTTTGATTTTCATGCCGCTCGCCATTTCCTTCGTTGGCGCCAGCGTCATCTGGAAGTTCGTCTACGACTATCGGGGCGAAGGCCAGCAGCAGATCGGCATTCTCAATTCGATCGTCGAGTATTTCGGCGGCAGCCCGCAGGTGTGGATCGCGTTGCCGTTTTGGAACAACTTCTTTCTGATGGCGATCCTGATCTGGATTCAGACGGGGTTCGCGACCGTCATTCTGGCGGCCGCGTTGCGGGGCATTCCCGAAGATACCCTGGAAGCCGCGGTCATCGACGGCGCCGGGCCATTCAAGATTTTCACCCGCATCATGGTGCCGCAGATCATGGGCACCATTGTCGTGGTGTGGACGACGATCACCGTGCTGGTGCTCAAGGTGTTCGACATCGTGCTGACCATGACCAATGGCCAGTGGGATACGCAGGTTCTGGCCAACCTGATGTTCGACTGGATGTTCCGTGGCGGCGGGGATTTCGGGCGCGGCGCCGCCATCGCCATCATCATCATGCTCGCGGTCCTGCCGATCATGATCTGGAACATTCGCCAGGCCAATGCCGAACGCAGCCAGGGGCACTGACATGCTGAACCGCATCGCTCTTGAGCCCTCTCGTTTCGCACTCCACTTCGCGGTGCTGATTATCGTTGCTTTATGGACATTGCCCACCGCCGGGCTGCTCGTCAGTTCGCTCCGCGACAAAAACCAGATCGCGGTGTCCGGCTGGTGGACGGCTCTTACCACCAGCGACCGCAGCTCTGTCGGCCGCCTCAAGGGCATGGCCGATCAGGCCGAGGCCGGCGGCAAGTTCACGATCTCGGGCAACCTGTTCGAAGGGGCCGAGCAGGCGGGCGTCATCAAGGCCTTCGGCAGCAGGGTCCAGACACCGGACGCCTACGACGCTGGCACCACGGCGGAACTGGAAAACGGCCAGACGCTCGCCGTCAATGCCGACGGCTCCTATATCCTGTCTTCGCCCAAGGCCTTCGACAACGAGCGGGGATCGCGGGTTTTCTATGTCACGTCGGTGCCGCCGCGCTTCACCCTTGAAAACTACGGCACGGTGCTGTTCTCCGAAGGCATAGGCCGGTCCTTTGTCAATTCGCTGACCGTCACCATTCCAGCCACCATCATTCCCATTCTGATCGCGGCTTTCGCGGCCTACGCATTGGCCTGGATGAAACTGCCGGGCAGGGGCCTGCTGATCGCCATCATCGTCGGTCTTCTCGTCGTGCCGTTGCAGATGTCGCTCATTCCGCTGCTCAAGCTCTACAACGCGGCGGGAACCTTCATGGGCGTGCCGTCCAAGACCTATCTCGGCATCTGGCTCGCCCATACCGGCTTCGGTCTGCCCTTCGCGATCTATCTGCTGCGGAGCTACATCGCCGGCCTGCCGCGCGATCTGATCGAAAGCGCCCAGGTCGATGGCGCCAACGACTTCAAGATTTTCCGCCGCATCGTCCTGCCGCTGTCGTTTCCGGCATTGGCTTCCTTCGCCATCTTCCAGTTCCTCTGGGTGTGGAACGACCTGCTCGTGGCCATCGTGTTCCTCGGCAGCGGCGACGACCAGCTCGTGCTCACGGGCCGGCTCAATGCGCTCCTCGGTTCGCGCGGCGGCAACTGGGAAATCCTCACCGCGTCGGCCTTCGTCACCATCATCGTACCGTTGATCGTGTTCTTCTCGCTGCAGCGCTACTTCGTGCGCGGCCTGCTGGCCGGCTCGGTCAAGGGCGGCTGACATCATGCAAGCGGCAATCCGCAGCGAGCAAACC
>JANLYR010000256.1:0-2339 GCA_031365765.1 Hyphomicrobiales bacterium | reverse complement strand
ACCGCGCTTTTTCTGCACATCAATCCGATGCTGGCCATTCCACTCGCCGGGCTTGTCGCGGCAGCGATAGCATTGCCAATGGCGAAACTGGTGTTCCGCCTGCAAGGCGCTTATTTCGCCATCGGCACCTGGGTCGTGGCGGAAGTCTTCCGCCTCATCTTCGCGCAAGTCACAGCACTCGGCGGCGGGTCGGGGTCGAGCCTGCCGGTCGAGGCCGTCCGCTCGATTGCTTCGTCGCGCGACATGCGCGAATGGATGATCTACTGGACGGCGCTGGCGCTGGGTGTTGGTTCGGTCGCACTGGTTTATGGGCTTCTGCGCTCGCGCATCGGGTTGGCGCTCACCGCCATCCGTGACAGCGAGATCGCCTCCGCCAGTCTTGGCGTCAGGATCGGCCAGGTGAAATTCGCCGTCTATGTCCTGGTTGCCGCCGTCACTGCCATGGTGGGTTCGCTCATCTTCCTGCAGAAGCTCCGCATCTCGCCCGAGGCCGCTTTCAGTGTCAACGACTGGACCGCGTTCGTGATCTTCATCGTGGTGATCGGCGGCATCGGCACGATCGAGGGACCGATCGTCGGCACCATCGTGTATTTCCTGCTGCGCGAGTTTCTGGCCGACCTGGGTTCGATCTATCTGATGATCCTGGGGGCGCTCGCCATCGTCATCATGCTGGTGGCGCCGCAGGGCATCTGGGGGTTCATCGCACGGCGCTTCGGCATTTCGCTGTTTCCGACTGGCTACCACGTCATCTGGAAATGAGCCATAGTCCGGACAATCCGGAGGAGACCAGAATGGCAGACAACCACGGCGCTACCACCCGCCACTCCCAACCGATGACGTCGGAGGAATATCTCGAGTCCCTTCGCGATGGACGCCAAGTCTATATCTACGGTGAGCGGGTAAAGGATGTGACCACGCACCCAGCCTTCCGCAACACCGCGCGCATGACGGCAAGACTATACGGCGCGCTGCATGACGAGAAGCGCAAGCACAAGCTGCTGCTGCCAACCGACACCGGATCGGGCGGCATGACGCATGCCTTCTTCAAGGCACCGAAAACCGCGGCCGATCTTCTGGCGGGGCGCGACGCCATCGCCGAGTGGGCCCGCATCACCTATGGCTGGATCGGCCGCGCGCCGGACTACAAGGCGGCGTTCCTCGCAACGCTCGGCGCCAACGCGGAATTCTACGCGCCCTATCAGGAGAATGCCAAGCGCTGGTACACTTACAGCCAGGAGCGCGTGCCGTTCATCAACCACGCCATCATCCATCCACCTGTCGACCGCGACCGTCCGTCCAACGAGGTGGCCGATGTCTGCGTGCATGTGGAGAAGGAAACCGATGCCGGCATCATCGTGTCGGGCGCCAAGGTGGTGGCCACGGGATCGGTCCTCACCAACTACACATTCGTCGCCCATCACGGATTGCTTCCGCTGCAGGACAAGAATTTCGCCTGCGTGTTCATGGTACCGACGGCGGCGCCCGGCGTCAAATTCATCTGCCGCACATCGTATGAGATGACATCGACGGTAATGGGCAGTCCGTTCGACTATCCGCTATCGTCCAGGCTCGATGAGAACGACGCGGTGTTCATCATGGACAAGGTTCTGGTGCCTTGGGAGAACGTGTTCGTTTACGGCGATGTCGAAAAGGCCAACAACTTCTTTCCGCGCACCGGTTTCCTGCCACGCTTTGTGGTGCATGGCTGCACCAGGCTTGCCGTCAAGCTCGATTTCATCGCGGGGCTGCTGCTGAAAGCCGTCGAGGCTTCTGGCACGAAAGACTATCGCGGCGTGCAAGCCAATGTCGGCGAGGTCATCGCCTGGCGCAACTTGTTCTGGGGCCTGTCGGATGCGATGGTGCGCGATCCCAAACCGTGGATCGGCGATTACGTGCTGCCTAACATGGAGCCGGGCAACGCCTATCAGATCATCGCCACAATGGCTTACTCCAAGATCAAGCACATCATCGAGCAGACCGTGGCTTCCGGCCTGATCTATCTCAACAGTCATGCGTCGGATTTTTCAAATCCCGAGATCCGCCCCTATATCGACCGCTATATGCGGGGCTCCAACGGCTACACGGCGGAAGCGCGGATTAAACTGATGAAGCTGCTGTGGGACGCGCTCGGCTCGGAATTCGGTGGGAGGCACGAACTCTACGAGATCAACTATGGCGGATCGACAGAGGAAATCCGGCGGTATTGTCTGTTCGGCGCGATGGCGTCGGGCAATGCCGACCGTTTCAAGGGCTACGCCGAGGAGTGCATGGCGGAGTACGATTTGGACGGATGGCGCGCGCCCGATCTCACCGATCCCGGCGAACTGAGCTATCACATT
>JANLYR010000237.1:0-3364 GCA_031365765.1 Hyphomicrobiales bacterium | reverse complement strand
GATCACATTCACACGGTCGTCGGTCGATACAAAGGCAAGATCAAGGTTTGGGACGTGGTCAACGAGGCTATCTCCGATGGCGGCCCAAACACCCTGCGGACTTCGCCCTGGGAGCAGATCATCGGGCCGGACTTCATCGCCAAAGCCTTTGAATATGCCCACGAAGCTGATCCGGGTGCGATCCTCCGCTATAACGATTACGGTTTGGAGAACCCGGCCAAACGCCAGAAACTCATCACCATGATCAAGGACTTGCAGGCAAAAAAAGTCCCGGTGATGGCCATAGGCACGCAAACCCATGTCAGTGTCTTCTCACCCACTTTGGAAGAGGAGGAGAGAGCACTGACGGAACTGGAAACGTTGGGTCTGCCCATTCACGTCACGGAACTCGACGTGAACGGCGCGCAGGGCGGCCAGCGCAATAACGGCGCGGATATCGCCAGCAATGCGACGACTACCCAGGGCGGACTGGTGGACGACGCTCAGCAGCGGCTCGCCGATCAGTATGCCAATCTCTTCAAGGTGTTCTTTAAGCACAAATCGGTGAAAGTCGTCACCCTGTGGGGTATCAACGACGGTGTTTCCTGGCGGGCGAACGGCAAACCGCTGCTGTTTGATGGCAACGATCTGCCAAAACCAGCCTTTGACGCGGTGATCCGAGCCGCCAATGGCAAAGTGCCCAGCTCGAAATAGTGCTTCGACCTGCTGGCTGCATTTCAACCGGCGAGTCATCACAGAAACCGGAACGTCTATGTCCGAGGAACACAAAAACAAAAGACTGGCTTCCACGCTTACTGCCCATCCGACGATCTCGACCATTGCCGCTCACATGGGACTGTCGCGGGCGACGGTCACGCATGTCCTGAACGGCCGCGCGACGGAGCAGCGCATCAAGCCCGAGACCCAGGAGCGCGTTCTGAAGGTCGCGCACGAACTTGGTTATCGCGCCAACGCTGCCGCACGTGCTGTCCGGGCTGGCCGCTTTGGAAATATCGCGCTCGTCCAGTCGCTGTACGGGCAGTATCTGCCCGATGAACTGCTGCGCGGACTGGCGACAGCACTCGCGTCCCGGGATATCCGCTTCGTCTTGACCCAAGTGCCCGACAGGATGATCAACGACGAAACGTATCTGCCCCATACGATGCGCGAACTCTCCGCCGATGGCGTGATCATCAATCGGCATCTCGGCTTTTCCGAACCCTATCTTGCCCACATTCAACGAACGGGCATCCCCGCGATTTTTCTCAATGTTAAGCAGGAGTTCGACTGCGTTCACCCGGACGATTTGAGTGGCGGCCGGATCGCCACCGAACTCCTCTTGCAAATGCGACACGAGCGCATCGCCTATCTTGATACCGATGAGCCGGAAAACAGGCACTACAGCAAGCACGATCGCCGCACGGGCTACGAGCAGGCAATGCAGGATGCGGGCAAGACGCCGCAGATATCTTTGCTCCCGAAAGCCCGGCCGCTGCCTGACCGGCCGGGCACTGATGCGCGTATTGAGGGGGCGCGACTCTTGCTGACACAGGAAAACAGACCGACTGCTATCCTTGCCTACGAGATTGCCGAGGCGATGGCCCTGGTGCATGCCGCGCATGTGCTGGGAATGCGCATTCCGCAAGATCTCTCAATCGTTCAGTTCCACCACCGGATCGATCTGCGCTATTTTATCCCGATCCAGACCGTCAGCAATGCGATGATAGAGGTGGGAACGGCAGCCGTCGAGATGTTGCTCGAAAAGATCGACCATCCACAAACGCCGCTGCCGGCAAGAGTAGTTCCCGTAAAAATGCTGGAGGGGGCCACCTGCATGCCTCTCCGCACCGCCTGAGAAGAGAGGTCCCCCTTGTCTTGGGATCAAACCGTGTGACTCAACCGAAAGGAGTTTCGACCATGCGTGTTGTCATCTTCCTGATAGCACTGTTGTCGCTGGCCAGCGTGGGCCAGAGCCAGACGCCGCCGAAAACGATCACAGACAGTGTGCCGGCGCCCACCAATATCGGAGGCGCGGAGTATCCGCGCGTCACGCCCGACCAGCGGGTGATCTTCCGCGTGAAGGCACCCGAAGCGCAGAAGATCGAGTTCAACCTCGGCAAGCGTTACACTGCGGAGAAGGATGCGGAGGGATTCTGGACTGCGACGACCGAGCCCCAGTCGCCCGGTTTCCACTATTATTGGCTGGTGATCGATGGTGTCCAGGTCAACGATCCCGGCAGCGAGACGTTCTACGGCACCGGTAAACAGACGAGCGGGGTCGAAGTGCCAGAGAAAGGCGTGGACTACTACCTCCCGAAAGAGGTTCCGCACGGCGACGTGCGCGAACGCTGGTACCACTCCGATACGACCCAGACATGGCGGCGGGTGTATGTCTACGCGCCCCCCGGCTACGACACGCAGCACGAGACCCGCTACCCGGTTCTCTATCTTCAGCACGGGGCTGGAGAGGATGAGCGTGGGTGGTCGAATCAAGGGCACGTCGCATTCATCATGGACAACCTCATCGCCGAGAAGAAGGCCGTTCCCATGCTGGTGGTAATGGAGCGGGGATATGCCACCAAACCGCGTGCTGCACAAGCCGCTCCGGGGGGTGCGGGAGGCGGCCGACCGGACTTCGTCCAGGCATTTGACGAGGTGGTCAGCAAAGATTTAGTGCCGTACATCGACGCAAATTTCCGGACCCTATCGGATCGAGAGCATCGGGCATTGGCCGGGCTTTCCATGGGAGGATTCCAAGCCTATGCCATCGGGTTAAACCACCTGGGTCTCTTCGCTTCCATTGGCGGATTCAGCGGTGCCGGGGGCGGATTAGGCGGCGGTGGATTCGACCCAAAGACAGCGAACAACGGTGTGATGGCAAATGCAGACGCATTTAACCAGCGAATGCGACTTCTTTTTTTGAGCATTGGGACATCCGAACCGCAGAGGATGCAGGACAGCGTTCGTGGATATCACGATGCCTTAACCAAAGCCGGCATTAAGACCGCATTCTATGAATCGCCTGGAACTTCGCACGAGTGGCTGACCTGGAGGCGCAGTCTGCATGAGTTCGTGCCGCTGCTTTTTCAAGGACGGGGAGCCAGTCCGGTTGCCGGGAACTCGCCGCCACGCGGTCCCGGAGGCTTTGGCGGACCCATCACGCTGAATCCTGACGATGTACAGGCGTATCCAGAGCCTCCAGTCGGCATCGATGCGAACCGGGCGGAGATACCGCATGGCAAACTGGAGATGATCGAGTACGACTCTAAGACCGTAGGGACACGGCGTAAGATGCAGGTCTATACACCGCCGGGCTACTCCCCCGACAAGAAGTATCCGGTACTCTATCTGTTGCACGGGATAGGCGGCGACGAAACGGATGCCG
>JANLYR010000126.1:0-2153 GCA_031365765.1 Hyphomicrobiales bacterium | reverse complement strand
TTCCGCGAACTTCTCACCTATATGATGGAGGACCCGCGCATGATCGGGCCTTGCACCCATCTCCTGTTTGGTACCAAGAATATGGAGCGCATTGGAGATCACACCACCAATATTGCCGAAAACATCTATTTCCTCGTCCATGGCAAGGCCATTACCGAGGAGCGGCCAAAGAAAGATTCGACCAGTACCACCACTTTCAATCCGAATACGAAAGAATAAGCGATGTCTGCTTCGATCCTGATTGTTGAAGATGAAGAGCCCATCCAGATTCTTCTCAGCTATAATTTTGAAGCCGAGGGTTACCGGGTTCGCGCCACGGCCCAGGGCGAAGATGTTGCCCATCTGGTGAATGAAGAACGCCCCGATCTCATTGTGTTGGATTGGATGCTGCCCGGCATTTCCGGAATTGAGGTTTGCCGCCTGTTGCGGACAAGACCTGAGACCCGGGATATTCCCATTATCATGCTGACGGCGCGGGGCGAAGAAAATGAGCGGGTGCGCGGACTTGCAACTGGTGCTGACGATTATCTGGTGAAGCCATTTTCCGTGCCGGAACTTCTGGCAAGAGTGCGAACTATTTTGCGGCGCGCCAATCCTGATGCGGTGGCTGAAGTTTTGAAAGCGGGCGATATTGCGCTGGACAGGCGGGCGCGGCGCGTGACGCGCTCCAAACGCGATATTGAATTGTCGCCAACGGAATTTCGCCTGCTCGAACACCTGATGCAGAATCCGGGCCGTGTCTATTCACGGTCCCAGCTTCTTGATGCGGTGTGGGGCCGCGACATCTATGTGGATGAGCGCACGGTTGATGTGCATGTGGGCCGTTTGCGCAAATCCCTGCAGCGCGGCCGCGAAAGCGACCCCATCCGCACCGTGCGCAGCATGGGTTACGCTTTCGACGAAAGATTTGGCGCGGCGTGATGAATTAAGCAAATAGCCCTCTCCCGTGCGGAACGCATGGGAGAGCATCTGTGTTTGGTGTCAAGGCCTGACGGGTGTCCATGTCCGGTTTTCGATGATGAGGGTATTTGCCAGCACGACGAGTTTGCGCATGATGGCGGTGAGAGCGACCTTGGGCTTTTTTCCAGCGGCGATGAGGCGGCGGTAGAGTGCCTTGAAGTCACTGTTGCAGCGCGCGGCAGCGACGGCTGCCATGTAGATGGCGGTTCGAACATGACCCCTGCCACCTTTGATGTGACGCGGGCTGGAGCTGTCGCCGCTATCATCGGCAATCGGAGCGAGGCCTGCGAGGAGGGTTATTTTCTTGTTCGAGCAGGAGCCCATTTCGGCGAGACCGGCAACCATGGCGATGGCCGCGACCGGGCCCACGCCGGGGATCGACTGGATGATCTCGCGGCGGCACAGCAGCGCCGGATCGGCGGCAATCAGCCGGTTGATCTCCCTATCGAGGCGCTTGACGTAAGTATCAGCCGACTTGATGCGGTGGCTGAGTTCAGCCCGCAGGAAAGCCGTTCTGGCAGTGCCAAACTGGTTGCCGAGCGCCGTGCGTTCAGCCACGGCAGCAACCCTGGCAGCCACCAGTTCCTGCAAATCCTCGAGGTTCTGCGGGCAAGGCGGGGTCACGCGGGGATTGATCGCCTCGCCATAGAGGGCCAGCATGCGGGCATCGATCTTGTCGGTCTTGGCCTGCGAGCCGAGGGCTCCGGCAAAGAAGCGGGGACGCGCCGGGTTGACGACAGCGACGCCAACACCGCTGGCATGCAGGCTGCGTTGGGCCAGCCGGTGATACTTGCCGGTCGCCTCCATGACGACCAGGACCGGCCGGGATCCGGCCAGTTCCCGCTTCAGCTGCTTGAGCCCCGAGGGATTGTTGGCCAGCCGCAGCGCGCGGCCAACCGGGTGCAAATAAACGTCGAGCCAATCTTTACAGACGTCGACGCCGGCGTAAACTTGGGCCGCGTTTGCGGACGGCCCCGTGGTGCTGAGTCTTTCCTGGCCTTGCATGCGGGTCTAGCTCCCTTCCATCTGTTCAGGACAAACGCAAAGACGGACGGACCAAGCTCTCCCACGGTTCTAGCCAAGGGTGACACGGTCCCGCCCGTCCGGTCCGCGGGGGGCGGCCGCCCGCCGCCGACCGGGGAAGTGGGGCGGTGTTATGATCGTTTTTCCATACAAGCCCCCGCATTTGGTGT
>JANLYR010000226.1:0-1575 GCA_031365765.1 Hyphomicrobiales bacterium | reverse complement strand
CGTTTGGCGCCGTAGCAGGCGTCCAGCTCCAAACGTCACGGTCAATTAAGCCGCGAGAGCGAGATCTTGGTGATCTGCGTTTATTTGTTTTGGTCCGGATTTTAACGAGGCCAACGAACCATCCTCGACATGCCGCCTGCGCTTCAAACAACGAGTCGAAGCCAGTGCGCCCCCTAATGCTCGTACTATAGAGGGAGATGCTGGTTGATGCCAGGAACGCACGACAGGGAAAACGAAGGCCGTCCCCTTCCGGGGAGCACAGGCGGCTCGCCTGTCGGTTTCGGCGACCCCGTCGAAACGAACTTGGGACACCACGAAATGACTTGCCAGTCTACTGTGTAAAACATAGTATTACGTCATGACCAAGACGATCTCAAAGGTCGGCAACTCCCAGGGCCTGATCTTCGATGCCGCTCTCATGGATCTCGCCCGAGTTAAAGTGGGCGACCAGCTCAATGTCACCGTCATGCCGGAAACCGGCGCCATTGTCCTGATGCCAATTCGGAAAGGCCCCACCAGGAACGAAATCACTTCGGCGATCAAGAAGACGGCGAAAGACTACCGCAAGACCTTGCGCAAACTAGCGTGAGGGCCAAACCGGACGCTTGCTTTCATCTTAGCGTCGAGATTGTCCGCGAGATTCACGCCGAAGCGCTCGGCCAATTTGGCGGGTTGGATGGAGTCCGCGATGAAAATCTGCTGGCCTCAGCCGTTCTGGCGCCGCAAGCAAGCGTGGGCGGCGAATCTCCCTTTGCCGACTTGGTTGAGGTCGCCGCGGCTTATTTATTTTATCTTTGCCGGAACCATCCGTTTCTGGACGGAAACAAGCGCACGGCGATGATGGCAGCGATCATCTTCCTGCGACTGAACGGATTTGAATCGGCGCCTGATAGCGAACATTGGGAGAGCCTGATGGTCGATGTCTCAGCCAGCCGGATCGACCGCGCCACCACCACGCGCCGCCTGCGCAAATTGGTGAAGCGACACCGCCAGCGCTAATCGCGGCCCCTTCAACGGTGACTTCCCTCCTCCCGATTCACTGCTGCCCCTCTCCGGGGAGCCTCGCTGCGGCGCCGGCTTCATGCTCATCCACCTGTTGCTCGATGTTCGCAATGATGCGCTGATACCAATCGGCGATGTTTTGGGCTTCTGCTGGATTGCTGCATTCTTCACAGACGAACTCGTCGTCGTGGAAATACCCGTCCCGTAAGTAGATGGCCGTATTCGACCACGACTCCTGCCGACATCGCAGCCCGTCGAGAATTTGGCCAACATCTGAACTGTCGAGCCGAAGCTGAATTTCTTTGCCCATGTCGGGCATCAATCCCTGGCCAGGTTTGCGTCTGACAGCAAGAATTTTCTGTAGCGAAATCTAGGTCTGTTACTTAGCCTGGCCGCCGTGGAAGCCCTTGCCTACCATTCTGACAGGCCCGCTGCTTCTCTTCGGTATTGGTATGGTGCCTCGATCGGTGAGTTCATTTGCGCTTCGCCGAATGAAGTCATCGGCCAGTTGGCTGCAAATTCTCAGTTCGCGATGCTTCCGACACAAAAGGACGCTTGGATTGGCGAGATCCA
>JANLYR010000183.1:0-3805 GCA_031365765.1 Hyphomicrobiales bacterium | reverse complement strand
CTTGCCACACCTGTACTCGTGCCGAAGTGCCAGGCGAACCAGCCCTAGAAATAGTCTGAATTCGGCTTTTGGCCCAAATCTGAAGTTTGTTGAAGGGCAGAGCATGTCCGCTCTGCCCTTGTATTTCAGATATCAACTTGTTCGGCAATTTCGAGCGCATCGTCAATTTCGATGCCGAGGTACCTGACAGTGCTCTCGATCTTCGTGTGCCCAAGCAGCAACTGAACTGCCCGCAAGTTGCCGGTGCGTTTATAGATCATGGTGGCCTTGGTTCTCCTCAACGAATGGGTTCCAAAGAGGCTCGGGTCCAAGCCGCAACTGGCAATCCACTCGGAAACCAGCCGCGCGTACTGACGCGTTGTGAGACAACGATTGGAACCTTTCCGGCCACGGAATAGAAATTCGCCTCGTTGTTTGCTATCCGCCCGCATATATTGATCGAGCGCCTGCCTTGTCTGTTCCGTGATTTCAAAGCGAACCGGGTGACCAGTTTTCTTTTGCCTGACGGTAGCGCGGTCAATTGCATAGCCACTTGGTGCAATGTCTTCCACTCTAATGGCCACGACATCACAACCGCGAAATTTGCTGTCGATAGCGAGATTGAATAAGGCCAAATCGCGCTTGCGTCCTTCGATCTGCAACTTCGTTCGGATTGACCAAACATGCTTGGAACGCAGGGGCGGCTACGCGCCAATCAGCTTTCCTTTGTTCCATGGCCGATGCGCGGTAATCAGTGGGCTTGGGTTATTGAACTCTTCCATGTTCTTGCTCCTCAGATTCAGGCTGGATTGCCGACAAGAAGGAGTTTGCAGTGAACTGCATGCTTTCTGCGTCCGCTATCAAAGAACAGCGGTCTCGTGGCAACTTTTGCACCCATCCAAAAAGACGCGATTGACCCCAAACGGACATTGCGGCGAGGCATTCGATCAGGGCATTTGTACCCTTGAAACGAATACTTGCTTCGAAAATCTGGTGTATACGTATACGCAGTTCGTTTACGCGGGTTCCGCGCCAAAATTTCCGTCTGCGGCAGAACAGGAAAACGCAATGGATCAGGCTATTACCGTTTGGGTCAACGCACCTGCGGGTCACTACGCCATCCTCGACGGACTCATGATTGTAGCAGCGGAAGGTGGCATCCCGCTGCTCGTAGGGCTAGTGGCGCTGCAGTGGTGGAGCTGCGTTGATCGGATACATGTCAGGCATGTCTGCGTTACGGCTGGCCTGTCCTTCCTGTTCGGGCTAGGCGTGAACCAGCTCATCCTCCTTTTCGTTCACCGGGTCCGCCCCTACGACATCGGCGTTAGTCACCTGATCATTTCGAAGAGCACCGACTGGTCGTTCCCCTCGGATCACGCGACCGCATCGCTGGCAATCGTCGCAGCCTTCCTGTTCCACGGCCTCAACCGCCGCGCTGCCGTCTTCGCCGTCCTGGCATTCCTCATCTGCTGGTCTCGGGTGTTCGTCGGCACGCACTATGTGACGGATGTGCTCGGCGGCGGGCTCACTGGGGTCGTGGCGGCCGTAGGGGTGCGGCTGCTTTATCGCGAGGGGACAGGGTTGGACCGCCTTGTCACCGACATCCTCTGATAGGGGTCAAAGCATGGGCACCAGGTTCAGGCATAAGAACATCATCAAACCATGCAGTTGGATCAATCGGATGGGCTGTGGTCGGCTCGCGCCGCGGCATTGCAGGAATACGCCATGAAGAACCGGGGTTTCTCAGAGCGCATTAGTTTTGCCTTGGCTGGCCTGAGTGAAGGTTGGCGCAGGGAGAGGAGTTTTAGGACGCAAGCCGTCATAGCCGTCCTGATGGTGGCTGGGCTCGTTCTCCTGAGAGCCCCGGCGGTCTGGTGTGCACTTGTATCCATGGCCATCGCGCTTGTGCTGGCCGCGGAGTTGTTCAACGCAGCGCTCGAAGCCTTGGTTGACCGGCTCCATCCGGAACGGCACCCAGAAATCCGCGTCGTCAAAGACATGGCCGCGGGGAGTGTCCTCCTGGTCAGCCTCGGGGCAGTCGCCGTCGGAGTGATAATGCTCCTTTCAATAGTTTAAGGCGGGTTCCGGGACCTTGCTCAGGCTGTTTCGGTCATTGGCTCACTCAATCGGCGCGTCGATCCGGCACGATCCGGAACTAGAACGGCTGATTACCACTCATCCACGAACCTGTCGCTTCTTTGCGAAGCGGTTCGATCGCAAAGAACCATTCGGGCTCCGTCTGACCATCGGTGCATCGATTTCGGGCATCTTCCTGTTCCTTTTCTTCGGCGTTGTGGAAGACCTGGTTTCAAGGGACCCGCTTATCGAGGCGGACCTGCGGATAGTTTCGCTGGTCCAGATGTTCCGGGCCCCAGCCTTCGACAACGTCATGGTGTTTTTCACCTATCTGGGCAACTGGCAGATCGTGTTCGCGGGTGCCGGGCTTTTGGGCATAGGACTAGCGTTGTCGCGCCGCTGGGTTTGGCTCGCAGCCCAGTTGGTTTCGATCGGCGCCGGCGAAAGTATCGTATGGGGCTTCAAGAACCTCTTTCATCGTCCGCGCCCCGATTTGGTGAATGCGCTGGTACCTGCACAGGGTCCAAGCTTTCCGAGCGGACACGCCTTCGTAGCGTTCGCATTCTACGGTCTTGTCGCCTGGTTCGCAATCAATCGGGCGAAGACATTGCGGTTACGGGCATTGCTATTTTTTGCCGCTGCGGCCGTTGCGGTGACGGTCGGTTTCTCGCGCGTCTACCTCGGTGTCCACTGGCCATCTGACGTGCTTGCCAGCTATGTTCTCGGCAGTGCCTGGCTAGCGACCGTGGTTACTGCCTTGACAATTGCCGAGGCACGCGTCGCCGAGTCCCGACTGTCACCCATGACCCCGGCAAATTGGGTCGTTGGGGGAGTCCTTGCCCTGATCTGGGGCGGAACTGTGATCGCCTTTTACGAAACACATCCCCTCGAAACACGGACGCGGCGTGAGCCGACGGTGATCGAACTTGCTGAGAACGATTTCTCGACCGGACTGTTTGCTGTTGCCCCGCGTTTCAGCGAGGACATTATTGGCGTTCCAATGGAGCCGATCAATGTCATCCTGGTCGGAAGCGAAGGCTACGTCGCGAAGGCTTTCGAGGACGCCGGCTGGAAGCCGACCGACCGGATCACTATTGGCAATGCTTGGCGTCTGTTGGGCGCCGAATTGCTCAATCGGTCCTATCCTCAGGCGCCGGGCATTCCTTCGTTCTGGCGCGGCAATCCCAACAAAACAGGTTTCGAGCGGCCGACCGGAAGCAACTCGGCGCGAGAGCGGCATCACCTCCACCTCTGGGACACGCCTTTTCGTGTAGGCGGAACCCCGGTCTGGGTTGGTACCGTTCACCTCGACAAACCAGTCACAACGTCAACCGGGATTTTGCTCCCGATCCACCAGATCGATCCGGCGATCGATAGCGAGCGAGAGGCATTGCGTGCCAGTCTTTCAGGCGGACCGTGCATCGCCCAGTCCGTTGAAGAAGCGATAACCGAACCAATGATGGGCCAGAACGCTGTCGGCAGTCCTTTCTTCACCGACGGCAAAGCTATTCAAGTCGTTTTAAACTGCGGCTGAACGTCTACTTCTGGCACTTAGCAGACATGGCAAGGATGGCCGACAATGACTGCTTTCTCCTCGCAAACAGACATACGTGCATAACCTAACAAGCCGTTTATGAGTTCACGCCCTAGCGGACTAACGTGGCCGGACGACCTTGATCGGCCGGAAGCTGTCATCCGATTGATCGCCAAAGTAGTTATCTTTCTCAAATGACAAGCTTGGCGCGTGTCC
>JANLYR010000182.1:0-7265 GCA_031365765.1 Hyphomicrobiales bacterium | reverse complement strand
CCAGCAAGTTCAACGCGCGAGCGCTTGACCGCGTCCTTGACAGCCTGATCGATCATCTCGGGTTTCGGATAGGCTTCGAGACTTGGCGGCACACGGGTATAATCTTGGAATATCGTGGTGAAGGCATGGGGTGTGAAGAATGGCCCCGCGACGCAGAGCAATGCGACGATCAGGATATAGATGGCACTCCAGTAAGCCGCTTTATTAGCCTTGAGCCTTGCCCACGCGTCGGCCCACAGCGAACGGCCAACGGCGGTTGGCCGTAGAGCCGCGTCAATCATAGCGAACTCGCGGATCCACGACGGCATAAAGTATGTCGACGACAAGATTGAACAGTATGGTGAATACCGCAATCACCACCACAGTGCCCATGACGAGGGTGTAATCCCGATTGAGTGCCGCCTCGACAAAGTATCGGCCAACGCCAGGTATAGCGAAAATCGTTTCGACGATGATCGCGCCGGTCATAAGGCCCGCGGCCGCGGGGCCGGCGTAGGAGATGATCGGCAGGAGTGCGCCACGAAGGGCATGCCGGACGATGACGGAGTAGTCCGAAAGACCGAGCGCGCGAGCAGTACGGATATGATGCGAGCGCAACGATTCGATCATGCTGCCGCGCATCAGACGGGCCACGATGGCGAGTTGCGGCAGCATCAAGGTGATTACGGGACCGACTTTGTTGATCAGCGCTCCATCGCCCCAACCGCCAACCGGCAGCCACATCAGTGCAAGCCCGAAAACCAGTTGAATTAGAGGCGCGATGACAAAGGACGGGACAGTGCTGCCGGCGGTGGCGGTGGCAATCACGGCATAGTCGATCGTATGATTCTGCCACAGCGCCGCGGCAATTCCCATGATCGAACCGAATACCAGTGCGAGAAAGAGCGCCGCCGCACCCAGCTGCATGGAAATGGGCAGTCCCTGAGCAAACAGTTCGTTGACAGTGAATTCCGGCAGATTGTAGCTCGGACCCAAATTGCCGTGCAGAAGGTCGTTCAGATAGTGGTAATATTGTTGATAAAGCGGATCATTGAGGTGGAACTGGCGCTCAAGATTAGCCTTGATCGTTGGGTTCAAACCTTTTTCCTGATTGAATGGGCCGCCCGGCGCCAGGCGCATCAGAAAAAAGGAAATAGTGACGATCAAAAACAGCGTGGGAACCGCCGTGAACAGCCGTCTTATGACATAGCGCAGCATGATTTGAACCGCCTGGTCCTCTCCCGCGAAGGAGAGGACCAGGCTGGAATTTCCTATTATTCCTTGTGCATGAATCTGGTTGGGTGGACGTTCATTACGTTGTCCTCAAAGCCCTTGATCTTGGGAGATACGAGGTTGTGGTAGGAATAATAGAGAAGGGGCAAGTTTCCGGTGTCACGCATGATCACTGCTTCCGCCTTCGACAGCAGCTTCATCCGTTCGGCAGGATTGCCACCAGCGGCGGCGGCTTTGTCCATGAGTCCTTCGAACTCAGGACTTGAGTAGGAAGCATAGTTGTTGGCCGAAGCCTTGCGCGAAATGCCAAGAAAGGTTTCGGGGTCCTTATAGTCGGCGATCCAGCCGGCACGGGCGACGTCAAAATCTCCCTTCTGCTCCAAGAACCCGTAGTGGGTCTTCGTGTCGGTATTGATAAGGGAAACTTCGACACCCAGCGGTTTCAATTGTTCCTGAATCGCCACCGCAGTATTCTTGTGGTTTTCCGATGTATTGAAGCGGATCTGCATCTTGAGCGGCTTGTCGGGACCGTAGCCCAATTCCGTTAGAATCTTCTTTGCTTCATCCTCGCGGTCAATCTGCGACATTTCCGAGTAGTCGAAGGTTGATGTCTCGTATCCAGTGATACCTGGAGGCACCATCGAATAAGCGGGAATCATGCTGTTCGACCATACTTTTTCAGCGAGAAAATCGCGGTCGATCGCCATCGAGATAGCGCGGCGCAATTTCGGATCGGTCCATGGCGCCTTGTCGGTCTTAAAGACGTAATAATATGTGCCGAGATAAGGTCCAATATGAACCTGATCGCCAAACTTGGCCTTTATGTCGTCGAGCTGTTCGGTTGGTAAATCCTCGTAACTATCCAGTTCGCCCGCCTCGTAGCGTTTCACAGCGGCGGAACGGTCTTCGTTGGGGATGTAATTGACCGTGTCGATCTGCACATTCGCCGCGTCGTAGAACTTTGGGTTCTTGACCAGCTTGATGTGATCGTTCGGTACGAATTCGGCAAGATTGTAAGCGCCGTTCGAGACCATATTGCCGGGCTTGGTCCAGTCGTTGCCAAGCTTTTCAATCACCGACTTGTTGACCGGATACGTCGCCTGATGGGTCAGCATTTCCAGAAAATATGGCGTTGGCGCGTTCAGCGTGATTTCGAGCGTGCTGTCGTCAATTGCCTTGGCGCCGATCTCCTCAGGTTTGGCCTTCCCTTGATTTATCGCCTCGGCATTTTTCACCGGATAGAGCATCGAGGCATATTCCGCCGCCGTGGCCGGGTCCTGGAGCCGCTGGAACGCGAAGACGAAATCGCCCGCTGTCACAGGGTCGCCGTTGGACCACGTGGCGCCTTTCCTCAGAGTGAAGGTGTAGACCTTGCCGTCGTCGGAAACTTTCCAACTTTCAGCCGCGCCCGGGATCAATTCCGCCTTGGCGTCCTGCATCACAAGACCCATGAACAATTCGCGCAGAATGTCGGCTTCATAGGTTGTCGACGTCTTGTGGGGATCGAGCGATTCCGGGACAGCGGCGCTGCCCCTGTTGTAAACGACCTCGGCAATCGCGCCCGTTGCTGTCATCAACAGCACCGCGGTAACGGCGAGCCATGATTTGAAATGCATGGTCATTCGGATTTTCTCCTGTTTATGCCCCTTTTCGACGCCATTCGAGATTTTGGGGCGTGTTGACGGAATTTACCTTAGCACTGGACTTTTCCTTTGTCCTCTACCCCCTGATACCCGGCATTTCCGTGTGATAAATCCAGCGGCCAAAAAATACTTCGCGTGTAAATCGCGATTTGCCGGATTAGCTCTGCTTTTTGTGGGCGCGGTATGAGCGCATGCTCAACGGAATCATGGCGAGATAGACCAGTGCAAAAAAGGTCAGCAGTTCCCAGGGAAATGCCGTCAGCAGCACCACCGCGAAGACGCCGAGCCCCAAGATCGGAAGCACCATCTCGCGCGGAATGCGGCTGCCAAAACTCTTGCCGGAATAGGTGGGCACGCGGCTGACCATCAATATGGCTACTGCTGCAATGTAGGGCCCAATGACAGGCGCATAGGGGTGTCCGTCAGGAATTATCCCTAGAAAACCCAGATACATTGGGAGGAGTGCTAAACCCGCACCCGCCGGAGCCGGGGCTCCGCTGAAAAAACCAGCGGCCCAGGCCGGCTGTTCTGGCTCTTCGAGTGCAACATTGAAGCGTGCCAAACGCAGGGCGCAACAAACAGCTAAAACAAGCGCGATGACCCAACCCAATGTCCGCAGCGAATTGAGCGACCAAAGATAAATGAGCAATGCGGGCGCCACGCCGAAATTGACGAAATCGGCCAGCGAATCAAGTTCCGCGCCAAAACGCGACGTGCCTTTTAGAAACCGCGCCAGCCGGCCATCGACTGCATCCAGCAGGATGGCGACGATGACGGCACCGACCGCCAACTCGAACCTTCCCTCGATACCGAGTCGAATGGCCGTAACCCCACTGCACAGCGCTAAAAGCGTAATGAGGTTAGGAAGAAGGAAGCGGATGGGAACCTGTTTGAACCTGCGGCGGCGATCTGGATTGCGCTGCACTCCCGGCGTTTCGTCCAATTTCAGCTCCTGCGTCCGGTCCGTGCTGTTTCGATCACCCGCATGTCCGCGAGGACAGTTTCTCCTGCAATTGCCCGTTGGCCCACGCAGACCAATGCGCCGACACCGGGAGGCAGAAACACATCGACGCGGCTGCCGAAACGGATCAGGCCAAAACGCTGGCCTGCAGCCAGAGTTTCGCCTTCCTCCACGAATTTCACAATGCGGCGTGCCACGAGCCCTGCAATCTGGACGACGCCGATCAAATGACCGTCGGGCATTTCTAGCGTCAGCGCCTGGCGCTCATTGTCGAGGCTCGCCTTGTCGAGGTCGGCATTGAGGAAGAGCCCAGGCACATAAGCAATGCGCAGAATTCTGCCGTCGGTGGGCGAGCGGTTTACATGAACGTCAAACACATTCATGAATACTGATATGCGCGTAAGAGGCTCCCGGCCAAGATCCAATTCGGCGGGCGGCACAAGCATCTCGATCATGCTGATCCTACCGTCGGCAGGAGAGACTACCAGATCGGGCCGAAGTGGAGTCACACGCTCGGGGTCTCGAAAAAAATAGGCGCACCAGAGTGTTGCAATAACGCCGATCCACCCAAGCGGCGGCCAAGTGAGCCAGAAAAGCAATACCGTAATGGCTGCAAAGACAGCGACGAAGCGCCAGCCGTCCTGATGAACGGGAACGATTACCGATCGTATGGTGGGAACGAGCGACATTGGACGGTGATCTAACGCATCGGTCGGCGTTACGCCATGGGCCCGTGAGGGTCAGGCAGCTCGGACGATATCCGCCTTGAGACGCTTCGCGATAGTTCGAACACGATCCTCGGCGTAACGGCCAATGATTTCCATATGATTGGCTCGTTCCGGTGGAGGCATCGCTTCATATCGGGTCATGAGAACCTCGATAAGCCGCCGACCGAATTGTTCGGACGGCAGAACCGCACCCTCTTCCTCGGTGTCGGCCGCAACATCGCAGGCAGCCTGAAGAATTCCGTAGCAGCTTTGCGGCAGACCTGCCTTCTTGTGGAGAGAACGGTACCCCAGCAGCCCCTCTTGTTTCATCAGATCGCGGACGCGCTGCGCCGGGAGACAGGAGAGATGGGCAAGCGAACGCTCCACCACAGCCATCTCACCCAAGCAAGCCGCCCGTACCAGGATGGACGACGTGAGCATACGCTTGGAAACCATGAACGGTATGACATGGTTGAGTTCAGCCGCGCTGGCACCGATCAATATCTCGAGGATTGCGGCCTCCTGGGCATCCTCCACAAGATCCGCCGCGTCGTTTGCCGGGACCCAGCCACGTTCCGCCATCAGTTGATGCATGCGGTTCGAGACCCGCATCGTCTGCATGATGCGAATGTCCAGGGGCAGCGCTGGTATCTCCATCATACGCTCCGTCACCACTGAAACCTGGCCAAATCGGGAATAGAGGATGTGATAGTGGTGGTCCTGCAGACGAACGGCTTGATTGTCGAGAAGTGCTATGGCGGCTTCGAGCGATGATGCCGTGACCACGACTTCTACTGCTTCAGGCGCGATGTCGTGGCGCCCCGCCAGGACAGCTTGCCGATTTTCATCGCCAACCTGGAGAATCGCCATCATCTGCCAATGATTGAGAGCTTGTGTGGCGGCGAGAAACGGGAGGGCAATCGAATCTTCATCCGAAATGAGAGTAAATAATATGTCGGCATGGAGGCTGGCCAACTGCACCAGCCGATCTGCCAATGTTTTTCGGACATCCGGCACCGCATCGACGGCAAGCCGGAGAACGACTGGTGCCACAAGGGCCCGTTCCGCTTCCGAAGTGGCGGGATCGCCTAAAAAATCCGCAAGTTGCGCTGCAAGATTTTTTCGCTGCTCAACGGTTCCGCCTTCGACGACTTCCATGAACAGGTTCGCGTCGAGACATACCTTTGATGAGTCCGGTGCTGGGTGATTGGTATCGGTAGACATGGCATGGAGCGTGCCAGCCAAGATTTAACATTTGGTTCACTACGACGGTTAGGAAAACTGAAAGGTGTTATTCGCCGAGCGAGGAAGCCCCAGAGGGCGTGGTGACCGGGCTGACCTGCATCGCCTCCGACCCTTTGGCGCGCTTGTCCTCTGGCCGCCTGAACCGGCGCCAGAAAGCGAAGGCCGACAATCCCCCATAGACGATTACCATCATCCCGAGAAACCCTTGGCCGCCGAACTCGCGCATGGCCTGACCGGCAATGACTGGCCCCATCATGGAACCGATTCCATAGAGCATTATCAACTTGGCCGAGCCGCCCAGGACCTGATCCTTCTGCAGATGGTCATTGGCGTGCGCGATGACCAGTGAATACACGGGCAATGAAACGGTGCCATATGCCGTAATCAAAGCGATAAACAGGACCGGCGTGAAGCCCGACGTAAAGGACGTCGCAAGCGCTACCGAAGCACCTAGGGCGCTCAGAAGCATAATGATGGTGCGACGGTCAAAGCGGTCGGACAGCATTCCGATGGGATATTGTGAGAAAATCACTCCGATGAGGGGGAATGCCATCATCAGTGAAATGTAAACCAGCGGCAAACCCTGAGTGATGCCGAATACCGTTCCCATGGCGAAAAATGCGCTTTGGGCCAGACCCGCCCCCAACGCGCCAACCACTGCGAGAGGTGATGCGTTCCAGATTTCGGCCAATACCACCGGTCGCGCGCCTTCAATACTTGGCGCTTCAGCTGGAAGCAGAATGAGTGGAACCAGCGCCAGAGATAATAGCGAAGAAACGATGATAAATCGGGCAAAGCCGGAGGTATCTGTCACATTGAGAAGCAGTTGCCCAGCGCCCAGAGAGCCGTAGCTTACGATCATGTAGATCGACAGCATTCGTCCACGATTGCGATTGGAGGAAGACCCACTAAGCCAGCTTTCGCAGACGATGAACAAGCCGGCCGTGCACAAACCTGCCACAAACCGCATGCCAAACCAAAACGGCGCATTCACCCAGAGCGGCATCAAAAGAACGGCGGTCGAGACAATGGAAGCCAACCCAGCGAAGGCCCTGACATGGCCGACATTTTTCACCAGCCTTGGCGTCATGAATGAACTGAGCAACAGCCCTGCGGAATATCCCGACATGATCAAACCAGTGACGCCTAGTCCAAAATTTTCAGCACTTGCCCTGATACCCACGAGTGAGCCGTTCAGGCCATGCCCCACGCAAAGCAGGGATACGCACAACATGAGTATCCAGATTGAGTAATTTCGCATGTGCCTTGAGTAACCCCTTTGTGCCTGTGCGTCACGGATCGCAAAGGGTTGCCGCAAATCGCCATAAATCGGAGGGGACTAGATCAAGCCCGCCTGACGAAGTTTGAATTGCAGGATATCGCTGTCGAATGGCTTCATGATCACATCCGCGGCGCCTTGAAGAATCGATTGCCCAATCATCTCCATATCCGGTTTTTCCGCGTAGAGAATAACCACCGGTTTTTTGCCACCAATGC
>JANLYR010000178.1:0-20017 GCA_031365765.1 Hyphomicrobiales bacterium | reverse complement strand
CTGGGCGACCTATACTGGGAAGGCGAAGTGGTTCGCATGGATCGAACCCGAGCTGTCATGTGGTATCTGCTCGCGCGCCAATCGGCGGTGCCAAGCGAAAACCCGGAAATCTTCAATCGCTTGGATGAAATGTCCGCCAGCATCAGTGACGAAGAACGCCTTGAAGCGGAAGCCCGCGCAAAAGTGTGGGCCGACCAGTATCCGCACGACAAGCATGGCGCGCTGGTCGCTGGGCAGTAACGGCGGGCTTTCGCCTATTTTTTCTGCAACGACTCGATATAGGACGTGATCGCGGCAATCCTCTCGCGCACCACCAATTCGCGTTCTTCCGGCCGGAGCCCCGGCTGTTGTGCCTCCGCGTCGAACCAATCGCCCCACACGGGCATATCCCGGGGGCCGTGAACTTTCACCACATCCCGCCCATCGATCACCCGTGCCACCTGTTCCACCGGAAATTTCCCGCCATATTTTCGGGCGAGGCGAGTGAGGTCGGCGGCCTCAAGCGCGATGAATTCCGCCACCGGGCCATTGCCCTCGCCGGTTTCGCCATGACATGAAGCGCAATAGGTCTCGAAATCCTGTTTTCCGAGAGCCAGGCGCAACGGCTCCGTGTCCGCCGCAGCCACAGTCCCGCCCGGTCCCGACATTGAAACCAGGACTAAACCCGTCAGCATTGCGGCCCATTGTCTCTTTGTCATGGTGATCCCCTTTGCCCTCGGCTTGCCATTGCCGCTCACTTCATGCAATCAACGGCCCATCATGGCAAGGCTTGATCCACAGCGGGGCGATGCGGGCGTCGCCGAACTGAAACCTCAGGCTTCGTTGCTGGGCCGGCTTCGCGCATATTTCTTTACCGGCCTCGTGATCACAGCGCCTATCGCCATCACCATCTGGGCGACCTACTGGTTCGTTACATTCTTCGACGCCTGGGTGAAACCACTGATCCCGGTGCATTACAATCCCGATACATATCTTCCTTTCAAGGTGCCGGGCTTCGGACTGATCTTTGCGCTGGTCGGCATCACCCTCATCGGCGCCCTGGCCGCCAATCTCGTCGGGCGCACGTTGCTTGGATGGTGGGACCATGCGCTGTTCCGCATGCCGGTGGTACGCTCGATTTACAAGGGATCGAAGCAGATCTTCGAGACGATCTTTTCCCAGAAGGGCACATCGTTCCGCAACGTGTGCCTGGTCGAATGGCCACGCAAAGGCGTGTGGTCGCTGGCCTTCGTCTCGCGCGAGATCGATGGTGCCGAAGTTGGCCTCGAAGCGGGACGCAGAATGTTTTCGATCTATGTTTCAACCACGCCCAACCCGACTGGAGGCTACGTCTTCTTCGCCGATGCCGCGGACGTAAAGATACTCGCCATGACCGTCGAGGACGGATTGAAGCTGGTGATCTCCATGGGGCTCGTCTTCCCTGAAGCGCCACTGGCACCCGAACGCGAATTGCAACTGGCCGAAGTGGCGCGATAGCTACCCCGCTGAAATCAGCCTCACGGCCTCGTCGCGCTCGAACAGATAGAGCAGCACCCTGAGCGCCTCGCCCCGAGCCGACGTCAGCTCCGGATCGCGCGCCAGGATGAGGCCCGCGTCGTCACGCGCCGCCGCCAGCAATTCGCCGTGGGCGCTGAGGTCGGCGATGCGGAACAGCGGCAGGCCCGCTTGCCTCGTTCCCAACATTTCACCGGCACCCCGCAGTCGCAGGTCTTCTTCGGCGATGCGGAAACCATCATCGGTTTCGCGCATGATACGGAGCCGGGATGTCGCCGTCTCACCCAGCGGATCTTTATAAAGCAGGAGGCAGACGGATTTTGCCGGCCCCCGTCCGACGCGCCCCCGCAACTGATGCAATTGCGATAGCCCAAAGCGCTCGGCATTCTCGATCACCATGACACTGGCCTCGGCCACATCGACGCCCACCTCGATCACCGTGGTCGAAACGAGAAGCGAAATCGCCCCCGACTTGAAGGCGGCCATCGCCTCATCCTTGGCCGGCCCTTTCAGCTGTCCATGCACAAGGCCGACTTTCCCCGGAAAGCATTTGGCCAGCGCCTGAAAGCGATCCTCCACCGCGGCGAAATCGACAACTTCGCTTTCTTCGACCAAAGGGCACACCCAATAAACACGCTCGCCTCTGTCGATTGCTCGCGCCAGCCCTTCCACTACCTCGTCCATGCGCGCGATTGGCAGGACGCGCGTATCGACGGGCAGCCGCCCAGCCGGCTTCTCGGTCAGCTTCGAAACATCCATGTCGCCATAAACGGTAAGCGCCAAGGTGCGGGGAATGGGCGTGGCCGTCATGACCAAAAGGTCGGGCACCGTTCCCGCCTTGGCCTGGAGCGCCAGCCGCTGGTGCACGCCGAAACGGTGCTGCTCGTCGATCACGACGAGCCCCAGGTCGCGGAACGCAACGCCCTCCTGGAACAGCGCATGGGTGCCGATGAGCAGATCGATGTCGCCGGCCGCCAGCTTCTCCAGCACGCTATCGCGAAGGCGCCCTTTCTCGCGGCCGGTGAGAAGAGCAGGTCTGATGCCTGCCGCCGCGCAGAGAGGCGCGAGCGCCGTCAAGTGCTGCCGTGCCAGAATTTCGGTCGGCGCCATGAGCGCACCCTGCGCACCGCTTTCAACCGCCGCAGCGAGTGCCAGGAGCGCCACCACCGTCTTGCCCGATCCGACATCGCCCTGCAGCAGACGGAGCATGCGTTCGGGCAAAGCCATGTCATGAACGATCTCAGCGATCGCCCTCTGCTGCGAGCCGGTGAGAGAGTAGGGGAGAGCCGCCGTGATCGCCGCCCGGGCCGTGCCGGTGCCGGCGAGCGTCCGTCCCGCCGCCCGCTTCATATGCGTGCGCACCAGCGAGAGCGCGAGTTGGTTGGCCAGCAATTCATCATAGGCCAGCCGCAGGCGGGCGGGCGCATCAGGCTCCAGTGCTGCCAGCGTTTCGGGGTGATGCAGCAAGCGGAGAGCATCCGCGAAATCTGGCCATTTCCGAAGCCGCAGGAATGCGTCGTCCTGCCATTCGGGCAAAGCGGGGATACGCTCCAGCGCCGCGCGGATGGCTTTGGCGAGAACCTTGCCAGACACCGCCTGGGTTAATGGATAGATAGGCTCGATCAAGGGCAGCGCGTCAAATTCCGCCGCGGTAACGACATGATCGGGATGGGCGATCTGGGGCTCCACCCCATACCAGGCGATGTTGCCGGAAATGAACCGCGTCTCGCCCTCGGGCAGAAGACGCTTCAGATGTTCGGCGAAGGCATGAAAAAAAACGAGCGTGAGGGTGCCGGTGTCATCCGAAACTTCGACCCGGTAGGGCAGGCGCTTGTTCTGCGGTGGCGCTGGCCGGTGGCGGCCCACCTTTGCTTCAATTGTGACGATCCCCGAAAGCGGCAGTTCTGAAATTCTTGGCCGGTAGCGCCGGTCGACCAGCCCCGACGGCAGATGGAACAGGAGATCGCCGATGCGCGCGCCATCCCCTCCGCCAGGCCGGAGAAAGGCTGCGAGAGCCGCATCTAGTTTCCGCCCGATCCCCTTGATCGCGGCAGCACTTGCAAACAATGGATTGAGAATGGCGGGACGCATGGTGCCGTGATCTTACCCTTCCCCGCCAGCGGGCAAAGGATCACATGAACCGCGCCGTGGGCCCATGCGCCGCAATGGCGATGGATTGGGCATCGGCGAAACTGAACGCGCCGCCGAATAGCGCGCGGCTGGTGATGACACCCGAGATATTGGGCAGGTAGGACAGCGTCGAGATATCGTCGAGAGACTTCACCACGCCGCTGGCGATAACCGGCGTCCGGACTTTCGACGCCAGTTCCGTCACATGCGCCATGCTGCTTTCGGGATGGTCCTCGTCCCGGTCGATATCGGTGTGGATGATGGCGGCCAGCCCCGCATGGTCGAACTGGCGGGCGAACTCGATCGGCGTGAAAGTGGTGGCCTCGGTCCAACCCTCGATCATAACGTAACCCCCCTTGGCGTCGATGCTCACCACGACGGCATCGGGATAGGCGGTGGCGGCGGCTTTGACGAAATGCGGATACTTGACCGCGGCGGTGGCGATCACCACGCGGTTGGCGCCGGCATCCATCCAGTAATGCACCTTTTCCATGTTTCGGATGGCGCCGCCCACCTGCACCGGACAGCCGCAGGAACGGATGATTTCCTTGATAATCGGATTGTTGTTGCCCTCGTTGAACACCGCGTCGAGATCGACGACATGCAGGAAGCGGGCCCCTTGCGCCGCCAGGTCATGCGCCGCCTGGACGGGATCGAGATCATAGACCAGCGGACTGTCGATCCGGTTGCGTGCGAGATTGACAAGACGGCCCTGGCGCAATTCCAGATCGGGATAGATGATCATTGAAGCCTCCCCACGCCTATTCTTTTGCAGCCAATCTGCGCCCAAAGGCGGCGGATGGGAAGCCATCGGTCTTCCCGCCGAGATTAAGCAAGCAGATCAATTTTTTATTTCCGAATCCATGTTTTGTCGCAACCCGTGTGCCATACCGGTAAAATACTCCGGTAGATTAATACAACTTCGAATTCGATCCACCCGAAAACTCCTGAAATCTTCCCGCAAAGTGCACCAAGCCGAAAGTACGGCAACCTCAACATAGTATGTCAACACAATCGGAAGAATCTTCCGTTCAGTCTCCGTGCCGCCAGAATTAACATAGTGAATGCGCAATTTTTGCTCTCGCCGGATGGCCTCGCGCAATTCGTCCATGCACATGTTTTCAGGAGCTACAATACCCCAGGCGGACACCCGCAGACTGTCTGCCGGAATTTTTTTCGTTTCAATTTTCGTCATGACCCGTTGCGCCGCCGACTGCAGGCTGCGGTCACCGGTTCGACTCAAAAGACCAAGGCCCACCACGATCGATTCCAGTTCCTCTTCATCGAAGTTGAGCGGCGGTAGGTCATAACCCTTGCGCATGACGTAACCAATCCCGACGGCACCTTCGATCGGTATACGCATGGATTGAAGCATCGCGATGTAGCGGTAGATGGTGCGCGGCGTGACCTCCAGACGCACGGCGATTGCCGCAGCAGACAATGGAGATTTTGCGGCGCGAAGAATGTTGATGATTTCGAACAGACGGTCGGTTCGCAGCATCGGCAACCTCTTCACCTCAGCCATCACTAGGGCAAGCGTATACTGACAGCTAGGTGTCAGCATGAAACGTATAGTACAGACTGAAGAGCCACGTGAGATTGGACATTCGTGATGTATGGAACGGCTGATTTCAGTTCCCCGCGCACCATCGGTGTGGGGCTGGTGGTGTTCTCGGCGCTGGTTTTCAGTACGGCCGGATTGTTTACCAAGGGTGTCCAGGCCGGTGCTTGGGATGTAATTTTCTGGCGGGGTCTGTTCGCAGCTCTGTTCACAATTGCCTATGCCCTATGGAGTGGTACGTTCCGGGCCAATTTCGTGGAAATGGGTGGCAGTGGTTGGGCGGCGGCATTGGTCGGGGCGTCCGGTACGGCGGCTTTCATTCTTGCCTTCAAACTGACCACCATTGCAAATGTATCCCTTATTTACGCGGCAACCCCCATTCTGGCGGCTTTTCTGGCGTGGGCTTGGGTCGGCGAACGCCTGAACAAGTTTATTTTGATGGGATGTGCGGTTGCCTTTGCCGGCATGGCGGTGATTGTCGGCGGATCGGTTGGCGGGATTAGTCTACGCGGTGATCTTCTGGCGATGTGGATGACATCGGCGATGGCAATCCTGGTGGTCCTATATCGCCGCTATCCAAGGACGCCAGCCGCTGGTCCCGCAGTGTTGTCATCCCTGATGCTGCTTCCATTCGGTTTGGCATTGGGCACGCCGCTCGCGGATCCATCGTCGGAAATCATCATCATGGTAGCGTTTGGCCTCGTTTTTGCTTTCGGATCGGTTACGCTCGCGGAAGGCGCCAGACGGGTTCCCGCGGGTGAGACCGCCTTGCTCAGCACCTTGGAAGCGCCGATCGCACCGGTGCTTGCTTGGCTTGCCTTTGCCGAGCTTCCATCCTTCGCCACGATCATTGGCGGCCTGTTGATCCTCGCCAGTGTCGTTGGGACACAGATTGCACATGGACTAGGCCGCTCTCCAACTTGATAGGGACTATCATGGCAACGGCAAAAAAACTTAACCAAGCCTTGCGGCGTTTCATCGAAGCACAAAAAATGTTCTTCGCTGCCACCGCGGCGTCGGATGGCCGAGTCAATATATCCCCCAAGGGACTCGATTCCCTTCGTGTCTTAAGCGAGACGAAAATCATCTGGCTGAGCCTCACGGGTAGCGGCAACGAAACGGCGTCGCATTTACGCCAACATCCGCGCATGACCCTGATGTTCTGCGCCTTCGAGGGCGAGGCCCGCATTTTGCGCGTTTACGGCTCGGCCAGGGCCATTTATCCAGACGATCCGGGCTGGAATGATTTTCTACAAAATTTCCCGGCGATGGCGGGATCGAGGCAAGTTTTTGAACTTGATATTGAACTTGTGCAGACCTCTTGCGGCACGGGAGTTCCGCTCATGCATTTTGTTGCCGAAAGGGGTCCAGTTGAATTGCTGCCCTTCTATGAGAAAATGGGTCGGGAAGGCGTTCGAGCCTACTGGTCTCGGAAAAACAGCGTGAGTCTGGAAGGGAAAGCAACGGGGATATAGAGGCGACCACTGATCTTGGAGGAAAATTCCGAACCAAGACTGGAAAGCCCATGGTCGTTGCGGCACCACTCCGTCCGGGCTAAGCAGCCCGCGCCATGAGTCCGCATCCCGACACGCTCGATCATCGCCGCCGGCGTCTGCTGTGGCGCGCCATGCATCGGGGCATCAGGGAGATGGATCTAATCCTGGGCGGGTTCGCGGCGGCGCGAATTGAGACCATGTCGGATGATGAGCTCAATCACCTCGAAGCCATCATAGACATACCCGACCAGCTTCTGTTCGCCTGGGCCACAGGACAAGCTCCAGTGCCGGAACCGCAGCGCTCGATTTTGCTTCAGGACATGTTCGACTTCCGGTCATGATCGATCTCAGCCCTCTCAAGCCGCGGCTTGGTCTCACGGGACGGGTGCCGCTTTCGGGCGTGCCGCAGGGTTTTGATTCGCTGCTGCTGCCGGAGATCGCGCGGGAACTCGGCGCCCGTCCGCTGCTTCACGTGGCGCTCGACGATCAGCGTCTGGCCGCGCTCGCTGAGCAACTGGCATTCTTCGCCGCCGATATCGAAGTGCTGCGCTATCCCGCCTGGGATTGCCTGCCCTACGACCGCGTGTCGCCCGCCGCCGACATCATTGCCTGGCGGCTCGCCACACTGGCGCGGCTCACACGGCCCACAACGAAACCGTTGATCGTTCTCACTACCGTCAATGCGGTGTTGCAGCGCGTGGTGCCGAAATCGCTGATCGGTGGTGCGACATTCACCGCCTCGCCGGGCCGCCGTGTCGAGACCGAACCGCTGCTTGCCTTCCTCGCGCTGAACGGCTTCTCGCGCACCGGCACGGTGGTCGATCCCGGCGACTTCGCGGTCAGGGGCGGCATCATCGACATCTTTCCGCCGGGTGCCGCGGCCCCGGTGCGCCTCGATTTCTTCGGCGACACGCTGGAGACAGTGCGGAGCTTCGATCCGCAGTCGCAGCGCTCGCTCGGCGCGCTCAAATCCTTCACGCTGACGCCCGCCAACGAAGTGCTGCTGACGCCCGACGCCATCGGGCGTTTCCGCACGGCTTATGCCGAGGCGTTCGGCGGCATCGACATTTCCGATCCGCTCTATGACAGCGTTACGAGCGGGCGGCGCTACCAGGGCATGGAGCATTGGCTGCCGCTGTTCCACGACCATCTGGAAACCCTGTTCAATTATTTGCCCGACGCGGCCATCTCGCTCGACCAATCCGCCACCGAGGCGGTTGCAGCGCGGCGCGATCAGATCGAGGAGTTCTATTCGGCCAGGCGCGAAGCGCTCGACAAGCAGAATTTTGGCGCCGCTCCCTACAAGCCGCTGATGCCGGAAGCGCTCTACCTCACCGAGAGCGAATGGGCCGAGGCTCTGGCGGATCATGCGACGCTGGCGCTGTCATCGTTCGAGAGTCCAGAGGCGAATGCGATCTCTTTCGGTGTCCGGCGCGGCCGCATGTTCGCTGCCGAACGGGCCGAAGCGGGCGGCAACGTCTATGAGGCGGTAAAGGTCCATACCGAGACGTTGCGCAAGGCTGGCAAACGCGCCGTCATCGCCGCCTGGAGCGAAGGCTCGAGTGAACGGTTGCAGTCGATCCTCAAGGACCATGACCTCGGACCCCTCGCTCTTGCAAAAAGCTGGAGCGAACTGCAGACGTGGGACCGCTCGATCGTGGCGCTGGTTGTTCTGGGTCTCGAGGAGGGATTCGAGACCGCCGATCTCGCGGTTGTCGCAGAGCAGGATATCCTAGGCGACCGCCTGGTACGCCGCGGCCGCAAATCGCGGTCCGCCGCCGATTTCATTTCCGAACTCTCCGCCCTCAGCCCTGGCGATCTTGTCGTCCATGTCGATCATGGCATCGGCCGTTTCGAAGGTTTGAAGACCATTGAAGTTCAGGGTGCTCCGCATGATTGCCTGTTCATCATGTATGCCGGCAACGATCGCCTGTTCTTGCCGGTCGAGAATATCGAGCTCCTGACCCGCTACGGGTCCGATGAGCAGGGCGCGCAACTCGACAAATTGGGCGGTGGCGCCTGGCAGGCCAAAAAGGCGAAGCTCAAGGAGCGCATCCGAGAAATCGCCGAGGAACTGATCCGAACGGCGGCGGCGCGGGAACTGAAGTCCGGTGACATCCTGCCTCCGCCCGAAGGTGCCTTCGACGAATTCTGCGCCAGGTTTCCTTACGAGGAGACAGAGGATCAGTTGAGCGCCATCGAGGCGGTGCTTGATGATCTGCAAAAGGGCCGGCCGATGGACCGGCTGGTGTGCGGCGATGTCGGCTTCGGCAAGACCGAGGTGGCGCTCAGGGCAAGTTTCGTGGCAGCACTCAACGGCAAGCAGGTGGCCGTCGTAGTGCCGACGACGCTGCTGGCGCGGCAGCATTTCTCCACCTTCACCGAACGCTTCAAGGGACTGCCTTTGGTCATCGCGCAAGCCTCGCGGCTCGTTGCGCGCAAGGACATGGAAGCGATGCGCGATGGCTTGACCAAGGGCGACATAGACATCGTCATAGGGACCCACGCGCTCCTTGCCGCATCGATCAAGTTCCGCGATCTTGGCCTCCTCATTGTCGACGAAGAGCAGCATTTCGGCGTCAAGCACAAGGAACGCCTGAAGGAGATGCGCGCCAACGTGCATGTGCTGACGCTAACCGCCACGCCAATCCCCCGGACGTTGCAGCTTGCACTCTCGGGCGTGCGCGAGCTGTCGCTTATCACCACACCACCGCTCGACCGGCTGGCGGTCCGCACCTATGTCTCGCCCTTCGATCCGGTCATCATCCGCGAGTCACTGTTGCGCGAGCACTTCCGCGGCGGACAAAGTTTCTATGTCTGCCCCCGCGTCTCGGATCTCGACGAGATTGCCGCTTTCTTGCGCGAAAGTGTTCCCGAAATAAAATTCCGTACCGCCCATGGCCGCATGGCGCCGACCCAGCTCGAAGACATCATGTCGGGCTTTTACGACCGCAAGTTCGATGTGCTGCTGTCGACCACCATCGTCGAATCCGGTCTCGACATTCCGACCGCCAACACGTTGATCGTGCATCGCGCCGACATGTTCGGCCTGGCCCAGCTCTATCAGTTGAGGGGGCGCGTGGGGCGCTCGAAGCAGCGCGCCTATGCGTTGCTTACAACGCCCGCCAACCGAACGCTCACGCCCGCGGCGGAGAAGCGCCTGAAGGTGCTGCAGTCGCTCGATTCGCTCGGCGCGGGCTTCACGCTGGCCAGTCACGACCTCGATCAGCGTGGCGCCGGTAACCTGCTGGGTGAGGAACAATCCGGTCATATAAAGGAGGTGGGCTACGAGCTGTATCAAACGATGCTTGAGGAAGCGGTGGCGAAACTCCGCACCGGCGAGGACACGCTCGAAGCTGAAGGCACCTGGTCGCCGCAGATCAATATCGGCACCTCGGTGCTTATCCCTGAAAACTATGTCGAGGATCTGCAGGTCCGCCTTGGTCTCTACCGCCGGCTCGCGGATTTGCATGACCAGCCGGCGCTCGACGGTTTCGCCGCCGAACTGCACGACCGCTTCGGACGCCCGCCCGACGAGGTCCACCATCTGCTCGACGTTGTATCGATCAAGCTCCTGTGCCGCGCCGCCAATGTGTCGAGCGTCGATGCCGGGCCGAAGGGGGCGCTGATCGGAGTCCGCAACGATGCCGTCGCAAATCCGGTCAGGCTCGTGCAGTGGATCTCGGGGCAGGGTAGTCTGGCCAAGCTCCGTCCCGACATGAAACTGGTCATTATGCGAAGCTGGGAAAAACCCGAAGACCGGCTGAAAGGTGCGCGGCAGATCATGCAGACGCTGGTGAAGCTTTTGGACGGCGCTGCCTAGTCGTGGTCGGGGTGCTGGCGGCTCGTCAATTTTGTCATGACATCCGCTGGCGTGTCGTCTTCGGTCCGTGACGCGGGCAGCGTGTGCAGTGATACAAACGCCGGCTGGCGTGCTTCGACGCCATACTGGTTTTCCGGCTTTACCTCGTCCGGACTATCCAGCGAACCGATCGACACTGCGATGTATTTCGAATGGTCATAGGCAAACGACAGCGGCGTGCCGCAGTCGCGGCAGAAGCCGCGCTGGACGATATCGGAGCTGCGAAAGAATCCGGGCTCCCCGTGGGTCCAGCGAAAATTCTCGCGAAGCGCTCCCGCCAAGGCGGCAAAATAATTTCCGAAGGCCTTCTGGCACATGCGGCAGTGGCAGATATGCGGATTGTTCAAAGCGCCATCGATAGCATAGCGCACCGCGCCGCACTGGCAGCCGCCGGCCTTCACGCCATCGCCTTCTGAAGATTGGCATCGATTGCGTCGAGGAATCCCTCGGTCGACAGCCATTTCTGCTCGGGCCCGACCAGCACCGCCAGATCCTTCGTCATGCTCCCACTTTCGATCGTCTCGACGGTCACCCGTTCCAGCGTTTCGGCGAAACCTTTCAGCTTTTCATTTCCGTCGAGCTTGGCCCGGTGCTTTAATCCGCCGGTCCAAGCGAAGATCGAGGCAGCGGAGTTGGTGGACGTCTGCTTGCCCTCCTGGTGCAGGCGGTAATGCCGTGTCACCGTGCCATGCGCGGCCTCGGCCTCGACCGTTTTGCCGTCAGGCGTCATAAGAACCGACGTCATGAGGCCGAGCGAGCCATAGCCTTGTGCCACGAGGTCGGATTGAACGTCGCCGTCGTAATTTTTGCAGGCCCAGACATAGCCGCCGGTCCATTTCATCGCCGACGCCACCATGTCGTCGATCAGGCGATGCTCGTAGGTGATCTTGCGTTTCTCGAATTCGGTCTTGAACTCGGCATCGTAGATCGCCTGGAAAATATCCTTGAAGCGGCCGTCATAGGCCTTGAGGATGGTGTTCTTGGTGGAGAGATAAACGGGGTAGTTGCGGTTGAGCCCATAATTCAGGCTGGCCCGCGCGAACTCCTTGATCGACTCGTCAAGATTGTACATCGCCATGGCGACGCCAGCGCCTGGAGATTTGAAAACCTCCCGCTCGACCACCTGGCCGTCCTCGCCCACGAACTTGATGGTCAGCGTGCCCTTGCCGGGGAAGGTGAAATCGGTGGCGCGATACTGGTCGCCGAAGGCGTGGCGGCCGATGATGATGGGTTTGGTCCAGCCCGGTACAAGGCGCGGCACGTTGCGGCAGATAATCGGTTCGCGGAAGATGACGCCGCCGAGAATATTCCGGATCGTGCCGTTGGGGCTTTTCCACATCTGTTTCAGGCCAAATTCCTTCACCCGCGCCTCGTCGGGCGTGATGGTGGCGCATTTGACGCCGACGCCATGCTCCTTGATGGCATTGGCGGCATCGATGGTCACCTGGTCCGACGTGGCATCGCGATTCTCGACCGAGAGATCGAAATAGCGGAGATCGACATCGAGGTAGGGCCGGATCAGCTTGACCTTGATCAGCTCCCAGATGATGCGCGTCATCTCGTCACCGTCGAGTTCGACCACGGGGTTATCGACCTTGATTTTCGTCATCGGGGATGCCTCATTGCGCTGCGCGAAAATCGCCTATAGCAGGGGGCAGGAGGACGGAGCAATGGACGTAACGCAGGTCCGCATCATCGATGAAGGGAAGGCCGTGGAACTGTCGCTGAACGGCAGAACAGCGCGTTTTCACGCCGTATGGCTGCGCGACAATGCGCAGGACGCATCGACGCGGAGCCCACGCAACGGACAGAGGCTGATCACCATACTGGACATTTCAGCAGCCACGGTCGTTGCATCTGCGGCGACGAAGAATGGTGCCCTGGAAATTCGCTTCGAGCCGGAAGGCAAGGACGTTCAGTATCCGGCCCGCTGGCTCGCCGCTCACAGCTACGACGGGGACCGCGGCCAGGCGCCAGGTTGGACCGGGCCCGAGATCACCCGCTGGGATGCCGCACTTCAGCAGAGCTATCCGACGGGCAACTATCCAGAGATCGCGGCCAACCCGTCTGTTTTGGGAGATTGGCTGGCGGCGGTCCGGCGCTATGGCTTTGCGGTGCTGACGGAAGTGCCGACCAAGAGTGGCGCGTTGTGCACAGTTGCCGAACTCTTCGGTTTCGTGCGCGAAACCAATTACGGTCGCTGGTTCGATGTCCGGGCCGAAGTCAATCCAACCAATCTCGCTTACACCAATCTCGGACTTCAGGCCCATACCGACAATCCCTATCGCGATCCCGTGCCGACACTGCAGCTTCTCGGCTGCCTGGAAAATACCGTCGATGGTGGCGACTCGATGGTGGCCGACGGTTTCCGCATCGCGGAGAGGCTGGCGACAGAAAACCGGCGCAATTTCGAAATGCTGGCCAAGTATTGCGCGCGGTTCGAATATGCCGGAAGCGATGGTGTGCGGCTCCGCGCCAAACGCCCCATCATCGAACTTGGGCCCGATGGCGAACTGATCGCCATCCGCTTCAACAACCGTTCAGCCGCGGCCTTCACCGACATTCCCTATGACGACATGGCGGACTATTACGCCGCCTACCGGCGCTTCGCCGAACTGATTGAGGACCCGTCGCTGCAGGTGACGTTCAAGCTGAAGCCCGGAGAATTGTTCATCGTTGACAACACGCGCGTGCTGCATGCGCGGAAAGAATTTTCCGGCAGCGGCAAACGGTGGCTACAGGGCTGCTATGCCGACAAGGACGGATTGCTCTCGACATTGGCCGCAATCGAGGAGAAAGCTCCGCAACCATGACTCTCGACCGTTCCACCATCGTGGCCTTTATCGCCGATATTTTCCGACGCCGGGGTGCCGATTCCTATCTGGGCGAACCCGTCACCATGTCCCAGCACATGCTGCAGGCGGCGGTGCTGGCCGAATGCGAGAATGCGGCCGACGAACTCGTGGCCGCCGCTCTGCTGCACGACATCGGGCACTACACCAGCGAATTCGGGCCGATGTCGCTGGGTGACACAGCCGACAATTTCCATGACGAGGCGGGAGCGAAGGTGCTGGCGCCGTTTTTTCCACAAGTCGTCACCGATTGCGTTCTCCTCCATGTGGCGGCCAAGCGGTATCTCGTCGCGACCGATCCCACCTACAACGGCAAACTGTCCGAGGCCTCGAAACATACGCTCACGCTGCAAGGCGGGCCGATGAGCGCCGATGAGGTGGCGGAGTTCCGGCGCAATCCGCATCATGAGGCGGCGGTCAAAGTGAGGCGCTGGGACGAGGGGGGCAAGGATCCGGCGATGGCGACCCCGTCCTTCGCGCATTACGTTCCGCTCTTGCAGCGCGTGGTGGACAGCCACCTGCGCGCATGAGCGACACCGCTTCCGCAGGCCTGCAACCGTCGTCCAACGCGCTGCATCACCGGCCATTCGTATTCTACTGGTTCGCCATGGCGGCGGCGGCCTTCGCCGTGCAGATCATGTCGGTCTCGGTTGGCTGGCAGGTCTATGACATCACCCGCGATCCGCTTGATCTGGGACTCGTGGGACTTGTGCAGTTCATGCCGCCACTGATGCTCGTGCTGGTGACCGGTCTCATCGCCGACAAGTTCAACCGTCGTGTGATCATGGGGTTGTGTCTGCTCCTCGAGGCAGTCTGCGCCGCAGCGCTCATCGCGTTCACGCTGTCGGCGCCGTCCAAAGTGTGGCCGGTGTTCATCATTCTGGCGGTGCTGGGCGTGGCGCGGGCCTTTCTCAATCCGGCGGCCGATGCTTTGGCGCCTAACCTGTTGCCGCGTGAGGCGATCGCGCATGGCATTTCGCTCAATTCGATGAGCTGGCAGATTGGAAATATCGTAGGTCCGGTGATGGGCGGGCTTCTCTATGGTATCTCCGGGGCCGCTGCCTATGGCGTATCCTTCTCGTTGATCGGGCTGGCGGTCTTACTAGTGCTGATGATAGGCGCGGTCCCGCAGAAAAATCACGCCGCGGAGACAAGCTTCTCCACATTGCTTGCGGGGTTTCGCTTCATTCGCAAGGAGAAGATCGTGCTGGGTGCCATATCGCTCGATCTTTTCGCGGTGCTGCTCGGCGGGGCCGTTGCGCTGATGCCGGTCTATGCGCGCGATATCCTTGAAGTGGGCCCTTGGGGACTTGGCCTTCTGCGCTCGGCGCCGGGGGTGGGGGCTGTGATGATGGCCCTGTGGCTGGCGAAATTCGGTGTCAGGAACCATGCCGGAAAAATCCTTTTCCTGTTCGTGGCCGCCTTCGGATTCTTCACCGTCGTGTTCGGCCTCTCGACCTGGGTTCCGTTGTCCATTGCGGCGCTCATGGTGATGGGAGCCTCCGACATGGTGAGCGTCTATATTCGCGAAACGCTGCTGCAGCTCTGGACTCCCGATGACGTGAGGGGCCGGGTCAACGCCGTCAACCGCGTGTTCATCGGCGCGTCGAATGAGCTTGGTGAATTCCGCGCCGGTGTGGTCGCCGCCTGGATCGGCGCCGTCGCCGCTGTCGCCATAGGTGGCGTGGGTACGATGGCAATTGCGTTTCTGTGGGCCCGGTGGTTCCCGGAACTCCGCACAGCGCAGCGGCTGGATGGAAGAGGATAGAGCGCAGCGATGGCGGGGACCGACAAAAGCCGCAACCAGGTGCTCACTCCCGCGCCCATCGTCGTGCTGGTCAATCCGCAACTGGGCGAGAATATCGGCACGGCGGCGCGCGCCATGGCGAATTTCGGGCTGCATGAAATGCGGGTCGTCAATCCCCGCGATGGTTGGCCCAACGAGAAGGCCTTGACCTCCGCATCCGGTGCCAACTGGATCATCGAAGGGGCCACGGTCTTCGACGAGGTGGCTGCGGCGCTTCACGATGTGAATTTCGTCTATGCCACGACGGCAAGGCCGCGCGACATGACCAAGGATGTTGTGACGCCGGAGCAGGCGGGCGTTGACATGCGGGCGCGGATCACCCGCGGCGAGAAGCTCGCCGTGCTGTTTGGGCGCGAGCGCTGGGGTTTGAATAATGACGAAGTGTCGCTGGCCGATGTGATCGTGACCGCACCCGTCAATCCGGCTTTCGCCTCGATCAATATCGCGCAGGCGGTGCTGCTGATCGGTTACGAATGGTACAAGGACCAGGCGGAAAGTCTGGGCCAGGAAACGCCCGAACTGGCCGCGCTGGACGGTCCGGGATTGCAAACGCCCGATACGCGGCCCGCGACCAAAGACGAATTGTACGGATTCCTCGATCACCTCGAACGCGAACTCGATGCGAGCGGGTTCTTCAAGACAGCAGCGAAGAAGCCGGGCATCATGCGCAACATCCGAAACTTGTATGCAAGAGCTGGGCTCACCGAGCAGGAAGTACGAAGCCTCAGGGGAATGGTGGCATCGCTGACGCGGGCACATTTGGCAAGGAAGGACGAAAAGTGAGTTTCATTTTTATCCCTCCCCCTCTGCGGGGAGGGTCCGCCCGAAGGGCGGGGGTGGGGGGCGTCGTTCAATCCTCTTCGCCCACCCGTCGCTTCGCGCCACCCTCCCCGCAGAGGGGGAAGGAGGGCAAGGCACCGTCATGACGCCGCCCCGCATCTTACTCTTCGATTCCGGCATGGGAGGGCTCACTGTGGCGCGTGCCGTCGCCATGCAAAGTCCGGAGGCGCAGCTTGTCTACGCCGCCGATAATGCCGCGTTTCCCTATGGCGCGTGGACCGAGGAGGCGCTGGTGCGCCGGATCGTGGTGGTCATGGGCACCCTGATTGAACGGACGCAGCCGCATATCGTGGTGATCGCCTGCAACACCGCATCCACCATAGCGCTGAACGCGCTTCGCGAAACCTATGCGCTTCCCTTCGTGGGCACCGTGCCGGCGATCAAGCCCGCCGCGGCGCAGACGAAATCGGGCATCATCGGTGTCCTGGCGACGCCCGGCACGGTCAGCCGCGAATATACACACGCGCTCATTCACACCTATGCCTATCACTGCAAGGTATTCCTGCACGGGGCGCCGCGCCTTGCGGAAATGGCCGAACGGAAACTTGCCGGTGGTGCGGTGGACCTGGAAGAACTGCGCCGCGAGATTGCTCCGGTATTCAGGCGGCGCGATGGCCAGCGTACCGATGTCGTAGTGCTGGGCTGTACGCATTATCCGCTGCTGATCGAGGATATTGAAAAAGTAGCACCATGGCCGGTGACCTATCTCGATCCCGCACCCGCGATTGCGAGGCGCGCCGGCGACGTACTCGACGAAACGCCGCGTTCCGAGCCTATCGGTGAGATACCGCCGCACGGCACCGTGCTCCTGACCTCGGCCAAGGGCATCTCCACCTCGCTGGGAGCTTACGCGGCCATGGGCTTCGCCGGTCACCGGGTGATCGATATCCCGGTTTGACAGTACCCGCACCTTTGCCTATAGGCAGCCCCAGCACGGGATGCCTTGAATGCGTCCCGTGTTTGCTTGCCCGTGGACCTTCAGGGGTCCTGTCGGCCGGGAAACCGGCGCCGAGGAGGGTGGGTCCAACCAATGTCTGGAGACCGTAAATGACAAAGCGTGCAACCGCCAAATACAAGATCGACCGCCGCATGGGCGAGAATATCTGGGGCCGGCCCAAGAGCCCGGTCAACAAGCGCGAATATGGCCCGGGCCAGCATGGCCAGCGGCGCAAGGGCAAGATGTCGGACTTCGGCATCCAGCTCAAGGCCAAGCAGAAGCTCAAAGGCTATTACGCCAACATCTCGGAGCGCCAGTTCCGCAAGGTCTATGAGGAAGCCTCGCGCATGACGGGCGACTCATCGGAAAACCTGATCGGCCTGCTCGAGCGCCGTCTCGACGTGATCGTTTACCGCGCCAAGTTCGTGCCGACGGTTTTCGCCGCGCGCCAGTTCGTCAGCCACGGCCATGTCAAGGTCAACGGCCGCCGCGTGACCATTCCCTCCATGCGGATCAAGGCGGGTGACACGCTGGAACTCACGCCGAAAGCCAAGGACCTCGTGGTGGTCCTCGAAGCGACGCAGCTGGCCGAGCGCGATGTGCCCGATTATGTGGAGACCGACCATAAGGGGATGACGGCGAAGCTGGTTCGCGTGCCGTCTCTGGCGGACGTGCCCTATCCCGTGCAGATGGAACCGCACTTCGTCGTCGAATATTATTCGCGCTAGATTAGTGTAGGCGCCACTCGTGACCGACGTGGCGCATTTCGATCGCGCCGACGATGCCGCGGTGGGCAACCCTCACCGTGGCGAGTGGCCCATCGAGATTGCGTGACCAGAAATCCAGAAATTTGATGAGCTTGGGAAAGCGCGGGGCGAGGTCGTAGTCCTGCCAGATATATGTCTGCAGAATTTCGCGGAAATCCGGCATGCGGTACATGATTTCTGCCGTCGTTAGACTCCAGCCACGCAACTGACAGTCGAAGTCCGTGTCGGTCATCGGTGAATCTCCGTAGTAGCAGCAGCGATTCAATTTTGATGAGGCCGATTGTTCCGTCAATCCCGTGAACGTCGCGTTAACGCATTTTGGCAGTGTGCGACGTTGAGTGCTGCCACACTCTGCCGAACTGAGCGAAAATCAGGCGATGCCCTTTTCCTCCAGCAACGCCTTCAACTCGCCCGACTGGAACATCTCCATCACGATGTCGCTGCCGCCCACGAATTCGCCCTTGACGTAGAGCTGCGGGATGGTTGGCCAGTTGGTGTAGTCCTTGATGCCCTGCCGGAGATCATTGGAGTCGAGCACGTTGACGCCTTTGAAAGGCACCGCGAGATGATTGAGGATCTGCGTCGCCTTGCCCGAAAATCCGCACATCGGCATTTCCGGCGTGCCCTTCATGAAGAGCACAACGTCGTTTGACTTCACTTCGTTGTCGATCCACTTGGAAATCTCGGTCATTGCTGGTCCTCTGGAATGCTGGTTTGAAGTGCGAGAGCGTGAAGTTCGCCGCCCATGCGGCCTTTGAGCGCCGCATAGACCATCTGATGCTGCTGGATCCGCGACTTTCCCTTGAAGGCAGAGGAGACGACGGTGGCTGAATAATGGTTGCCGTCCCCCGCGAGGTCACGGATTTCCACAAGGGCGCCGGGTATCCCGTCCTTGACGAAACGCTCTATGTCTGCGGAACTCATGGCCATCGGGTAGTCCTCAAAATTCGCCTGCCATATAGGCTGGAAACCAACCTTCGTGGGCGGAGCGGAGTTCAGCCATGGATATAGCTGCGGCCCCTTCCACAATCAACGCCGGAACCTCGGTGACGCTGCCGATGCGGATCACGTACACGGATTTCACATGGGCCTGGGTGATGATCTTCGCGGCTGCCGACGAGGCGCAGGTGACGATGTAGCGGGCCTGGTCCTCGCCGAACAACTGGGCATGATCCATTGGCGACAGGGCCGCTCCAAACCGCGAGGCCAACGCCATTTCAGTCACGGCAACAACCACACCACCATCGGAAACGTCATGCACGGCGGTAACTTGGCCATGGTTGATGAGGTTTAAAATGAACTCGCCGTGGCGCTTCTCGCGGGCAAGATCGACCGCCGGCGGAGCCCCGTCCTCACGGCCCAGGATCTCCCGGAGATAGATCGACTGGCCCAGATGGCTGCCGTGGCCACCCACCAGCAGGATGGCCTCGCCCTTCTGCTTGAATGCGAGCGTCGCCATCTTGGTGAGATCCGCGAGAAGCCCGATGCCACCTATTGCGGGGGTGGGAAGGATCGCCTTGCCGTTGGTTTCGTTGTAGAGCGACACGTTGCCGGAGACGACCGGAAAATCGAGTGCGAGGCAGGCTTCGCCGATGCCTTTGATCGCCTCCACCAGTTGCCCCATGATCTCGGGCCGCTCGGGATTGCCGAAATTCAGATTGTCGGTGACGGCGAGCGGCTCGGCGCCGACGCTGACCAGATTGCGCCAGAATTCGGCCACCGCCTGCTTGCCGCCCTCGTAGGGGTCGGCCTCGACATAGCGCGGCGTCACATCGACCGAGACGGCGATCGCCTTCTGGGGGCCGATCCGCACCACGCCCGCGTCACCGCCTGGAATTTGCGCGGTGTTGGACTGGATCAGGTGATCATACTGCTCCCACACCCAACGCCGTGAACACATATCGGGCGATCCCATGATTTTCATTATCGCCGCATTGAGATCAGGCGGAGGAGGGACATCGGCGAGTAGAGCGCGTTTTGGCGTGGCCACCCACGGCCGGTCATATTCCGGCGCCTCGTCGCCCATCTTGCGGATCGGCAGGTCGGCCTTCAACTCGCCTTGGTGTTTGACCACGAAACGCAGCGTGTCGGTCGTATGTCCCACGATGGCGAAATCTAGGCCCCATTTGCGGAAGATGGCGGCGGCGTCCTGCTCCTGCTCGGGCCGCAGCACCATGAGCATGCGCTCCTGGCTTTCCGACAGCATCATTTCGTAGGCTGTCATATGGGTTTCGCGGCACGGCACCTCGTCTAAATTGAGTTCGATGCCGA
>JANLYR010000156.1:0-18332 GCA_031365765.1 Hyphomicrobiales bacterium | reverse complement strand
AGAACTGGGAGCGCGCCGCCATGATCAAGGCCCGCGCCGCCGCCGGTGACATCGCTCTGGGCGAAGAATTCGATCTCGCGGATGCCACCACGGCCCAACTTGATGTTGTGGCCGCGCACCATAACGGTCGAGTGGCCCTTCACCGCATGAATCTGGCGTTTCAGCGACTGCACATCGGCGATCGCGGCGAAATCGAGATATTTGCGCCAGATATATGGCCTGAGCTGGTCGAGGAAGTCTTCGCCCAGAGCGATGTCACCGGCGGCGGCGCGGGCCTTGATCATGGCGGCGCGCTCCCAGTTCTGGCCCATGCTCTCGTAATAGATGGCGGCCGCCTCGATAGAGATCGCCACCTGGGTGGCGCGCGGGTCTGGCCGCAAACGCAGGTCGACGCGAAAGACATAGCCGTCCTCGGTCACATCCTGAAGCAGGCCGGCCAGGCGCTTGGTGAGGCGCACGAAAAACTGTGCGGGCTCGGTTTCCGGCACGAGCGCGTTGCGGCTAGCGTCGAAGAGCACGATGAGATCGATGTCGCTCGAATAATTGAGTTCGAAGGCACCGTGCTTGCCCATGGCAAGGATGACATAGCCGGAATTCCGGCCGGGCTCGGCCCGGCCGCCGAGGATGATTTTGCCCTGCCGCTCGCTTTCGATCAGCAGCCAGTCGAGTGCCGCATTGAGCGCGCCATCGGCAAAGCGCGTCAGTGCTGCCGTCACCTGGTCGATCGACCATGTTCCTGCGATGTCGGCCACCGCGATGACAAGTGCCGCACGCGCCCGGGCCACGCGCACGTGGCGCATGAATTCGCTCTGACTGGAAAGCTCCCGCTGCGAACGAAGGTCCGTCAGGATTTCGTCAAGCAGAAAGTCCGGTGCTTCGCGAAACACCCGGGCCGCATATGCGCCATCCCGGAGGATGAGCAGTCGCAGAAACGGCGATGCCCCCGCGATCGCCGAAATCAAGCTCCGCTGTTCACCATCGGCTGGAACAAGTTCGGTGCTGTCCCAGAAATTCGCCACGGCCTTCCGGTCGAGTGCTTCGGGCAGGGAAACACGAAAGTTCGGCATGGAACACTTCTAAGCATAGCGAAAAGCCGATGTCGCCATCGTCGTCGCCGCGAATGCCAGGACTATCCCGCGGCCAGAGCCTTCGGAATGACGAGTGTGGCGCGAAGGCCCGGTTCGTTGTCGGCGAGGCGCAATTCGCCGCCGTGCAGTTTCATCACGCCGGAGACAAGGCTCAAACCCAGTCCGTTGCCGGGTTTCGAGCGGCTCTCGTCGAGCCTGACGAAGCGTTCGATCACGCGGTCGCGGTCGGCTGCGGGGATTCCCGGCCCCCGGTCGGCGATGGTGATCGCCACCTTGCCTTCCTCCGCCACTCCCGACATCGTCACTTTCGGCGCCTCGCCTTCGGCCGCGCCGTATTTCAACGCATTGTCCACCAGATTGCTGATCGCCTGCGCCAGAAGCTGGCGGTCGGCGTGAACCTGGAGATTGCCGAGCGCGGTCACGGTGAGCGAGCCGCCCTGCTCTTCGGCAATGGGTTCATAGAGTTCGGCCACGTCGTCCAAAATGGCAGCGGCATCGATCGGCTCGAAACCGCCGCGCGACTGGCCCGCTTCCGCCCGGGCGATCGACAGGAGCGAATTGAAGGTCTGCAGCAACCGGTCCGATTCCTCGACGGTCTTGTCCAATGCCTCGCGATAATCCCCCACCGTTTCGCTCCGCAACGCCGCCTCGACCCTCGCCTTGATGCGCGTCAGCGGAGTCTTGAGATCGTGGGCGAGATTGCTCGATACCTCCTTCATGCCGTTCATCAGGCGCTCGATCTGTTCGAGCATCTCGTTGAGCGATACGGAAAGCTGGTCGAGCTCGTCGCCCGAACCCGATACCGGCATCCGGTCGTGCAGATTGCCGCCCATGATCGAGCGGCTGGCTCCGGTGATGGCCTCGACGCGGCGCAGGAAGTTGCGGCTGATCAGCAATCCGCCGCCAAGCCCGAGCAGGAGGGCGATGCCGAGCGTGCCGTAGATGGTGCGGCGGATCACTTCGCCGAACTGCCGCACCCCCTCGACATCGCGGCCGACAACCAGTTCGTAACCGCCGGCGAGCTCGGTATGGAAGGCCCGCGCCATATGGCGTTCCAGCGAACCGCCGCGGCGGGCGTCCACGGGAAATTCGATCCAGCCCGTTTCGTTCACCGCTTCCGACGGCAGCTTGTCGATATTGCCGGCAATGCGGGTTGAATCGGGTCCGATCAGAAGATAGATCGAGCCCGTCTCCTCGCGGCTCCGGCGCTGGAGGATATCGATGATGCCCGACAGGCGGCGCAGCCGGTACTGGTCGGCCAGCGCCTGGATTTCGGCGCGAATGGTTTCATCCGCCTGACGTTCGATCAGGACGGCGGTGTTCCAGTAAACATAGGCGAGAAGCGTGCTGACGGAGACGGCGAAAAGAACAAGATAGAGGGTGGCAAGGCGGAACGTCGTGCTCTGGATGAGATGGAGCTTACCTGGCACGGATCATGTATCCGGCGCCGCGCACCGTCTGCAGGATCGCTTCGTCGAAACCCTTGTCGATCTTGGAACGCAGCCTGGATACATGGACATCGATCACATTGGTCTGCGGATCGAAATGGTAGTCCCAGACATTCTCGAGCAGCATGGTGCGAGTGACGATGTGACCGGCATTGCGCACCAGATATTCGAGCAGCTTGAATTCGCGCGGTTGCAGCAGAATGGTCCGGCCGCCCCGCGTCACGTTGCGGGTGAGAAGGTCGATCTCCAGATCGGCCGCCTTGAGCTTCATGCCGGGCGGCTGGTCAGTGCCGCGGCGGCCCAGGCCCTCGACCCTGGCCAGCAGTTCGGCAAAGGCATAGGGTTTGCCCAGATAGTCGTCGCCACCGGCGCGCAGGCCCTTTACGCGCTCGTCCACGTCGCCCAGGGCGCTCAGGATCAGCACCGGCGTCTTGATTCCTTCCTGGCGCAACGTTCTGACAATCTCCAGCCCGTCGAGTTTGGGTAGCATGCGGTCAACGATCAGCACATCGTGCAAGCCTTCGCGCGCCATTGCCAAACCTTCCTCGCCGTCGATCGAGTGATCGGCGATGTGACCGCTTTCATGTAGCCCCTTGACCAGCCAAGACGCTGCCTCCCGATCATCCTCGATGACTAGAATGCGCATGGCTTGGGGATCTGGATTGGCCGATTCAGGGTTGCGGTTATTGACAGTCATAGGTCGCATGTTCCGTCACTCCTGAAAAGAGGGCGCGGAATTAAACCCGGGATCTGCCCCCGAATCCATTCCGCGCCGCTGAAAACCGGATCGCGCGGGAGGGCCCCGCGCGATTGACTGTGTTGCGTATCAGCCCTGGCCGACTGGAACAGCGACGAAGCGCTGACCTTCGCCAGAACGGACGAGCATGAGCACGCGCTTCTTGCCGTCCTTCATCGCCGCGCTCACATCGGCCACGCCGTTTACTTCCTTGCCGGCGACTTCGAGGATGACATCGCCCTGTTTCAGGCCGCGCTCTTCGGCGGCACTGCCCGGCTCAACCGCGGTGATCTGCACACCCGCGCCGTCAGCGGCGGGAGACAGAGTGAGGCCGAGGCTGGCGAGACCGGTTTTCGTTTCGGAACCCGTTTTGCCAACCTTGCTGCCGCTGTCCGCCATGATGCCGATCTTAACGTCGAGCGTCATGGACTTGCCTTCGCGCATGATGGCGACCGGCACGGTCTTGTTGGGCACGATCCGCGCCACCTTGCGGGCGAGGTCGCGGGCATCGAGCACATCCTTGCCGTCAACCTTGACGATGGTGTCGCCCGACTTCAGGCCACCCTGCATCGCGGGCGAGCCTTCCGTCACTTCCGAAACCAGCGCACCCTTGTCGCCCTGGAGGCCGAGGCTTTCGGCCAGATCGGCGGTCACCGGCTGGATCTGCACACCAAGCCAGCCCCGGGTCACGGTGCCGTCCTTGCGCAAGCTGTCGATGACCGACTGGGCCGTCGAAGCGGGAACGGCGAAACCGATGCCGACCGAGCCACCCGAGGGTGAGAAGATCGCGGTGTTGATGCCGATGACTTCGCCTTTCAGGTTGAAAGCGGGGCCGCCGGAATTGCCGCGGTTGATCGAGGCGTCGATCTGCAGGAAGTCGTCATAAGGGCCGGAGCCGATATCGCGGCCACGGGCCGAGATGATGCCGGTGGTCACCGTGCCGCCCAATCCGAACGGATTGCCGACAGCCATGACCCAGTCGCCGACGCGCGGTTCATCAAGGGAGAAGTTGACGAACTTGAACTTGCGGTCAGGGGCCTTGATCTTGATCAGGGCAAGATCGGTCTTGGGATCGGTGCCGATCACTTCGGCGCCGATTTCCTCACCATCATTCAAGGTGACGGTTACGGTTTCGGCGTTCTGCACCACGTGATTGTTGGTCACCGCGTAGCCATCGGCGCTGATGATGAAGCCAGAGCCTTGCGCCATGCCACCCTCGTGACGGCCGGGCTGGCCTTGCTGGCCGGGCTGGCCGCGAAACTGCGGAAACTGATTGAAGAAATCGCGGAAGTTGTCGGGCATGCCGCGAAGATCGGGCTGGCCCGGCTGGCTGTCGTTATTGTCATCACCGCCGGATACTCCCGGCTGATTGTCCGCCACATTGGCGAACTTCACCTGGACGCTGAACACCGCGGGCATGACGGCGTCAACCAGATCGGCAACGCCCTGCGCGGGGTCGACAATGGCCTGGCTTTCGGCATGAACGGTGGCAACCGGCGCCACGAGCGTCGCGGCGGTGAGGGTGGTGGCGGTCAGAAGGCCCGCGGCGAGCATGCTCAGCAGGCGCGGACGGGTTGTGATCTTGGTCGTAAGCATCGTTTGGCTCCACTATGGTTGGATTGGCCTATCGCGCAAAAATAGGAGCCCCGGTGTTACAGCGACCTTTCGGCGGGATGAAACTTTGGTAACTTGGCGCTGCGCTACTTCAAAACCCGCTGGAGTTCAGCCTTTTCCCCTTCGGTCAGCGGCTCTTCGGCGGGAGCAGCGGCCAATTTACGGCGGCGGAACAGGAAAAGCCCGGCCACCGCCAGCGCCAGCACCGGGGTTGCCCAGAGCAGCGCCGAGCGCCCCGTCAACCTCGGCTTGAGGAGAACGAAATCACCATAACGCTCGACGGCGAAGTCGAGCACCTGGGCGTCGCTGTCACCTCGGGTCAGCCGTTCGCGGATCAAAATACGCAAATCCCTGGCCAGCGGCGCATCGGAATCATCGATCGACTGGTTCTGGCAAACCAGACAGCGCAAGCCACCCGAAAGGGAGCGGGCCCGGGCCTCGAGCCCATGGTCGGCCAGAATTTCATCGGGCTGCACGGCGAAAGCGGGAGGGGCCGCCAGCAGGGAGATAACAACGATCAAACGTTTCATTCCGCCGCCACCGGCTGCGCCCTCACGGCACGCCTCGGCGCGCCGACCCGGTAGCGCCGGTCGGTCAGGGAGAAAATGCCGCCCGCAAACATCATCAGCGCGCCAAGCCAGATCAGGTTGACGAGCGGGTTGAAATACATCCGCATGGCGCGCGCACCACCTCCCGTATCGTCGCCCATCACGACATAGAGATCGCCCGCCGCCGTCTGGTGCAGCCCGACTTCGGTCGTGGGAATGCTGTTGGGCTGGAAGATGCGCTTCTCGGAAACCAGCTCGGTCACCGGCATACCATCGCGCACCACCGCGAAGCGTCCGGCGCGGCCGGAATAGTTGGGACCGGTCAGCGGCATCTCGCCAGTGAAGGTGACGGCATAGGACCCCACCTGCGCGGTGTCGCCCGGCTTCATGGCAACGATGACCTCGACCTTCCACAGCGACATGGCGATGATGCCCGCCACCACGATGCCAAGTCCGGCATGGGCCAGCACCATGCCGATCGCCGCCGCGGGCAGTCCCACGAGCCGCGTCAGCGACGTCCGCATCGGCACGCGGAACAATCCGATCCGCGTGGCCAGTTCGGTCAGGGCGCCGATCACCAGCCAGGCCGCCAGCGCCATGCCGAAGGGAGCGAGCCATGGCCCGCGTCTGGCGATAACGAGTATAAGAAACGCCATGCCCAGCGCTGCCAGCGCGGCGATCCAGAGTTTGCGCAAGGTCGAGCCCGGTTGGGCCCGCTTCCAGGTCAGCAGTGGCCCAAGCGGCACCAGCAGCAGCAGCGGGATCATCAGGGGCCCGAATGTCATGTTGAAAAAGGGCGGGCCTACCGAAATCTTCTCTCCGGTCAGCGTCTCCAGCGCCAGGGGATAGAGCGTGCCCACGAACACCGTCAGGCAGGCGACGCACAGCAGCAGGTTGTTGAGCACCAGTCCGCCCTCGCGGCTGACGGGCGCGAACAGGCCGCCCGCTTTGAGCAGCGGTGCCCGCCAGGCAAACAGCGCCAGCGCGCCGCCGATGAACCCGCAGAGGATGCCCAAAATAAACACGCCGCGGGTGGGATCGACGGCAAAGGCGTGGACCGAGGTGAGGACACCCGAGCGGACCAGGAACGTTCCCACCAGCGACAGCGAAAAGGCGATGATCGACAGCAGCACCGTCCACACCTTGAGCGCGTTGCGCTTCTCGACCACGATCGCCGAATGAAGCAGCGCCGTCGCGATCAGCCAGGGCATGAAGCTGGCATTCTCGACCGGGTCCCAGAACCACCAACCACCCCAGCCCAGTTCGTAATAGGCCCACCACGAGCCCATGGCGATGCCGAGCGTCAGGAACATCCAGGCCACCAGCGTCCACGGCCGGACCCAGCGCGCCCAGGCCGCATCGACGCGGCCCTCGATCAGGGCTGCGATGGCGAAGGAGAAGGCTATCGAGAGCCCGACATAGCCCATGTAGAGAAATGGTGGATGGAAGGCCAAAGCCGGATCCTGCAGGATGGGGTTCAGTCCATTGCCTTCGATGGGTGTGGGGTCGAGCCTCGCGAACGGGTTCGAGGTCATCACGATGAACAGCAGGAAGGCGGCACCGATCGAGCCCTGGACTGCCAGCACCCGCGACTTGAGTTCGAGTGGAAGATTGCCGCCGAACAGCGCCACCGCCGCCCCGAATATCGACAGGATCAGAACCCAGAGCAGCATCGAGCCCTCGTGGTTTCCCCACACGCCGGAAAATTTGTAGAGCAGCGGTTTGGCGGAATGCGAATTCTCGAACACGTTGGCGACCGAGAAGTCAGAGACGAGATAGGCATGGGTCAATGCCGCGAAAGCCAGACCGAGCAGCCCCAACTGCGCCAGCGCGGCTGGGATCGCGGCGCGCATCGCTCTTCCATCGGAGACGTGCGCGCCGTAGAGCGGCACGGCAAACTGGAACAGCGCCACGCCCAATGCGAGAACCAGCGCGAAATGACCGAGCTCGGCGATCATTTCACCTGGCCCTCCCGCCACACGCCTTTTGCCTTGAGCCGGTCGGCCACATCTTTCGGCATGTAATTCTCGTCATGCTTGGCCAGCACCGTATCGGCGCGGAACGTGCCGCTGCCGTCGAGCTTGCCTTCGGCGACGACGCCCTGGCCCTCGCGGAACAGGTCGGGAAGCTGGCCCTCAAAGGTCACGGGCAGCGCCTTGATCCGATCGGTTACAGTGAATGTGATGACGGTGCCCTCGCCCTTCTTCATGCTCCCCGCCTCGACCAGTCCGCCCAGGCGAAAGCGCTGCCCGGGCTTTACACCATTTTCGGCGATCTCGCTCGGCGTGTAGAAGAAGACAATCGAACCCCGCAAGGCATAGAGCACCAGCCCAGCGGCCACACCCAGCACCGCAAGGCCACCGAGGATCAGCGACAACCGCTGCTGCTTGCGGGTCATCTCTCTCCCTCCTCGCGCGTCAGCGCGGAAAGGTGATTTGTCTCACTCATTCCAACCCCACTTCCCTGGCCAGACTCGCCAGCGCGGCGAACGCTTCCGGCCTGTTCTTGAACTGCTGGCGCGCTGTCGCCAGCGCGGCCTTGGCTTTTTCCACCTCGCCCAGAACGCTCCGTGCACGGATGAGGCGCTGCCAACCGTCGAGATCGGTGGCGTCGGATTTAAGTTTTTCCTCCAGGCCATCGACCATGGAACGGATCATCGCCTGGCGGTCTTTTTCTTCCATTGACTTGCCGGTTGCGATTTGATCTTCCGTCAAAGCGGGTGCCAGCGACTGGAGCGAGGCCAGTTCGGCCTCCAGCATGGGCCGCCATGCGGCATCCACCGGACTGTCGGCCAGAAGTGCGGCGAACGTTGCGCGCGCGCCCGCAGAATTTCCTTTCTGCTTCAGCGCAAGGCCCTGGAAGAACCGCGCCTTCGGCAATTTGGGATCGAGGGCCAGCGCATCGGCGAACACCCGGCCGGCCTCGGCCGTCACCATGCCCTCGCCGGCGAAAACCAGCATCTCGGCCTGATCCTCTCGCGCATTTGCGTCGCCTGGTGCAAGCCGCGCGACATTGCCGAACGCGTCGGCCGCGTCGCTCCAGCGCTGGAGTTTCTTATAGGCTGGCGCCAGCACCTTCCAGCCTTCCACGTCGCCGGGATTGCTAGCCAGGTGCTGCTCGACCTTGGCAATCAATGCCATATAATCCTGGCTCTCGATCGCCCGGTCGAGCCGGGGCTTGAGCGGCACATCGGGAAGAAGCGGACTGCCCGAAAGAAAATAGAGCGGCACCGCCAGGGGAATGAGCAGCAGCCCCGCTGCCGCCAGTGTTGAGCGGCGCGGTTTGGCCTGCTGGCGTTGCGCCGCGGACTGGATGAGGCGCCGCGAAATCTCGTTCCGGGCGGCGCCCGCTTCCGTCTCACCCACAATAGCGCGGGCCTCGTCGCGGTCGAGTTCAGCCAATTGGTCGAGATAGACAGCCCGGTCGAACGAGGCGCGGTCGGGCAGGCTCTCGCGCCGCTGCAAAAACGGCAGCGCCAGCACGCCAACCACCGCCGCCGTCAATCCCGCAAAGGCAAACCAGATCATCATTTCCGGTGGGTTATTCCCTTGGCCGCCCGCAATTGCAAATTCTCCCAGCTTCGGCGTCCACGTCGCATTGTCGCATGGCGGCAATGGGGCGTCGGAAATTCCTTGGTCATGGGGGGCTGGCTTTGATACACCGCTGGCTCATGAAATCGCGCTATTCCATCTGGGCGCTCGCCCGCAACGCCATCAACTACCACAAGGACTGGGAGCAGGCCTGGCGCTCGCCCGAGCCCAAAGCGTCCTATGATGCGGTGATCGTGGGTGCGGGAGGTCATGGACTGGCGACGGCCTATTATCTCGCCAAGAACCACCGGATGACGAATATCGCGGTCGTCGAAAAAGGCTGGCTGGGCGGCGGCAATACCGGGCGCAACACCACGATCATCCGCTCGAACTATCTGCAGGACAGCTCGATCGCCATCTACGAACTGGCCCGCACGCTTTATGAGGATCTGTCGCGCGAACTGAACTTCAACGTCATGTTCTCCCCCCGGGGCGTCATGATGCTGTGCCAGACCGAGCATGAGCTTCGCGCCTTCAAGCGGACCGCGCATGCCAACCGGCTCGCGGGCCTCGACTGCCGCATGATCACGCCGGCCGAGGTGAAGGAGATCGCGCCCATCATCAACGACGATCCGCAATGCCGCTACCCCATCCTCGGGGCTTATTACCAGCCGCGCGGCGGTACGGCGCGGCACGACGCGGTGGCCTGGGGTTATGCGCGAGGCGCCGATGCGCTGGGTGTCGACATCATCCAGAATTGCGAGGTGACGGGGATCGCGCGCGAGGGCGGAGCGGTCAGCGGGCTGCAAACCACGCGCGGCTTCATCCGTACAAGCAAGATCGCGGTCGTCACCGCAGGCAACGTCACGACGATCATGGACATGGCGGGCCAGCGCATGCCGATCGAGAGCCTCTGCCTGCAGGCGCTGGTTTCGGAGCCGATCAAGCCGGTGCTCGACTGCGTGGTGATGGCCAACACGGTCCACGGCTATATCAGCCAGTCGGACAAGGGTGAACTGGTGGTGGGCGGCGGCACCGATCCTTACAACAACTATTCGCAGCGGGGATCCTTCCCGTCGCTCGAACACACGGTGACGGCGCTGGTCGAAACCTTCCCGATCATTTCGCGCCTGCGCATGCTCAGGATGTGGGGTGGCATCGTCGACATGACGGGGGACCGCTCGCCCATCATCGGCAAGACCGATGTCGAAGGCCTCTATGTCAATTGCGGCTGGGGAACGGGCGGCTTCAAGTCGATCCCCGGCTCGGGCACCGTCTTCGCCGACACCATCGCCAACGACCGCCCGCACCCCATCGCCCTCCCCTTCGGCCTCAACCGCTTCAAGGAGGGCCGCCTGATCGACGAAAGTGTCGCAGCCGCGGTGGCGCATTGATGTTCAACGCTCTTAACGCACATGATCGAGAAGCAACCAGCGGTCTACATTGTCGCAAGCAAGCCATATGGCACGCTGTATATTGGGGTGACCAGCGACTTGTGCAGCCGTGTGCCGTTACACAAACAAAAAGCCTTCCCGGGTTTCAGCGCGAGATATGGCGTGGATCGGCTCGTCTATTTCGAATTTCACGATACGATGGAGCTGGCGATCACGCGGGAAAAGCAACTCAAGGAAGGGCGGCGCAACTGGAAAGTCGAACTGATCGAAAGCAAAAATCCGCACTGGCTAGATCAGTTCGCGGAGACATGTGGCCGGTTCGATACACCCTAATACCGTCATCCCGGCGAACGCCGGGATCCATTTCAAGCTTCACTCAAATGGCGAAAGTGAGCCGCGATGCCCCATGGGTCCCGGCTTTTGCCGGGATGACAGTTGTGGGGCCATCATGCTCCTGATCACCTGCCCGGTCTGTGGCGCCAGCGGCGACGAGACGGATTTTCATTGCGGCGGTCAGGCGCATCTCACACGCCCGGCTTCCCACGATCCTGCCAGCGTGTCGGACGAGCAGCAGCGCGATTATCTATTTCTCCGCCACAACCCCAAGGGCCTGCATTTCGAGCGCTGGCGCTGCGACCGGGGTTGCGGCAAGTGGTTCCATGCGGCCCGCGATACAGTGACGCTGGAATTCAAGGCGTTCTACGGGATCGCCGAACTGCCTCCGCAGGAACTGCGCGACCAGGCACAAGGTCCGTGGGCTGATTATTTCACGAGCCGGCGATGAGCGGCAGGCCCTATCGTCTCGCTGACGGCGGCACCCGTATCACCCGCGGGCGCAGCGTGCATTTCACCTTCGACGGCGCGGCGATGACGGGCTTGGCCGGCGACACGCTGGCCTCCGCCGTGATGGCGTCGGGCCAGCGCGTGCTGGGCCGTAGTTTCAAATATCACCGGCCGCGCGGCATGGTGGGCCTTGGCTCGGAGGAAATGAACGCACTCGTGGGCGTTGGCGACGGTGCACGCCACGAGCCCAATCTCCGCGCCACGCAGGTCGAACTGTACGAGGGCCTCGCTGCGGTAAGCCAGAATCGCTGGCCGTCGCTCTCCTTCGACGTCGGCTCCGTCAACAGCAGGCTATCGCGCTTCATTCCCGGCGGCTTCTACTACAAGACGTTCATGTGGCCGCGCAGCTTCTGGAAGCATGTCTATGAGCCGCTGATCCGCCGCGCCGCCGGATTGGGCCACGCGCCCGAGGGCCGCGACCCCGATACGTACGAACACGTTCATGTTCATTGCGATGTGCTGGTGGTGGGTGCGGGCATCGCCGGCCTCGCCGCCGCCGAAGCGGCAGCGGCAAGCGGCGCGCGTGTCATCATCGCCGACGAAAATAATTGTTTCGGTGGACTTTCGGATCTTTCCGCTGGAACGATCGAAGGCGTTTCGCAACACGACTGGGCAAAAACAAAAGCCGCAGCGTTGGCGGAAGCCCCGAACGTGCACGTCCTCGCCCGCACCACCGTCGTCAGCCACGGCCATCACAATCATCTGATGCTGTTCGAGCGCGTCGCCGATCACGATCCCGAACTTCTGGCGCGAGGTGTTCCGCGCCACCGGCTGTGGAAGGTTCGTGCGGGCCAGGTGATCCTCGCCACCGGGGCCATCGAGCGCCCCATCGCATTTGCCAACAACGACCGCCCCGGCGTCCTGCTGGCTTCGGCGGCGCGCGCGCTGGTTGAGCGTTACGGCGTGGCCCCAGGCGTGGCAGGCGTAGTGTTCACCAATAATGACGAGACCTATCTCACGGCGCTTGCGCTCAAAGCCGCAGGCGTCGCGGTGCGGGTCGTCGACTGCCGTGCGCGTCCCGATGGTCGGCTGGTGGCAAAAACCCGCGCGGCGCATATCGACGTCGCGGTCAGTTCGGTCATTTCCGGCGTGCAGACCAGTCTGGGCGGAATGTCAATCACCGGCGTCAAGCTCGCGGGCTATCGCCGGGGCCAGGGCCGCGTCGTTTCCGAGAAGAAGGTAGCGTGCGACTTCATCGCCATGTCGGGCGGATGGAACCCGGCGCTGCACCTGTGGTGCCACAATGGCGGCAAGATCCGTTTCGATGACGCGCTGCAGACTTTCCGGCCCGACCGTCACACCGATCCCATCCGGGCGGTGGGCGCGGCCAATGGCACGTTCGGCCTAGCGGACATGCTGGCCGAGGCTTACGCTGCGGGTGAAATTTCCGCCAAGGCCGCGCGGCCCAAACTCAAGTCGGCGAAACTCAAGCCACCCAAAGCGGAAGCCGATGCACAGAAGCCGCTCGAACCTCTGTGGTTCGCGCCCGCCACCGGCAAATACAACGAAGGCCATAAGCATTTCATCGATTTCCAGAACGATGTGACGGTGGCCGATCTTGAGCTCGCCCAGCGCGAAGGCTACGAATCGGTCGAGCACACCAAGCGCTACACCACCTTCGGCATGGCGACGGATCAGGGCAAGACTTCCAATCTCAACGGCCTTGGCATTCTCTCCGAGGCCAGCGGCAAGACAATTCCGGAGATCGGCGTCACCACCTTCCGCCCGCCCTATACGCCGTTTTCGTTCGGCGCGATCGCTGGTTCGCTCACAGGTTCTTTGTTTCTACCCATCCGGCGCACGCCCATCTACCAATGGCATGTTGACAACGGTGCCACGTTCGAGCCCGTCGGCCAGTGGCGCCGCGCCTACACCTACCCCGCCGCCGGCGAAACCGGACACCGCTCCATCAATCGCGAAATCCTCTGTGTACGGAACACGGTGGGGCTGCTCGACGCCTCGACACTGGGCAAAATCGAAATCAGGGGGCCGGATGCCGCCGAATTCCTCGACCGCGTCTATACAAACATGTTTTCGACGCTGAAGGTGGGCCGCTGCCGCTACGGGCTGATGATGAACGAGCTGGGCTTTCTCACCGACGACGGCGTCACGGTACGTTTGGCCGAAGATCATTTCCTCATGCACACCACATCGGGGGGTGCCGACCGCATTTCCGCCTGGCTTGAGGAGTGGCTGCAGACCGAATGGACCCATTACAGGGTGTTCGTGACGCCGGTGACCGAGCAGTGGGCGCAATTCGCCATCGCAGGCCCGCGGGCCCGCGACGTACTGGCTAAACTCGCGCCCGATTTCGACATTTCGCATGAAGCTTTCCCGCATATGTCGTTCAAGGAGGGGAAGCTGGGGCTCTACCCGGTCCGCGTTTACCGGATCAGTTTCTCGGGCGAACTCTCCTACGAGGTCGCGGTGCCCGCCAATCTCGGCCGTGGGCTGTGGACCGCGATCATCGCGGCTGGGACCGAATTCGGCATCGAGCCCTATGGCACCGAGGCGCTGCATGTGCTTCGGGCGGAAAAGGGCTTCATCGTCATCGGCGACGAAACCGATGGCACCACGACACCCATCGATGTCGGGCTCGAAGGCTTGGTGTCGAAAAAGAAAGCCGATTTCATCGGCAAGCGGTCGCTGGAACAAAGCTTCCTGAAATCCGATGGCCGCAAGCAACTCGTCGGGCTTCTCACCGAGGATCCGAACGAGGTGTTGCCCGATGGCGCCTATGCCGTCAAAGCCGTGAAAGACAGTCCGCCCATGGATATGATCGGCCAGGTCACGTCGAGCTATCATTCGCCCACGCTCGGGCGTTCGATCGCCATGGCGTTGATCCACAACGGCCGGGCGCTGATGGGCGAGACGATCTCCTTCCCGCTTGAGCACAAGCTCGTCCGTGCACGGATCGTCGATCCGGTGTTCTACGACAAGGAAGGCGCACGGCAGAATGTCTGAGCTGCAATTTCAATCGGCGCTTGCCCATCGGAGCCCGCCGGAAGGTCTTTCCATCGGACTCCGCGAAATCAACGGCAGGGGCATGATCGATCTGCGCGGCCTCGCCAGCGACCGGAAATTCATGGCCGCAGCGAAAGCCGCGCTTGGCGCCGAACTTCCGAAGACCCCTCGGACATCGGTGTCGTGGGGCGATGTCAAACTGCTATGGCTATCGCTCGACCAGTGGCTGATCCTGTGCCCCGGAACCCGCACCGCCGAGATTGTCGCCACGCTGCACAAGGCTCTCGCCGGCATTCATGCGCTTACCGTCGACGTCTCGGACATGCGGGCAGTGTTGCGGCTTGAAGGCGAAGGCGTCCGCGAGGTGGTGATGAAGGGCTGTTCGCTGGATCTGCTCGGAGGCGGCTATGGGCCTGGCACGGTGCGGCGCATGCGCTACGCCGAGATCGCCGCCCTGCTGCATGTTGTCGAAGACACCGTTTTCGACGTCTATGTGTTTCGTTCTTACGCCGACTACGCCTGGGAATTTGTCCTGCGCACCGCGCGGGAGCCGGCGATGCTCACGCTGTACGGCAGGCAGCAGGCGGCGGTCTGATACACGCCTCCATCTCCTTCAAAACTCCGCGATTGCTGCCTGCTCCCAAACAGCATCGCTTCCGCCTTCAAACAAGTTTCGGCCCGAGCCAGTCGAACAGCTTGTCGAAGCCGCCGAAGGGATAGAAATGCGGACCCGCGATCCGCAATTCCGGTTCGCGCACGTGAAGTGCCGCCAGATCGCGCACGAAATCGTCCGGCGCGCTGACGCTCAGAAGCCTGGTGATATTCAGCGCCTGCTTGCGGACAAAACGGGCCGAGTTGCCGACCCCGCACATGGCCGCGAATTTGACCAGGGTCTTGATCGTCGCCGGCCCCGGCACGCCGACATGGACCGGCAGATCGATGCCGTCGGCCCGCAGCGCCCTCGCCCATTCGGCGACGGGCTTCGCCTCGAACAGGAACTGCGTGGCGATGAAGCCATCGATTCCCGCGCTTTTCAGCCAGGCCTGCTTCGTCTTGAGCGCCTCGATCAGCATCGCCTCGCCGTGGACGCGGGTGATGTCCGGATTGCCTTCCGGGTGGCCGGCAAGGCCGATGCGGCGCACGCCATTTGCCTCGAACACACCGGTTTCCAGAATGGAGATCGCCGCGTCGTAAATTCCGACAGGCTGCGCCGCACCTCCGCCCAGCACCAGCATTTCCACGGCTCCGGCGTCCTGCGCAAGGCTGCCGATGCGGCGTTTCAAATCATCGAGATCGCGCATGAACCGCGCTGGCACATGCGGCACCGGTTCGAGCCCGGCCAGGCGCAGCGCCTTGGCCGCCGCCAGTTGACCGCTGGCATCCGCCGCATCGATCAGCGCCACGAAAACGCGCGTGGCTCCAGGCAGGCGGCTCGCCAGCAGCGGTACCTTGTCAATCTGGCGGGCGGTGATCTCGACCGACAGATGGTGCAGAAATTCGGAAGCGGGATCGGAGCTCATGGCCGGGGCAGCGTTGATGGGGCGGAACGGCGCGTTCATCGGGCGAAGCTCCAGTCTGGAAGTCCTCGACCTTGCACGCAAGCTTCACCATGCGCCCTGATGATTGCGACGGCGCGGGAAAAATTTGCGACCCTGTTCCCTGTCGTTTTTCGCCCGCAGCATGGCGCTTATGGACATTCATCGCCGTCTCGGGCAGAAAGCGTCCTCGATGTTCGGTGACAAGCCAGCCCAACTGCCGCAGCATTTCGCCCTGCTCATGGTGCCGGAATTCACCATGATGCCGGTCACCTCGGCGATCGAGCCGCTGCGCATCGCCAATCGTCTCGCCGAAAAGACACTGTATAAATGGACCATGCATTCGGCCGATGGCCAGCCGGTGGCGGCGTCGAACGGCATCCTCGCGATGGTCGATGGGGATTTTGCCAGCGTTCCCGATCATGCCACGGTGATAGTCTGCGGCGGGCTCAACGTGCAGCGCCACGCCGACAGGCGGCTCACCGCCTGGCTTCGCAAGACGGCACGGCGGGGCCGCGATATCGGCGCGGTGTGCACCGGCGCCCATGTGCTGGCCGAAGCGGGATTGCTCGACGGACACAAATGCACGATCCACTGGGAAAACCTCCCCGGTTTCGCCGAAGCCTTCCCGGAGATCGAGGCCACCGGCGGGCTGTTCGAAATCGACCGCGACCGTTTCACCTCGGCGGGCGGTACCACAGCACTCGACATGATGCTGACGCTGATCGCCAGCCAGCACGGGCCGGAGCTTGCTTCCAACGTGGCCGAAGGCATCCTCCATTCGCCCATCCGCCACCACAGCGAGCACCAGCGGATGTCGCTGCCCGCGCGGATCGGCGCCAGGCACCCCAAGCTTGTCGGCATCATCGCGGAGATGGAAAAGAACCTTGAAGACCCGCTGTCCCCCAGCCTCCTGGCGAAACAGGCGGGGCTTTCGACCCGCCAGCTCGAACGCCTGTTCCGCCGCTATCTCGACCGCAGCCCAAAACGCTACTATCTCGAGCTTCGCCTCAAGAAAGCCCGCTCGCTGCTGCTGCAGACCGACCTGTCGGTGATCAACGTCGCCATGGCCTGCGGCTTCTCAAGCCCTTCGCATTTCTCCAAATGCTACCGGGCGCTCTACGGGCGGACACCGTATCGGGAGCGGGGGATGCCGGTGTTGGGGGAGGTGGGGTGAAAGTCAACTTGCCATGAGTTGACGTAAGAGGCAAGCTTGCCCACGCAAGAGGTGCGCAATGAACCTCGTAACATTAACTAGAGCCGCCGACGCCTTCATCGACGCCGCTTTCGATCCGGCGGAATGGCCTCGCGTGTTGCAGCAGATGGCGGATGCTGCTGACGCTACGGGAATGCTGCTGATCCCGATGGATGGCCGTGTGGCCGGACTGCCTTTCACTCATTCAATTGGCGATCTGGTTGAGTTCTATTTCAAGCATGGCTGGCATCTCCATGACAGGCGCGCGCAAGGCGTTCCGCAGATGATGAAAACAGGCATCATGGCCGATCAAGATTTCATTTCCCTAGAAACCATGAACAGAGAACCATATTATCAGGAGTTCATGGTTCCATTCGGCTTTCAATGGTTCGCCGGTTTGGGGTTTCGTGCGGATCACGAAATCTGGTGTGCGTCGTTCCAGCGTTCGCCCACTCAAGGGCCGTTCCTGGCTGAAGAAACACGGACACTGTTGCAGATCGGCAGCCGCCTCACAACGTCCGCCACCTTGGCCCGCCGGTTCGGTCTTTCTCGCATGGAGGGCGTCGCTTCGGCCTTTGAAAGCCTGGACGTCGGCGTGATGCTGTTTGACCGCGCAGGAAGGCTGGTGCGCGCCAATGCCCGGGCGGAACAACATATCCGGGACGTCCTCCCGGTTGTGGGCGGAAATCTGGTGATGCGTAATGCTACCGAGCAAGCTGCGGTTAGGCACCACATTGCCACATCTGTCGGAAATACACCTGTGACCGATCCCAATCACATCAGTCCAGTCATCATCCACAGGCCTGGACGCCGCCCCTTGGTACTCCGCGCCGTCCGCCTGCCACGTAAATTGTTCAATTATTTTTCACCGGCTGCGGTCGTCGTCCTCATCGTCGATCCCGAAGACCGCCAGCAAACGCCGGCCATCCTTCTGCGGGACTTGTTTGGACTTACTAAAGCCGAAGCCGCGCTGACGCAGGCGCTTGGCGAAGGCATGTCGTTGGAGATGTGGGCCGATGAAAATGGATACGCGCTCTCGACGGCACGGCAATTGATGAAACTGACCCTGGCCAAGACAGGAACACACCGTCAGGCGGAATTGGTCGCACTAATCAAGAGCTACCGGCTTGCGCTGAAGAGCGACAACAAAAATTAATTCCATCTACTACCATATGGCAGTAGTCGAAGCTCATCTCCTAAGAGCAGCCTGTCAGGCTTGATGGGGAGGACAACATGAATTCCTTTTTTTATACAAAGCCCCTATTGGGGTTTCTTTCCGCAGGAGTTTTTTTTGCGGCAATCTCGAATACCTCGTTCGCCGATAGTTTTCAGGGCCTCGGCGTATTCGGGCCAACAAACCATAGCGACCCCTATGACATGAGCGCCGATGGAACAGTGGGATCAATCGGATCCGGGTCGCGGAAGTCGCCGATGCCA
>JANLYR010000155.1:0-2284 GCA_031365765.1 Hyphomicrobiales bacterium | reverse complement strand
GTTGGTCGCTCGATCATCGTTCAGCAAGCCCACCGGCTGCGCGCTGGGTCCGTCCCGCAGTATCGGCCCGACAGTCGAAAATTCGACCAGGAACTCGACAAACGGGGCGCTAAGACGTAGCCAAAGGGGAAACATGGCTTGGCGGCTTGTCCAAGCGCAGTTCGAGGGACCCCTGATTATGACCGCAGAGACGCAGGACGCCATTCCGACCGGCACACTGATGAAGGGCAAGCGCGGCCTCATCATGGGGGTCGCCAACAACCGGTCGATCGCCTGGGGCATCGCGCAGGCGTGTGCCGCACAGGGCGCGGAACTGGCATTCACCTACCAGGGTGACCAGTTGAAAAAGCGGGTGGAGCCGCTTGCCGCCGAGGCGGGTTCGAAAATCGTGCTGCCGTGCGACGTGACCGACAAAACCTCGATGGATGCGGTTTTCGCCCGCCTCGCCGCCGATTGGGGCCGGCTCGATTTTCTCGTGCATGCCATCGCCTATGCCGACAAGGCCGGGCTCGATGGCCGCTATGTCGATACGACTGAAGAGAACTTCACGAAGTCGCTGGCGATCTCCTGCTTCTCGTTCACGGCCTTGGCCCAGCGCGCCGAAAAGTTGATGACGAAGGGCGGCTCGTTGTTGACGCTGACGTACTACGGCGCCGAAAAAGTGATGCCGCACTACAACGTGATGGGCGTCGCCAAGGCGGCGCTCGAGGCCAGCGTCCGCTATCTCGCCGCCGACCTCGGCCGCCAGAACATCCGCGTCAACGCGATTTCGGCCGGCCCGATCAAGACGCTCGCCGCGTCGGGCGGTATCTCCGACTTCCGCTACATCCTGAAATGGAATGAATACAATTCGGCGCTGCGGCGCACGGTGACGATCGAAGAAGTCGGTGCGTCCGGGCTCTATCTCCTGTCCGATCTCGGCCGGGCCGTCACCGGCGAAGTGCACCACGTCGACGCCGGCTATCACGTGCAGGGCATGAAGAACGTCGACGCACCCGACATGACAGTCTCCAAGTCGTGACCGGGGCCGCAGACGGCCGTGGTCTCGCAGTTTTGGGCGGCTCCCTCGGGCCGCTCGGCCAGATCGCGCTGGGGATCACCGACGTCGATGCGGCGGAGGCTTTTTACGGCGGCAAGCTCGGCCTGCGCAAACTCTACCGCTTCGGCGATATCACGTTCTACGACATGGGCGGCATCCGGCTGATGCTCGGCGACGAGGGGCCGGAGAATGCGCGGCCCGGCTCGATCTGCCTGTATTTCCGTGTGGCCGACATCGATCGGGCCTTCGCCGAACTGAAATCCAAGGGCGTCGAATTCCAGGCCGAACCGCATTTTATCGCCGCGATGAGCGATCACCACCTTTGGATGGCGTTTTTCATCGATCCGTTCGGCCATCAATTGGCGCTCATGTGCGAGCGGCCGCTGCCAGCGTGAGACGCGGTTTGCCCCTTCACCGTCCGCAGCCGAAAAATGTCCGACAGCGTACGAATCACGCCTGCACCTCGTTGCAGCGACAAAACATCCCACTTATGCTCATTTTGCGATTCGTCCGAAGAATGACGGTCGATGGCGATGGGACAGGGGGCGCGCACGAAGCCGAGGCGAGGTGCGGGCATACAACGGAGCGGCCACAATGAGCATGATGAAGGAATTCCAGGAGTTCGCACTCAAGGGCAACGTGGTCGATCTGGCAGTTGGCGTCGTGATCGGCGCTGCATTCGGCAAGATCGTGGGATCGCTGGTGGAAAATATCATCAGCCCGATCGTCGGATACCTTTCCGGCGGCGTGGATCTCAAGGAACTCGCTTGGAATGTCCCGACGATCACCAAGCCTGTACTCATCAAGTATGGTGCACTGCTGCAGACGATGATCGATTTCGCGATCGTCGCGTTCGTCCTCTTCATGGTGATCAAGGCCATCAACCATATGAAGAAGCGCTTCGCGAAGGAAGTCGCGGTTGCGCCGCCGCCAGCACCAGCGCCTTCCGAACTTTATCTCAAGGAAATCCGCGACGCGCTGGTCAAGCGCTGATCGCCTGTATCTGGGTCTTAGCTTGTGCGGCGGCGGGAGAGCATTCCTTCTCCCGCCGCTTTCCTGTGCGATGTGAAGTGCCTTGAGGACATCGTGATCGCCCGGCCAGTTTCGATCTGATAGCACGGATTGGTAGGGGATGTGATACCGCAAGGGCTTCAGTTCGATGACAGCTAATCGATACCGCATGGCAAAGACAATTTCAGGCGCGATCGCGTTGACGGCATTGGCTTTTGCCGCTGTTGGGGCTCG
>JANLYR010000076.1:0-4434 GCA_031365765.1 Hyphomicrobiales bacterium | reverse complement strand
CAGATCACCAATTACTGGATGATGCGGCGCGAATACGAGCGCAAAGGCCATCGTTTCATGTCGAACTGCGATTCGGAATTGCTGGCGGTCTACACCGCCTACAATCTCGAACATGGCGCGACGCTCGAGGATTCGCTCAAGCAATCGATCCAGGACATCGACGGCGTGTTCACCTATCTGGTGTCCACCAAGGACTCGCTCGGCATGGCCAAGGACACGATGGCGGCCAAGCCCATGGTGCTCTACGAGAGCGACACGCTGGTGGCGCTGGCCTCGGAAGAGGTGGCGATCCGCGCCGTCATTCCACATGAGATCGATACCTGGGACCCTTATGACGAGGAGGTTCGCGTATGGCGGGCGTGACGACGGCGAAGAAAGACCATCTCAGCCATGAGATGGGAATGCACACCGAGGGCCTCGCTGGCCGCACCCAGCAGCGCTTTTTCGACATCACCGAGGAGGCGGCGGGCTACGGCTATCCGGACGCGCCCGATGTCGATTTCAACAAGCGGGCCGAGATCGACTGCGAACCTCTCGATCCCAAACAGGTCAACACGCAGATCCGCGACCTGATCCGCCACGGTTTTGGCACCATCGTCCTGAAAAATCCCGGCGCCAAACATTCGCTCGCGGTGGGCATTCTCAATCGGCTCCGCCTCCATATCGAGGGTTCGTGCGGATATTTCGCGTGCGGGTTGCTCGACGGACCGAATGTCACGATCAAGGGCCGCGTCGGCTGGGCCTGTGCTGAAAACATGATGTCGGGCACCATCGTCATCGAGAAGAATGCCGGCTCGCAGTTCGGTGCGGCACTGCGCGGCGGCGACCTGGTGTGCAAGGGAGCAGTCGGCTCGCGCACCGGCATCGACCAGAAGGGCGGCAACATCATCGTGGGCGGCGACACCGGCTCCTTCACCGGCTTCATGATGCAGCGCGGCCGCATGGTGATCCTCGGCAATGCCGGAAAGAATCTCGGCGACTCGATGTATGATGGCACCATCTATCTGGGCGGCGAAGCGCGATCCCTCGGTGTCGACGCGGTGCCGGGCGAGATGACCGATCTTGACCGCCACTGGCTCACCCGCAAACTCAAACTGTACGACATGTTCCCCAAGCACGGCATCGACCACATCAAGAAGATCGTGGCCGGCAAACAATTGTGGAACTACGACAATCTCGAACCCGGCGAAAAGAAGCTGGTGCTGTGATGTCTCTGACCATCCGTCATCCCGGCGGAAGCCGGGACCCATTTCTCCGCGCGATGCGTTTTCAGGCGTCGCGCCCAGCTCAACCGTGGGTCCCGGCTTTCGCCGGGATGACGGAACAAGGATAGGCACGCAACTATGGCCAAGAAAAAGAAGATCAAATCCGTCGCCGCGCGCAAGGCTCAGGCCGTGAAGCGTTCGGCGCCGGTGAAGGTGAAGAAGAGTCAGGCGGTGGCCACGCGCAAATCGTCTGCCGCTCGCACGCAAACCGGCATGGCGGGACTTGCCGGGCGCGCTCCCGCCGAATCTAAAAAATACATTCTTGGCTCTTCGAAAATCTTCACCCCCGAAGTGATGAACGACATCCATATCAAGTCGGAACTTGGCCGCTACCGGATGCGCGGCTTTTCGCTGTTCAAGAAAATTCCGCACTGGGACGATCTCACCTTCCTGCCCGGCACGCTGACTCGCTTCGTCATCGAGGGCTATCGCGAGAAATGCGAAACCAGAACCGTGATCGGCCCCCGCGCCAAACGCCCGATGGTGCTCGACATCCCGGTCTATGTCACCGGCATGTCGTTCGGCGCACTTTCCTATGAAGCGAAAATCGCGCTGGCCCGCGGCGCCACCATGGCGGGTTCCGCCACCTGTTCGGGTGAAGGTGGCATGATTCCCGACGAGCGGCGCTATTCGGAACGCTGGTTCTATCAGTGCATCCAGTCGCGCTACGGTTTCAATCCGCATCACCTGCGCTTGGCCGACTGCTGCGAATTCTTCATCGGCCAGGGCTGCAAGGTGGGGCTTGGCGGCCATCTGATGGGCCAGAAGGTGACGGACCAGGTGGCCGAGATGCGCTCGCTGCCGGCCGGCATCGACCAGCGTTCGCCGGCGCGCCATCCCGACTGGCTTGGCCCTGACGATCTGGCGCTCAAAATCCAGGAAATCCGCGAGGCCACCAATCACGAAATCCCGATCCAGCTCAAGCTGGGTGCTGCGCGCGTTTACGACGACGTTCGCATGGCGGTGAAGTGCGATCCCGACTCGATCTATATCGACGCGATGGAAGGGAGCACGGGTGCGGGTCCCCATATCGCCACGGAGGACACCGGCATTCCCGGCATCGCCGCCATCCGCGAAGCGCGGCGTGCGATCGACGAGCTTGGCAAGAAGGGCGAGATTTCGCTGGTCTATGCCGGCGGCATCCGGAACGGCGGCGACATGGCCAAGGCCATGGCGCTCGGCGCCGACGCGATCGCCATCGGGCATTCGGTGCTGATGGCGCTCAATTGCAATAAACACATCGAAGGCGTCACCGATTATCCCAACGAGATCGGCGTCGAAGCCGGGTATTGTTATCACTGCCACACGGGACGCTGTCCGGTGGGCGTCACCACGCAGGACCCGGTGCTGCGCCAGAGGCTCGATCCCGACAAGGCGGCCGAACGCGTCTATAATTTCCTGCACACGCTCACCATGGAAGCGCAGCTTCTGGCGCGGGCCTGCGGCAAGACGAATATCCATTCGCTCGAGCCCGAGGATCTGGCGGCACTCACGATGGAAGCTTCCGCCATGTGCAAGGTGCCGCTCGCCGGAACCAACTACACGGTCGGGCTCGATTCCGACTTCCACAAATATTAGGAGCGAATAGGGACTAGCGAATAGTTTCTTCTTCACCATTCGCCATTCGCTTTTCGCTATTCGCCATTCGCTTCCCAAGGAAAAACACATGGCAGGCACCAGCTACAAAGGCTCCGAAATTAAGTCGGTCGACCAGTTCATCAAGGACAAAGCGGGCCTTGCATCGAGCCGCGAGAAAGAGATCGGCCAGCATATCGGCTACCGCTACGACGTGAATCTGATCCCCGACTATGGAAAGGTCACGCCCTTCCTCAAGGGCTACATGGACTATATGGGCTGGGACGATCTCAACTGGCTCGAAGACGTGCACATGGGTTACGAGGAGGGCGAGCCCGCCATCTTCGACCGCAACTGCAACGGCTGGGTACGCATCCCGAAAAACGTGAAGCTCCCCGGCAACCAGCAGGACCGCGACATGATGGCGAGGGAACTTCTGATCAAGTTCCAGATGTCGCCCAAACACCCGATGGTGTCGCTCAACAAGGCCTACCGCAAGTTCTAAGGCCGCTCCCAAGCGGCCCTGCCCTTGCATCTCCTTCTCCCTGTGTCCCGCTCCGGGACATCGAGGAGCCGCCATGCCGCAAAGCCGCATCGCCTGGGTCGATTATGCCAAGGGCATCTGCATCATTCTCGTCGTCATGATGCATTCGACGCTGGGCGTCGAAAAGGCCGCGGGCACGCTCACCTGGCTCAACCCCTTCATCGAATGGGCAAGACCTTTCCGCATGCCGGATTTCTTTCTGATCTCGGGCCTGTTCCTCAGCACCCGCATCGACCGGCCGTGGCGGAATTATCTCGACAGCAAGGTTCTGCATTTCGCCTACTTCTACATTCTCTGGATGACCATCCAGTTCCTGCTCAAGAGCTACGGCATCTACCGCGACGAAGGCATGTCCGGTGCGGCGCAGGCTTATGCGCTGGGCTTCATCGAACCCTATGGCACGCTGTGGTTCATCTACCTTCTCGCCCTCTTCTTCGTCGTGGTGAAAGCGTTGCGGGGCGTGCCCCCCATGATTGTTTTCGCCGCCGCCGCCGTCCTGGAAATGGCGCCGGTCCACACCGGCTGGATGGTAATTGACGAGTTCGCCGCGCGCTTTGTGTATTTCTACGCCGGGTTCTGGCTTGCCCCTTATGTCTTCGGCTATGCGGCGGCAGTCACCCGGAAATCCGCAGCTTACATCATCTCCGGCCTCTTCATCTGGGGTGCCGTCAATGCCGCGCTGGTCCATGCCGGGTGGTCCACGCTGCCGCTCCTGGGGCTCGGCCTCGGTTTCATCGGCGCCGCCGCTGTCGTCAGCATGGGCGTTCTCCTGTCGAAAACCAGGTTGGCCGAACCCATCCGTTATTGCGGGGAAAACTCCATCGTTATCTATCTCGCCTTCTTCCTGTTCATGGCGGCCACGCGCACCGTCATGCTGAAACTGGGGATGATCGCCGATCTGGGCACCGTGTCTCTCATCGTCACCGCCGCGGGCGTCACCGGACCGATCCTGCTGTTCTGGCTTTTGCGCAATACCAAAGCGTCCTTCCTTTTCCGCCGCCCCGGCTGGGCAAGACTGGCATCGCCGTCGCCGCGATGGCATAGTGCGCC
>JANLYR010000013.1:0-14273 GCA_031365765.1 Hyphomicrobiales bacterium | reverse complement strand
CACGCCTGCGCTGCTAAGCCGCGATGCCCCTCATCCAACCTCGCAGAAGCCATGACCGACAAGCGCGTCAACAAGGTCGTGCTCGCCTATTCGGGCGGGCTCGATACGTCGATCATTCTCAAATGGCTGCAGACCGAATATGGCGCCGAGGTCGTCACCTTTACCGCCGACCTGGGGCAAGGCGGCGAGATTGAGCCGGCGCGGCGCAAGGCTGAACTGCTCGGCATCAAGGAAATCTTCGTCGAGGATGTGCGGGAAGAATTCGTCCGCGATTTCGTGTTCCCGATGTTCCGGGCGAACGCGCTTTACGAAGGCGTGTATCTGCTCGGCACCTTGATCGCCCGGCCGCTGATCGCCAAGCGCCTGATCGAGATCGCGCGTGAAACCGGCGCCGACGCCATCGCCCATGGCGCCACTGGAAAGGGCAACGACCAGGTGCGCTTCGAGTTGACGGCTTACGCGCTCAACCCCGACATCCGCATCATCGCACCCTGGCGCGAATGGGAATTCAAGAGCCGCACCGACCTCATCGCGTTTGCCGAACAGCACCAGATTCAAGTCTCGAAGGACAAGCGCGGCGAAGCGCCGTTCTCGGTCGACGCCAATCTGCTGCATTCGTCGTCGGAAGGGAAAGTCCTGGAAGACCCGTGGGTCGAGCCGCCGCCTTACGTCTATCAGCGCACCCTGGCACCCGAGGACGCGCCCGACAAAGCGACCTATGTCGAGATCGAATTCCTCAATGGCGATCCGGTCGGGCTCGATGGCCGCGCGATGTCGCCGGCAACACTGCTCACGGCACTCAATCTCCTCGGCCACGACAACGGCATCGGGCGGCTCGATCTGGTGGAAAACCGGTTCGTCGGCATGAAATCGCGCGGCGTTTATGAAACGCCGGGCGGCACCATCCTTTCAGTAGCACACCGCGCCATCGAGTCGCTCACCCTCGACCGCGAGGCGGCGCATCTGAAAGACGGGTTCATGCCGCGCTATGCCGAGCTCATCTATTACGGCTTCTGGTTCTCGCCCGAACGCGAGATGCTGCAGGCGATGATCGACAAAAGCCAGGAGCATGTCGAGGGCACGGTGCGGCTCAAGCTCTACAAGGGCAATGTCATCGTCACGGGGCGCAAATCGCCGAAGTCGCTCTATTCCGACGCTCTCGTCACCTTCGAGGACGACCGCGGCGCCTATGACCAGAAGGATGCGGCGGGCTTCATCCGGCTCAACGCACTGAGGCTCCGCACACTGGCGGCGAGGAAACGCAACACCGATGGCAACGACACTCCGGCGCTCTAGCTGTCGATTTCGGGTTTCTCGTGCAGGACCATCTTCAGCAGGGACGGATGCACTTCGATGTGACCGTTGTAATCGATAAAGCCCAGCCGGCGGAATTTGTTCATGAAGAAACTTACTCTTGACCGCGTCGTGCCGATGATGTTCGCCAGCGTTTCCTGGCTGATTTTGGTGAGGATCGGTTCCGGCTCGCTGTCGGCGCCGTAATTGGCGAGAAGCAGGAGCGTGCGCGCCAGGCGCTTTTCGCTCGAATTGAACAACTGATCGATCAGATCTTCCTCGACGCGGTTCTTTCTGACCAGCAGTTGCGCGATGAACAGCTCGGCAAATGCCGGTTCCCGGTGAATGACATCGAGCAGTTCGGTTTTCTTCAGGCGCGAGATCGAACTTTCCGCCAGCGCGGCAACGGTGGCGCGGCGGAAATCCTGCCCCACCATACAGCCCTCGCCGAAAAAGTCGCCACGCACGAGAACGGCGACCACCGCTTCCTTCCCCTGCTCGGACAACACGGTGATCTTGACCCTGCCCGACAGGATGTAAAAAACCGAGTCGGCCGGATCGCCCTGCTTGTAGATGATCTGGTCTTTTGCATAGGACATGATGCTCAACACCGTGCTGACCTTGGACAGAAAGGCGCGTGTGTCGAACGGCGAATCGGGGTCTTTTGTCATCAAAACACTCCGCCGGACGGGGCTCCCTGCTCCCCGGTAATCTCAGGCCAATTAGTAATGCGCTAACCTTCAAATCCGCTAGGGAAAGTTTTGGGCGTACAGTGAGCAATTTTATACAACTGCACGTTTTCGTTGTCACTAGGGTAACAATTCTTGCTTAAGTTGTTTTCATACGGGCGGCGGAATCTTTGCTTTTGAGGTGAATCCACGTGAAGGCTGACGCTTTACAGCATTTGAAAAAGTGGCCCGCGCTGGTTCCGGTGCTCGCCGCCGCCGCCGTGGTGTTTGACGAAAAGGACCGGGCCCTCTCCACTCTCAACAGCATCGGCGATGCGGTGATCTGCACCGACAGTGCCGGCAACATCACCTATCTCAACGCCGCGGCGGAGAAACTGTCGGGCTGGACGCTGCAGGACTCGGTCGACAAGCCGTCGAGCGAGGTCCTGCACATGCTGGATGCGAAAACCGGCCAGACCATCACCAATCCACTGGCCAAGGCCATTGGCGAAAACGCGACGTTGGATATCCCCGCCGACACCGTTCTCCTCCGGCGCGATGGAACATCGGTGCCGATCGAGGATTCCGTGGCCCCCATTCATGACCGGGACGGGCGTGTCACCGGAGCCGTCATTGTGCTCCGCGATGTCAGCGTCACCCGCTCGCTGGCCCAGCAGCATGAACGGATGGCCCAGCATGATGCCCTGACCGGCCTGCCCAACCGCCTGCTGCTCAACGATCGCATCGAGCGCGCCATTGCATTGTCGCGCCGCCACGGCCGGAAATTCGCGGTGCTGTTCCTCGATCTCGACGGCTTCAAGCATATCAACGATACGCTGGGCCACGCGGCGGGCGACAAACTCCTGCAATCGGTAGCCGAGCGTCTGGTGAAATGCGTGCGCGAGGAAGATACGGTCAGCCGGCTCGGCGGCGATGAATTCGTGGTGCTGCTGTCGGAAGTCGAGCCCATTGAAAAGGCAGCCAATGCGGCAAGGCGCATTCTGCTTTCCGTCACCGATTTTCATATGATCGACGACAAGAAACTGCACATCACCACCAGCATCGGAATGAGTTTTTATCCCGACAATGGCGAAGACGCCGAAGCGCTCATCAAGAATGCCGACACCGCGATGTATCAGGCCAAGAAGAACGGACGTCAAAGCTACCAGTTTTTTGAAACCAGCATGGACACTGTGCACCAGCATCCCAATCAGGGCGCGCCGGGGCCGCGCGGCAGACCGGAGGAAAGCCCGGACACACCGGCGATCTGACTTGTTTCTGAGTGATGTCGCCGCTGGCTATTCCAGCCCCGCCATGCGCAAGCCTTCCATGTAGCGGGTGAGCAGCGGCTTCTCCATGAATTTGAGGCCGTCGGCGACCGAGGCGATTGTCATGGGCGGGCGTTGATAGATGAATTTGCCCAGCGCGTCGCGGGCTCCGTCGAGGTCGCCCGCATGGGCCTGGAAGGTCGCCAGGTCGCGATAGGGCCAGGTGAGCCCCGGCCGTTCATCCAGCACCATCTGGGGATAGCGGATCGCCTCCTGGTAGCGCCCGGCGGCGAAATGGGCGAGCCCAATGCCGATATGAATGTTGAAGGTGAAGGGATCGACCGGGGAGAGGCGTTCGGCGCGGGCGAATGCGGCAATCGCCTCATCGGGCTTTCCGGTATAGATCAGCCCGAAGCCGCGCCGCATCCAGGCCCAGGCGTGATTGGGATCGACCCTGAGGGCGCGGTCGACAAAGCCCATGGCGCGCCTGGCATTGCCTTCGAGCAGCATGATGGCGGTGGCAAGTGCCGTTAGTCCCGTTGCATCCTCGCCGATACGGCGGGCGGCGATCTCGATCAAGTGCAGCCCCTTGGCGCGCTCGGCCTGCGGATCGGCCGTCCAGTTGTAAACGATCTGCTGGGCGTGGGCCCAGGATGCCAGTGCCGCCGCCAACCCATAATGCGGGTCGAGCGCCAGTGCCTTTTCCAGCAGCACGATGGCTTCGGGATTTTCATGCATGCGGTGGGCCCAGAGATGCGGCAGAGCCCGCATCACCAGATCGTAGGCTTCGAGATTGTCCGGGCGCTTCGACATGGCGCGCTCGATCTCGGCCTTGCGCACCGATGGGTAAACCGCGCCCGCCACCATCTCGGCAATGCGGTCCTGCAGATCGAACAGGTCGGAATTGGCGCCTTCGGCCTTGCCCGCCCAGATATGGGCGCCGGTCGAAGCCTCGACCAGTTGCGCGGTGATGCGGATGCGCTCGCCCACCCGCCTGACGCTGCCCTCAAGCACATAGCGCACGCCAAGCTCGCGTCCGACCTGGCGCACATCGACATTGCGGCCCTTGTAGGCAAAAGCGGAGTTCCTGGCGATCACCAGAAAATCGCCGATGCGCGACAGCGTCGCGGTGATCTCCTCGACCACCGCGTCGGCGAAGTAATCCTGTTCGGGATCGGCCGACAGGTTGTCGAACGGCAGCACCACGACGGAGGGCCGGTGTTCGGGTGCGGCCTCCCGGGCCGCGGTACTGGCGTGAGTCGAGGCGATCCGCTGCTGCACGTTGGGATCGGGATGCCAGATGAACAGCCGGATGGTCTTGGCGACATTCTTGAAGGATTGCGGACCGATGTCGCTCAGCGACAGGTCAATCTTGCCCGCCAGATACTCATACATCCATTTCGACATGGCCATGCCGCCGGGCGGTGCCACGCCCTGGATGCGCACCGCGAGATTGATGCCCTCGCCGTAGCGTTCCTCGCCCGCCAGCATGACATCGGCCATGACCAGGCCCGCCCGCAATTGAATGGTTTCGCCGCCGCCCGCGCTCACCGGGTGCTCGTAGAGGTGGCGCTGTAGCCGGGTCACCCACTCGACCGCCGCGATCACGCTGGGAAATTCGGCCAGAAGCGCATCGCCCATCCGCTTGAAGATCGTTCCGTCATGCTCGCCGATGGTTGCCGACACCAAACCGTCGAACACTTCGTGGATAGCCTGCAAAGTGGCGGATTCGTCCCGCTGGATAAGGCGGGTATAACCCGCGATATCCAGCGACACGATGGGCATGAGGCGCCTATCGGCCTTGGTCATCGTCGTTCAACTTCCGGACTCGCGAACGGAAAGATAGCATGATCTTCGAACGCCCGTCATCAATCACAAAACTTTGAAGGCGACCGCCAATTTGACGCTTCCGTGCGTGCGCGGTTGACGGGCGCGGCAGCGTGGTACAAAAGGCGCCCTGATCGGGCTGAGTGGATGTTGGAATGCGTGGAATCATCCTGGCGGGGGGCAGCGGCACGCGTCTCTATCCCCTGACGCTGGCCATCTCCAAACAGTTGCTCCCGGTTTACGACAAGCCTCTCATCTACTATCCGCTGTCGGTGCTCATGCTGGCGGGCCTGCGCGACATTCTGGTCATTTCAACGCCGCACGACCTGCCGCAGTTCCGCCATCTGCTGGGCGACGGTTCAGCCTTCGGCATCAATCTGACTTACGCCGAGCAGCCGCATCCCGGCGGCCTCGCCCAGGCCTTCCTGATCGGCGAGGAGTTTCTCGCCGGCGGTTCGGCTGCGCTCGTGCTGGGAGACAACATCTTTCATGGCGACAAGCTGCAGGACCGCTGCCAGGCGGCGGCGGCGCGGACATCCGGCGCCACCGTCTTCGCCTATCATGTGTCGGACCCCGAGCGTTATGGCGTGGTGGCGTTTGACGGCCAGCAGCGCGCCACCTCGATTGAAGAGAAACCGCCGAAACCCAAATCGAACTGGGCCGTGACAGGTCTCTATTTCTATGACGCCGACGTGGTCGCGATCGCCAAGGCGGTGAAGCCATCGCCCCGGGGCGAGCTTGAGATCACCGACATCAACCGCGCCTACCTGGAGCGGGGCGACCTGTCGGTCGAAATGCTCGGGCGGGGCTTTGCCTGGCTCGATACCGGCACGCATGACAGCCTGCACGATGCCGGATCCTATATTCGCACCATAGAAACCCGCACCGGCAACAAGATCTGCTGCCCCGAGGAGATCGCCTTCATGCTGGGCTTCATCGGGGCCGAGGAAGTGCTGGCGCGGGCGCATTCGCTGGGCCGCACCGAATATGCCGTCTATCTGCGCCGCGTCATCGAAGAAGCGGGGCGCTAGGCGATGCAGTTCCGCCCCCTGGCGATCGATGGCGTCGTGGAAATCTTGCCCGCCAAATCCGGCGACGCGCGCGGCTTCTTCGCCGAAACCTGGTCGCGCCGGAAATTCGAGGATCAGGGTCTGGCACTCGATTGGGTGCAGGACAACCAGTCGCTGTCGGTGGAAAAGGCAACGCTCCGGGGTCTGCACTTCCAAGTGGCGCCGTTCGCCCAGGACAAACTCATCCGTGTGCTGAGGGGTTCGATCTTCGATGTCGCCGTTGACCTGCGCGAGAATTCGGCAAGTTATGGAAAATGGGTATCGTGCGTGCTCTCGGCCGTTGCCTTCAACCAGCTTCTGGTGCCCAAAGGTTTCGCCCACGGTTTTCTGACGCTCGAACCATCGACCGAGGTTTCCTACAAGGTGTCCGCGCCCTATGCGCCGCAATGCGACCGCGTCATCCGCTGGGACGATCCGGCGCTGGCGGTCGAATGGCCGCTGGCGGGTGGCGTGCCCGTTCTGTCGGACAAGGACCGCGCCGCGCCGCGCCTTGCCGGCATCGCTTCGCAGATCGCGTTCTGACTCATGAAGGTGATGGTGACGGGCGGAGCGGGGTTCATCGGGTCGGCGGTCTGCCGGCATCTGGTGCGCGACCTTGGTTTTGATGTCGTCAATGTCGACAAGCTCACTTACGCATCGAGCCTGGAAGCAGTGGCCGAGATCGCACAAAGCCCGCATTACCGCTTTTACCGACTCGACATCTGCGATCGTGACGCGATGCTGAAGGTCATGCGCGACGAGGGCGTGGATGCGGTCATGCATCTGGCCGCCGAAAGCCATGTCGACCGTTCGATCGACGGACCCGGCGTGTTCGTCCAGACCAATATCGTCGGCACGTTTTCCCTGCTGCAGGCGGCGCGCGCCTATCACGAGGACCTCACGGAACCCGCCCGCTCGCGCTTTCGATTCCATCACATCTCGACCGACGAGGTGTTCGGCGATCTCGAACTCGATGGCTCGCTGTTCAGCGAAGACACGCCCTACGCGCCCTCATCCCCCTATTCGGCCTCCAAGGCCGCTTCCGATCATCTGGTGCGCGCCTGGCACAAGACCTATGGGCTGCCCGTGGTTTTATCCAACTGCTCGAACAATTACGGGCCGTTTCATTTTCCCGAAAAGCTCATTCCGCTGATGATCATCAATGCCATCGAGGGACTCGCCCTTCCGGTTTACGGCAGCGGCGCCAATGTGCGCGACTGGCTGCATGTCGAGGATCACGCGCGGGCCCTGGCGCTGGTTGTGACCCGGGGCACGGTTGGACAGTCCTACAATATCGGCGGCCGCAACGAGCGCAGCAATCTCGCGGTGGTCGAGGCCGTTGCCGATGGACTGGACCGGCTCGAGCCCAAGCCCGGCCTCTCCCGCCGCTCGCTCATCCGCTTTGTCCGGGACCGCCCCGGTCATGATCTCCGCTATGCCATCGATGCCGGTAAAATCGAGCGCGACCTGGGCTGGCGGGCGGAGGAAACCTTCGAAAGCGGATTGGACAAGACCATCCGCTGGTATCTCGACAATCGCGGCTGGTGGGAGAGCGTGCGCCAGGCGCGCTATGGCGGCGAGCGGCTTGGCACGGCGCAGCCGGCATGAAAGTCGTGGTCACCGGCCGCGAGGGCCAGTTGGCGCGCGCTCTGGGGGCCTGCGTGCGCAACCATCCCGGTATCGAACTCGTGGCGCTGGGCAGGCCCCAACTCGATCTCGAGCAGCCAGCGGCCGTCGCCCACATCCTGGCCGAGGCAAAACCTGATATCGTGGTAAATGCCGCCGCCTACACCGCCGTGGACCGGGCCGAGGCGGAAAGTGCCCTGGCTTACGCGGTCAATCGCGACGGAGCCCGGGCCGTGGCGGAAGCGGCCTGGCATCTCGGCGTGCCGCTCATCCACATCTCGACCGACTATGTTTATGGCGGCGACAAGCCGGACCCCTATGTCGAGAGCGATCCCACCGCGCCGCTTGGCGTCTATGGCCGCTCCAAGCTTGCGGGCGAGCAGGCGGTGCGGAGCGTCCACCCCGGCGCGCTGATCCTTCGCACTTCCTGGGTCTACAGCCCCTATGGCCAGAACTTCGTCAAAACCATGCTGCGGCTCGGCGGCGAACGCGACGAACTGCGCGTGGTCGACGACCAAACCGGCAATCCCACCAGCGCGCTCGATCTGGCCGATGCGATTTTCAAGATCGCCCCGGAGTTGCTCCGGCATCGGTCGACGCCCCTGACGCTGCATCTGGCGGGCGAAGGTTCTGTCTCCTGGTTCGGGCTCGCGGCCCATGTTTTTGCGCTGGCCGCGGCGTCCGGGCAGCGCATCCCGAAGCTCGTTCCGATCCCGTCGGCGTCCTATCCCACGCCGGCGCGACGACCCGTCAATTCACGCTTGGATTGCACCAGGTTTCAGGCGCGATTCGGACTGTCCCTGCCGCACTGGGAAGCATCCGTGGACGAGACGGTTTCGCTGCTTCTGTGATATTTTGGAAACACTCCGCCCTTGCTTCCTTAACCGATTTATTACATTTTGGCGCTTAAGGCCTAATAGGGCAAATACGGGTAGGGGATTTGGGGAAAATACCAAGCAGGCTGCGGCAAACGCTGTCCAAATTGGGGCCGTTCATGCGCTGGAAACGGAAGCAGCTTCCGACCACGTCGCTGTATTTCGCCGATCCGCTCGCCCACATGATCGGCACCGCGCTGTCGCATCCGCACCGGCCGATCCGCCGCGTTTCCTCTACCGTCTATGTGTGCGGCGATGCCGCCGTGGTGGTGCGTTATGCCGATGAGCGCGAACTGGCCTATCTCGAACGAAAAGCCTTTCGCCGGGTTTACCTGCTGATCGACGACGATCTCTCGGCGCTGGACCAGGATTTCACTCTCCCTTCAGACTATCGCAGCCGGCTGCTGTCGTTCCGCGATGGCGTGCTGCGGCGGCTGCTTTCGCTTGTCACCCATGTGGTGGCGCCGTCGGAACGCATCCTCGCTTATTATGGCAAGAAGCACGGGCTGCTGCTCGATCCCATGCAATGCCACGGCAACGCAGCGCTGGCCCATCACCAGCCCGGCCAGAGGCTCGACGTGGTGTTCGCCGCCACCCGCTCACATCTGGGCGATCTTGAAATGGTGACACCGGCGCTCGCCAGGTTCTTCCAGGAACGGCCCAATGCCAGGCTCACCACCTTCCTCAATGGCCATGCGCCAAAGATGCTGCGCCTCGACAATGCCATCCATCTTTCGCCGATGAGCTGGCAGCGTTATCGCAGTTTCGTCAGTGCCAACCGCTTCCATGTCGCACTCGCGCCCGCCCATGACACGGCTTTCAACAAGGCACGCTCGGTCAGCAAGCTGCACGACCACGCGGGCTTCGGCGCGGCCGGCCTCTATTCCGCCTTGCCGCCGTTTTCCGGCATCGTGGGCCATGGCAAATCCGGGCTGCTGCTTTCAAACGATCCCGAAAGCTGGAGCCGGACACTGCATGAGCTCGTGGACAATCCAACCCTCACGCACGATCTGGCCAAGGGCGGCCAGGCCCTTTCGGTCACTCTTGGCGACAAGGTGCGGGTACAGAAATTCTGGCAGGGCCAGCTTAACGTTTCTTAATCTTCCGGCCATCCGGAAAAAATGCACGTGGTGTTAACTGTTGCAAAAATATCAATGAGTTATGTTTCGTCGCAAGGCGCCGTTCGGAGGCTTGCGATGCGGCGGCGGGGTAGGGTAACTAGGGGCAGCCCGATCGCGCAAGATCGGGGTTGCGTCGATCCGGGTGGGACCGGGCGCGCAGAGCAAGGATGGGGATCGACCGTTTCGATGATCGCAGGATTTCTAAAGGGAACCATGATTGCCGCCGCGCTGTTCGGGCTTGCGGGTTGCGCCACGCCGCGCGCCGGCCCCGGAGAGCTTTCGATCAGTTCCGAATCAGCCGACCTGTCGGGCTTTTCGCTGGTCCCGGTTTCGGCCGACAATGTCGGCCAGTATCTTGTGGTCAAAAGCGATGACGGCGGCGGCACGGCGGGCGTTCCTTCCGCCCCCGCGGTAGCCCTGTCGTCGGGCGATGTGCTCCGCGTAAAGATTTCCGAAAGCAAGGAGGGTGGCCTGTTTGCCTCGCTGGCAACGGGTGGCACATCCTTCGAAAACGTCCGGGTCGATCATCGCGGCACCATCTCCATTCCCTATGCGGGGCGAGTGAATGTCGCGGGTCTCGATCCGCAGCGGGTTGAACAGCGCATTCGCGGCAAGCTCGCGGGCGTCACCTTCGAGCCGCAGGTTTATGTCGAACTGATTTCCGACCGGGGGTCCAGCGTTCTGGTCAGCGGCGAAGTCAAGGTGCCCGGGCGCTTCTCGATGATGGAAGGGCCGATGACCCTTCTCGATGCCATCAACAAGGCCGGGGGATCGACCAAGCCCGCGCATCAGACCGATGTTCTGATCCGCCGTGGCAGCAAGGTGATCCGCGTGCCGCTGTCGACGGTGCAGGCCGGCAACAACAAGCAACTGCGTTCGGGCGACGAGGTCATCCTCGAGGCGGACGCCAAGGTGTTCAACGCGCTGGGTGCCGTCGCCAAGACCGGTCAGGTCGAATTTTCCAAAAGCAATCCGACGCTGCTCGATGCGCTGTCGCAGGTCGGCGGCCTGGCCAATGACACGGCCAGCACCACCGGCGTGTTCGTCTTCCGCATCCGCGAGCCGCATGCCTGGGAAGATGAGAAGGGCGTATGGCACGAGGGCCCGGTCATCTTCCGCTTCAACATGTCGAAGCCCGAGACGATGTTCCTCGCCCAGGCCTTCGGTATCAAGCCCGATGACACAATCTATATCACCAACGCGCCGTCGGTCGAATGGATCAGAACCATCGCGCCGATCGCCGTCACCCTGTCGACGGTGAACAACTCGTTGGCGCTCGGCAGGCGCCTCTCCGTCACCACGCCTTAAGCGACGCCGCCGTTCACAGCAGACCGGTATCCATCAGGTAGAGCAGAACCGTGGCACTGACGGACGCGAGGGCTGTTCCCACCGCGACAGCGCCTGAGACCGCCGCCACCGATTCGCCGTGGCGATGGGCAAACAGGAAGGCGTTGGCCCCGGTCGGCATTGCCGCCAGCAGCACCCCCACCTGAAGCCACAGCGGCGGCACTGTCACCGCATAGCGCAGCATCAAGAAAACGAGGATGGGCGCCAGCACCATCTTGAAGCCGATCAGCACCAGCATGCTGCTCCATTGGCCCTTCAGGCGAAATCCCGACAGCGACAGGCCAAGCGCCACCAGAGCGGTCGGGATGCTGGCGTCGGACAGCATGGCCAGCATGCGGTCGGGCACCGGGTGCAGGCCCAGATGGGTCAGGCGCCACAGCCCCGCGGCGATCAGCCCCAGGATGATGGCGTTGGTGGCAAGCCTGAACAGCAGTTCGCGCCCGATCCTGATCCAGCCGGCGCCGCCGCCGGGCTGCGCCAGTTCACGGTGCAGCGTTGCCGCCAGCCACAGCAGCGGTGCATGCACGGAGATGATGAGGCCCGCCGGAACGCCCGCCGGAGGGCCGAAATGCGCCAGCGCCAAAGGCATGCCAAGCAGTGCTATATTGCCGAAGCCGGTCGCCATCGAGGCGGCGGCGCCGCCTGAAACCGACAAGGCGCCGATCCTGCGGGCGGCGAACGCGGTGACCAGCCAGTTGATGCCGATGGCGGCGAAATAGGCGAACCAAAAGCCCCAGGGCGAGGCGTCCTGCTCGGGCATGCTCACCACGGTGCGAAACAACTGCGCCGGGATCGCCAGGTTGAAAACAAATTGCGTCAGGCCCTGCGCCGCCGTCTCCTCGACGATCCGCAGCTTCGCCAGGGCATAGCCCACCACGATCATGCCGAAGACCGGCAGAACCGTGATGAGGATCGATTCCAAGCCTAGAGCCAGGGCTGGCGTGCCGCCTGCCGGGTTTCGAAGGCGTCAATATGGGTGGATTTTTCGAGGCTGAGGCCGATGTCGTCGAGGCCGTTCAGCAGGCAGTGCTTGCGGAAGGGATCGATGTCGAACGTGATGCGGCCGCCGTCGGGGCCGCGGATTTCCTGGGCCGGAAGGTCGATCGACAGCGTCGCGTTGGCGCCGCGCTCGGCATCGTCCATGAGCTTTGCCAGTTCATCCGGCTTCACCACGATGGGCAGGATGCCGTTCTTGAAGCAGTTGTTGTAGAAGATGTCGGCGAAGCTGGTCGAGATTACGCAGCGGATGCCGAAATCGAGCAGTGCCCAGGGCGCATGCTCACGCGACGAGCCGCAGCCGAAATTGTCGCCGGCAACAAGGATCTTGGCATTCCGGTAGGCGGGGCGGTTCAGCACGAAATCGGCGATCTCGGCGCCCTCCTGGGTGAAGCGCATTTCATAGAACAGCGATTTGCCCAGCCCGGTCCGCAGGATCGTCTTGAGGAACTGCTTGGGGATGATCATGTCGGTGTCGACATTGACGATGTTGAGGGGGGCCGCGACCCCGGTCAGGGTTTCGAATTTCTGCATGGCTTGTGCTTTCAGGCTGCGAGCGAGGTGCCGAGATTTTCCTCCGCACCGATCATCAGGTTGAGATTCTGCACGGCGGCACCCGAAGCGCCCTTGCCGAGATTGTCGTACAAAGCGAGGAGGAGCACCTGTCCGCGCTCGTCATTGGTAAAAACATGCAGGCGCATGCGGTTCGTCCCGTTCAGCGCCTGGGGATTGATCTCGGGCGATCTTTCGATCGCCTCGAGCGGCGCCACCTCAAGAAAAGACGAGCCCTCATAAGCGGTGCTGAGACAGGTGTGGATGTCGGCCGCGGTGGCGGCGCGGTCGAGAAGTTCGGTGAACAGCGGGATCGTCCCCAGCATGCCTTGCGCGAAGTTTCCGATGGAGGGTTGAAACAGCGGCTCGCGCGTCAGGCGCGCGTAAAGCGTCATCTCGGGCACGTGCTTGTGGGCGAGCGTCAGGCCGTAGGGAAGAAAGGGCGTCGCGTCCGTGCCCTTCGCCTCATAGTCCTCGATCATCTTGCGGCCGCCGCCCGAATAGCCGGAAATGGCGGTGTAGGTGACCGGATAGTCCGCCGCCATAAGCCCCGCATCGACCAGCGGCCGCAGCAATGCGATCAGCCCTTGCGGGTAGCAGCCGGGATTGGTGACGCGGTTTGCTTCGGCGATGCGCTCGCCCTGCTGGCGCGACATTTCGGCAAAGCCATAGACCCAGCCCGGCGTCACGCGAAAGGCCGAGGAGGCATCGATCACGCGGGTGCGCGACGTGGGGTCGATCAGTTGGACGGCTTCCTTTGCCGCATCGTCGGGAAGGCAGAGGATCGCCACATCGGCGCTGTTGAGCAGTTCGCGGCGCGCCGCCGGATCCTTGCGGCGTTCAGCGTCGACCGACAGGAATTCAATGTCGGACCGGCCCCGCAGCCGCTCGCGGATCTGCAGACCGGTGGTCCCGGCCTCGCCATCGATGAAGATGCTGGTCATTGCCGGGGCGTTTTACAGAGGCGTGCCAAGGAGCGCAACACCGCTGGGCGAGGCATCAAGAGAGATAGGCCGCGTAGAGATAGATCATCAAGCCTATGGCGATCAGCGGCCCGAGGATGCGGGCGATGCGGATGCCAAGCCGCTCGATCGGATCGTCCGCCTCGGTCGCATCCGAGGGCGGCGTCAAAAGCCGTTCCGACTGTTCCTCCAGGCGCTTGAGAGATCGATCCTGCATGGGCAAAGGCACATTTCAACAAGTTAAAGAAAAGTTGACACTTTTATAGGCAGCGCGCTACCTGACGTTAGGACGAATTTTTTCGTCCGGTGTAACCAATGAACTATAGTGGAGTTTTCCAATAATGAAAAACCTGAAAGCCGCACTTTACGTTACGGCATCTCTATTGCTCCCGGCATCGCAGGCCTTGGCCGATGTCGTCGAGGTCACGCCGGCCAATCCTGGCTCATGGGCCGTGCACATCCTGGGAAGTGGAACGGGCGGCTTTGAAGCCGGACCGGGCAGTCCCCCTGCTGGTGCCGGAAGCGCCTTCCAGACTCTTGCCGACGCCGACGCCTATGTGGGCTTTCGCAGTACCGCCTATTCAGGCGTCAAGCTGACGGATTTCACCAATCTGACCTATTGGACCAATGTCACGCAAAACCAGAACTGCCAGGCGGCGGTACTCACTTTGCGCCTCGACAATACTGGT
>JANLYR010000507.1:0-6428 GCA_031365765.1 Hyphomicrobiales bacterium | reverse complement strand
GACAGCGCCACCACGCCGAAGGCCAGATTAGGCGTCCGCGCATTGCGCTTGATGGCGAAGGCGATGGTCTCGGACAGGATGTCGAGCCCCAGCGCGAACTGGCCCTGGGCGGCAAAGCGCGCCGTGAATTCCCCTGCATTGCAGCCGATGTCGAGCACGTTCCGGTCGCCGGGAAGAGCGCAAGCCCTGAGCATCTGCCAGCGCTCCTCGATCGAGAATCCGCGATTTGTCTGATAGCGCGGTTTGAACCCGGCGCTGCGCAGCACGGCGGACGAAATCCGGTTCACGGTGCGGGCGGAAAATGCCATTGGTTCTAGCCTTTGATGGGGATTGCGGCGCTGGCCCGGCTCTTAACCCATTGCCCCGCGTTAGGGAAGCGAGCCCCGCGCGCGGCGCCTGCTTAAGCCTGTGCCAATAAGCCCTGAACGCCCGGTCAAATGAGTGCTATGGAACCTGTGGTTGAAATAACTTGCCAGGCCCATGCTCGATTTTGGAAATCTCGAAACCGCGCAGACTCTGGCGCAGGCGATCGTCAATACGATCCCTGAGCCATTCATTGTGCTTGACGGCAACTTTCGCGTGCTGTCCGCCAGCCTCTCGTTCTATCAAACCTTCAAGCTAGATCCCGCCGAGACGAGGGGGCGCCTGCTTTATTCGCTCGGCAACAACCAATGGGACATCCCCGCCCTCCGCACCCTCCTCGAAAACATCATCCCCCAGCATGCGGCGATCAGCGGCTTCGAGTTCGACGGTGAATTTCCGGGTCTCGGCCACCGCACCATGCTGCTCAACGCCCGCGAAGTGACATACGGCGCGGGCTCGGGCAAGAATATCCTTCTCGCTTTCACCGATGTCACCGCGCGCCGCTTGATCGAGCGGGAGAAGGACGGCCTGCACCGGAGAACCGAAGAACTGCTGCGCCAGAAGGATAGCCTGCTCCGCGAGATGCAGCACCGCGTCGCCAACAGCCTGCAGATCATCGCCAGCATCCTGATGCTGAAGGCCCGCGCGGTGTCTTCGGAGGAAACGCGGCAGCATTTGAAGGACGCGCATCAGCGTGTGCTGTCAGTGGCCGAGGTGCAGCGCCAACTTAATGCCACCGACGCAATCGACCGGATCGAGGTCAGCTCCTATCTGTCGAAACTCTGCGCCAGTCTCGCCGCATCGATGGTTGCGGAAAGCCAGCCCATTGCCATTGAAGTCAGCGCCGTGCACGACATGATCGGGTCGGACAAGGCGGTAAGTCTGGGCTTGATCGTCACCGAGCTGGTGATCAATGCGATCAAGCATGCCTTTCCGGTCACCAGGAAGAATGCGACGATCAAGGTGACATACGAAACCAGGGAAGACGACTGGAAGCTGACGGTCTCCGACAATGGTGTCGGCAAAAACCAGGCCGCCAACGCAAATTCGGGTTTGGGAACGGCGATCGTGCAGGCGCTGGTGCAGCAGTTGAACGCGGTGATCGCCATCGACAGCGGCGCTACGGGCATGACCATATCCGTCACGCGCGCCACTTTCGTATCCAGCACCTGACGGCGGCCCGAGCCCTCCGGGAGATCGCATGTGAAGAAGAAGGAAAAAGACGGCCCCTCCCACCAGATCGACAAAAAAATAAACTCGCTGGCCGACTGGCGAGGCGAGATGCTGGCGCGCGTTCGCGCTGTCATCCACGAAGCCTGCCCCGGCGTGGTCGAGGAATGGAAATGGCGCGGCGATCCGGTGTGGGAGCACGATGGCATCCTCTGCACCGGCGAGACCTACAAGAGCGCGGTGAAGCTGACCTTCGCCAAAGGAGCAGCCCTCGACGATCCGTCCGGCCTGTTCAACGCAAGCCTGGACGGCAAAGTACGCCGCGCCATCGATCTCCATGAGGGTGACAAGCTCGACGCGAAGGCACTGAAAGCGCTCATCCGCACCGCAGCGGCGCTGAACGCTTCGGCGCGGAAGTCGAGGTGATACAGTCTCCCAATCTGTCGTCGCCGGATCTATTCCGGCGACCCATGCCGCAACAATCTCCAGCGCATCGCATGTTGCACCATGGTTCCCCGGGACGAGCCCGGGATGACAGGATGAGGGAATGGGTGAAGAATGCGGCTGGTGCGCCCTACGGGAGTCGAACCCGTCTTTACAACGTGAAAGGCTGTCGTCCTAACCGATAGACGAAGGGCGCCCGTGCCGGAATCGGGGTTCTATAGGGGGCTTCGCTGTTTCAGGCAAGGGCGGCCACATCCTCGATCTGCAGTGACGGCACGCGCTTCGAACCCCAGTCGTCGACGCACAGCCGCCCCGCCACATGGAGCGGAAAACTCCGCTCCGACAACAGCATTTCGCCCAATGCCGTGCCCATGGCGCGAAACGCGATGGCCTTGATGCGGCGGCCATCGTCGGCGGCAAGCGTGAAGCGGATGTGATCGCTGCCGGCCTTGTCGGCATAGAGCACGCGGTGCGCCGGAAAGGCGAAAACCGGCGAAGGATGCCCCGCGCCATAAGGCCCCGCCTGTTCGAGGAGTTCGATGAGGTCCAGCGTGGCGCCGCCCGCCGTCAGCGCGCCGTCGATGGCGAGCGAGCGATTGTCGGCCTTGGCGACTTGCGGGCCGAGGCGCGCATCGAGAAAGGCGCGCAGTTCAGCGAGCCGTGCCACTTCGACCGTGAGCCCCGCCGCCATGGCATGTCCGCCACCCTTGACAATGAGGCCCTGGCCGAACGCCGCCTGCACCGCCGAGCCCAGATCGACGCCGGCGATCGAGCGCCCCGACCCGCTCGCTTCAAGCGCACCCCTGGCATAGGCCAGCGCGAAGGCGGGAAGCCCGAAGCGTTCCTTGAGGCGCGAGGCGGCAAGCCCCGCGACACCCGGATGCCAGCCCTCGCCCGTCACCATCAGCACCGCCGGGCGGCGCTCCGCTCCCATCGCCTGTTCCGCCTGTATGACCGCCTGCTCGACCACGCGCATCTCGATCGCCTGGCGCTCGCGATTGAGGCGTTCGAGTTCCTGCGCCAGCCGGTTGGCCTCGGACTTGTCATCCGTCACCAGCAGTTCGAACGCCAGAAAGGCGCTGCCGATCCGCCCTGGCGCTTTGTGTCGCGGCCCCAGCATGAAGCCCAGCGCGTGGCAATCGGGCTGGCGCTTGAGCCGGGCGATGTCGGCCAGCGCCGCCAACCCCGGATTGGCCCGCCGCGCCATCACCTTGAGCCCCTGGCTCACATAGGCGCGGTTCAACCCTTTCAGCGGCACCACGTCGCACACCGTCGCCAGCGCCACCAGTTCGAGCCATTGCAGCATGTTGGGCTCGGGCCGCGCCTCGCCGTAAAATCCGCGCTGGCGCAGCATCCGGTTGACGGTGGCAACGAGGATCATGGTGACGCCGGCCGCGCACAGATAGCCGAACCCCGATACATCGTCCTGCCGGTTGGGATTGATCACCGCATGCGCTTGCGGCAGCGTTTCGCCCGCCAGGTGATGATCGACAATAATCGCGGTCAGCCCCAGTTCGGCCGCATGGGCCAGCGGATCATGCGCCACCACCCCGCAGTCGAGCGTCATCAGCAGGCTGACACCTTTGGCTTTCAGGTTGGCCACGGCGGCAAGGCTCGGGCCATAGCCTTCGGTTAGCCGGTCGGGGATATGGACCAGCGCCTCGGTGCCCGTGGCCCGGAGAAAGCGCACCAGCAGCGCCGCCGAGGATACGCCGTCCACGTCGTAATCGGTGATGACGCCGATGGGCTCTCCCGCCATGATCGCATCGGCCAGGCGTGCCGCCCCCTTCTCCATGTCGCGCAGTGCCGCGGGCTGCGGCATCAGCGTGCGGATGGTGGGATTGAGGAAGGCGTCGGCGGCTTCCGTATCGACACCCCGCGCAGCCAGCACGCGGCCCACAATTTCCGGCAGATCGTGCTGCTGTGAAATCGCCAGCGCCATCCGCGCATCCGGCAATCGCGAAACCCACCGCCGCCCGGTGGCCGAACGCTCGACGTTGAGGAATGGCCTGTCAGTCATGCCAGGCTATGTGGGGAGGTTGCGCCCTAGAGTCGCTCAATGCGGATCATCCTGGGGCGTGCCGCCACATGGCCGTCGGTCTCGATCCGAGCGAGTGCGGCGCGCATCGCCGTCTCCACCGTGTCATGCGTGATCAGAATGAACGCCGCCGTCGCACGCTTGGCATGTTTTTCGGTGAGGCCGCGCTGCACGATGCTTTCGATCGAGATCATTTCATCCGCCAGGATGCGCGCCACCGCAGCAACCGACCCCGGCCTGTCCACCAGCGTGAGCGCCACATAGAACCCGCCTTCATGGGCGATCTTGGGTGCCGCCGCATAAGGCTTGAGCATCCCCGCCGGCACGCCGAAAGCGGGGCGGAAATTGCCGCGCGCGATATCGACGATGTCGGCGATGACGGCGGACGCTGTCGGATGAGCACCGGCTCCCCGGCCCTCCAGCATCAGGTCACCCACCATGTCGCCCTTCACCACCACCGCGTTGAAAACGCCGTCGGTATCGGACACGGGCGAGCCCTTGGGCACCAGGGTCGGATGGACGCGCTGCTCGATCCCGCCGTCATGCGCCACGGCCACGCCCAGCAGCTTGATCTTGTAGCCCATCTCGGAGGCATTGCGGATATCGTCGAGCGTCACCTGCTCGATCCCCTCGATATCGATGGCCTTGAGATTGACATGGGTTCCGAAAGCCAGCGAGGTCAGCACCGCCAGTTTGTGCGCGGTATCGAAACCGCCGACATCGAATGTCGGATCGGCCTCGGCATAGCCCAGATCCTGCGCCTCCTTCAGAACCTCGGCGAAGCTCCGTCCCTCGGCCCCCATCTTGGTCAGGATATAGTTGCAGGTGCCGTTGAGAATGCCGAACAGTTTTCCCACGCGGTTGCCGGCCAGGCCCTCGCGCAGCGCCTTGACGATGGGAATGCCGCCCGCCACCGACGCCTCGAAATTGAGTGTGACGTTGTGCGTCTCGGCCAGTTCCGCCAGTTGCACGCCATGGTGCGCCAGCAGGGCCTTGTTGGCGGTCACCACATGCTTGCCCGATTTAAGCGCCGCCTCGACGGCGGCCTTAGCCGGATCGCCGTCTCCCCCGATAAGTTCCACGAACACGTCGATGGCGGGGCTTTGCGCCAGCTTCACCGGATCGTCGAACCAGTGGAGCGCCGAGAGATCATGCCCCCGGTCGCGCCCGCGATCCCGGGCACTGACCCCGGTGACCTCGATCGCCCTCCCGGCCCTGACCGCAATCGCCTCGCGATGCCGCTTCAGTCCCTCGAGCAGGCCCGTTCCAACCGTGCCCAGACCCGCCACGCCGAGACGCAATGCATTCGCCATAGGATTTCCGCCTGATTGCCGAGGCCGCTCAATATGGCAACGCCTTCAGCGGCGCAAGGGAGCGACTGCCGCCAGATCGTTGCGGATGGTGGTCGCGGCCACACCCGCCTGCCCCATCGCCTGGCTGATCTGGTCGAGACCGATCACCGCATCGCCCGCCGCATAGACGCCCTCGACATTGGTGCGCTGGTGGCGGTCGACGACAAGGCAGCCTTCATCGGTCAGCTTGGCGCCGATGGCCGAGGCAAGTTCCGTCCGTGCGTCGGAACCAAGTGCCGGATAGACCGAATCGAATCGCAAAGGCCCTCCAGGCAGTGAAATTTCCATCTGCTCGCCCCGGGCCGCGTATCCAAGGCACGGGCCATCCACCACTGCGATCCCCGCATCCTTGAGGCCAGCGCGCTCCGCGTCATCGAGCGTGTGCGGACCCTCGGGCGCGATCAGCGTCACATCCGCGGTGAAACTTCGCAGAAACTCGGCCTCGGCGCGGCCGCGCTTGCCGGTGCCGATCACGCCGACGCGCGCGTCCGTCACCTCGAAGCCGTCGCATACCGGGCAATAGCGCAGAAGCCCCCGCGCCAGCGCATCGGCATGCAGCGTGTCATCCATGGCAGGGCGCCGGTTGACCACGCCCGTCGCCAGGAGAACCGTCCGCGCACCGATCGTCCCGTTGGCCACGAACAACCCGTCCTTGTGTTCCAGCGTGACGATTTCGCAGGGTTCGTAATGCGCGCCATAAAGCAAAGCCTGGTCCCGCATCCGCCGCAGCAATTCGTCGCCTGTGACGCCATTGGGAAACCCCGCATGATTGCGCGTCAACGGAATGAGCGAAGCCCGGCTCCGCCGGTCATCGGCGACCAGGGCGCTGAGATGAAACCGCGAAAGATAGATGGCGGCGGTAAGGCCGGCCGGCCCACCGCCGATGACGAGCGTGTCGTAAATCTGCATTGCAACCCCAACCGACTATCAAACCCAAACCGTGTATCGAAGCTATCTTTGAATTTCGTCATCAGCAATCTCGTTTGGGTCAACTCGAACCCTTACCTCACTGCCTTTTATTGAGACCTTGCAGGGTATTTTTTTCGGAGGACGCCATCGCG
>JANLYR010000442.1:0-4305 GCA_031365765.1 Hyphomicrobiales bacterium | reverse complement strand
AAACCCGAAAAAACAACTCAACTTCTTTTCCCTCTGGGATTTTATGTCGCCAATTGTTGGGGGTTCCTGGTACCCGATAAAATGGTATTGAAATGGATTTGGCCGGGACATCTATTGTTGCAAGCAAAATAGATGATTCATCACCATGCAGTATTCTGGCAGAAGAATTCGAATGGCCTAGCCACAACGCTGGCATTCCCCCAATTCCCGCACTGTCACCATGAAACCCAATACCCTGTGGTGGAAAGATTTTAGCGGAGACGTTTGCCTCCTTTCCGATGTTGCTGACTCTTAGCACCAACTGCGGATTCTCAGTATTCGGTATTGTGCTGGATGTAAGCCTCAAGAAAGGCGTTTCCAATAGTCGTTTTTCTAATCCTGATCTCTTTTCTGCATCTTCCTCCGCAATCCAAAAAGGAGCAAGGAACAAAAAACGGGTGGCAAAAAAGACGACCCATGTTACGAAAACGCAGATTACAGCGCTTGCTAGAAAGCCCCAAATATTTTGACTGAACTCCACCTTCAGACCCAGCTCCGCCAAGAGCCAGGGGGCCGTCGCTCCCAACACAGGTACCCAATTCCACAAGCTCGAACGGCTAGGTAACGCAGCCTTCCCCCAGCGGCGAAGGAAGCGGGAATATCTCAACATTTCCCGATCAAAGCACGATTCCTTGCATACCCCAAGGAAGTCTATATCAAAACATTCCTTGACAATATATTCCTAATCCGCTAATCCCCTCCTCGTCCATCCCGGAAGGGGTCCTGGTCATGACGGTGATCTGCGATGGGGTGGATGTGGCGCCTGCGGGCGGGGCGGAACGTTCGCTTCGCACTCGGGAGTCTCCGGCAAGACCCGTCGGCATTAAGACCGGCGCATCGCGAGATAGAAAGACGGTGGTGCCCGCCATTCCGGGTCCCACGCGGTCGAAGTGCGAGCCGGGGTCGAAAATCGCCGCGAAAGCGTGGGCGCTGCCTAGCGCCAATGCCGGACGTCACGACCGGTACCTTCGCGTGTGGAGCGCCCACGCATCCCTTCTTCTCCGGCTGCGGAATGACCGCCGCCAGCAAAGGCCCCGCCTTGCCCGCGATCGCCTCCATTTGCCTTCCCCTCATTCCTGCCATTAAACTGTCGCGCAATCTGGTATGAGTGACGGCGATGACCCAGGCTTCCGAACCTTCCGCCTCCGATTTCAAGCACGCCGATCCGGTCCAGTTCGCCCAGAACATGGCGCGGGTGTTCGAACAGGCGGCCCAGATCGCGCGCCTTGCCGCCGAGCGCCCCGATTTCGCCCAGCAGCAATCGGACGCGCAGGTGACGCCGATCGAGCAGGTGGTGAAGACGCTGGGTGCCGTGGCCCAGTCCTACATGTCCGATCCCCAGCGCCTGATGGAGGCGCAGATGCAGTTGTGGCAGAGCTATTCGCAGCTCTGGCAGAACGCCTGGTCGCGGGCGCTGGGCGAAACCGCGGAACCGCTGGCCACACCGTCGCGCACCGACAAGCGCTTCAAGGACAAGGACTGGCAGGAACACGCCGTCTTCGATTTTCTCAAGCAGTTCTATCTCGTCTCCACCAACTGGGCGCAGGACCTGGTGAAAAAGGCCGAGGGCCTCGACGATCACACCCGTCACAAGGCGCGTTTCTACGTCGAACAGATCGCCAATGCGCTGTCGCCTTCCAATTTCGCGCTGACCAATCCGGAAGTGCTGCGCACCACCCTTGCCACCAACGGCGCCAATTTGGTCGAGGGACTGAAACACCTGGAACGCGACATGAAGGGGGCCGACGGCAGGCTCCGCATCAAGCAGTCCGACACGGCGGCCTTCGCGCTGGGCAAGAACATCGCCATGACGCCGGGCAAGGTAATTTTTCGCAACGACATCCTGGAGCTCATCCAGTACGCGCCGGCGACCGCCGAGACCCACGAAATCCCCTTGCTGATCGTGCCGCCCTGGATCAACAAGTTCTATATTCTCGATCTCAATCCGCAGAAGTCCTTCGTGCGCTGGGCGGTGGAGAATGGCCTCACCGTCTTCGTCGTGTCCTGGGTCAACGCCAGCGAGGCGCAGGGGCGCAAGAGCTTCTCCGACTATATGCGCGACGGCTTCCTCGCCGCGGTGGGTGCCGTGCAGGATGCCACGGGTGCGGCGAAGGTCAACGCCATCGGCTATTGCATCGGCGGCACGCTGGTGGCGGCGGCGCTGGGCTACATGGCCGCCAAGAACGACAAGCGGATCAACGCCGTCACTTTCTTCACCACCCAGGTCGATTTCGAGAAGGCCGGCGATCTTCTCGTCTATGTCGACGAGGAGCAGGTGAAGTGGATCGAGGGCCGCATGGAGGACAAGGGCTATCTGCCCGGCTCGCGCATGGCGGACGCCTTCAACCTGCTGCGCTCCAACGACCTGATCTGGTCGTTCGTGGTCAACAACTACATGCTGGGCAAGGACCCGATGCCCTTCGACCTGCTCTACTGGAACGCCGATTCAACCCGCATGCCGGCGGGCGTCCACTCGTTCTATCTGCGCGAATGCTACCTCGGCAACAAGCTGGCGCAGGGCAAGATGGTGCTCGACAATGTCAGGATCGACCTGAAGAAGGTGAAGGTTCCGGTTTACAACCTCGCCGCGCGCGACGACCATATAGCACCGCTGCAAAGCGTGTTCCGGGTGAGCCGCTTCATGGGCGGCGAAACCCGCCTCGTGGTGTCGGGTTCGGGCCATATCGCGGGCGTGGTCAACCCGCCCGCCGCCAAAAAATACCAATATTGGACGAACGAGAATGACGCGCCCTCGGTCGAGGAATGGCTGAAAGGCGCCACCGAGCATCCAGGTTCGTGGTGGCCGGACTGGCTGCAGTGGATAACACCCAGATCGGGCAAGAAAATTCCCGCACCAAAGCCAGGCAGCGGAAAGCTGAAAACCATCGAGGACGCCCCCGGCTCCTATGTGAAGGTGAAGGCGGAATAGTTCGGTCCGATCAACTTTTGTTGAAGGACTTTTTGTTCGGTCGATGCGGAACCTATTCCGGCCCCCATAGTTGTTCACCTGAGTATTTGGATCGAACATGCTGAAAGCCCTCGTCTTGACCCTAGCTTTGGCCACCATCGTCGCCTCCGGCGTCGGTTTTGCCAATGAGAAGAGTTTCGACCTGCGGCGCAGCGAAACGGTGACCGCTGAAAAGCTCATCATCGTTCCCATTCGAGACGAAGGGCTGGTTGCCGTCAACCAGGTCCAACCGCCAAAACCCAAAAAGGAATTACCGAGAAGCTGAGTCTGCTCCCTCCCCCTCCCCTGCTGTATGCAGACTCTTGAAGAAGGCCCGGATCCCCCGCTCCGGGCCTTCTACCATTTGCGCTATTGGTCTATTTGATGTGATCAAACGGGAGGCGAGTCATGGGCCGCAGATACGCGAACATTCTCGAGACCATCGGCAATACGCCGGTGGTGAAGATCACCCGGCTGGCGCCAACCGGCGTCGATCTCTATGTGAAGATCGAAGCCTTCAATCCGCTGGGCTCGGTCAAGGACCGTCTGGCGCTGGGCGTGATCGAGGCTGCCGAGAAGTCGGGCGAACTCAAGCCTGGACAGACCGTGATCGAGGCTACCAGCGGCAACACCGGCATCGGCCTGGCGATGGTCTGCGCCCAGAAGGGCTATCCCCTCGTGGTCACCATGGCCGAACCGTTCAGTGTCGAGCGCCGCCGCCTGATGCGCTTTCTCGGCGCCAGGGTGGTGATAACCCCTGCTGCCGAGCGCGCGCTGGGGATGGTGAAGAAGGCAACGGAACTGGCCGAGGCGCATGGCTGGTTCATGACCCGGCAGTTCGAGAACGAAGCCAATGCCGACATGCATTCGCGCACCACGGCGCAGGAAATCCTCGCCGACTTCAAGGGCGAACGGCTGGACTATTGGGTCACCGGCTTCGGCACCGGCGGCACGCTCAAAGGCGTGGCCCGCGTCCTCGCGAAAGAACGCCCCGACACGAAGATCGTGGTGTGCGAACCGGCCGACGCACCGATGCTGACGTCCAAGGGCGACCAGGCCAGAAAGCCCGACGGCTCGGCTGCTTCTCCGCATGGGTCATGGAAGCCGCACCCGATGCAGGGCTGGAGCCCCGACTTTATCCCCAAGCTCACCGCCGACGCGGTGGCAACAGGCGTCATCGACCGCATCCTGACGATTTCCAACGCCGATGCCATGTCATGGGCAAAGCAACTGGCGCGGAAGGAGGGAATTTTCGTCGGCATCACCGCCGGCGGCACCTTCGCCGGCGCGATCGAACTGTGCAAGACGGCGCCCAAGGG
>JANLYR010000439.1:0-1976 GCA_031365765.1 Hyphomicrobiales bacterium | reverse complement strand
TGTCCACTTCAACTTCGCAGATGTGGACGCCCGCCGGGAACACGAAGTTCGACGGATCGTGGAAGGAGGTTTCCTTGAGGCCGATCTCGATTTCCGAGGAATTGAACTTGTGGCCCACGTAAGCGGCAAGGGCCACTTCGCCGAAAGCCATCTTCTTGTCGGTGCCCTTCACCGTGAAGGTGCCGTCCTTGAAATCGACGTCGTCGGTTGACGCTTCCATGACGGCAGCGGCAACCCGCTTCGCCTTGGCTTCGATCTTGTCCAGCGCCTTTGAAATCGCCGTCATGCCGACCGCACCAGAGCGCGAGCCGTAGGTGCCCATGCCCATCTGCACCTTGTCGGTGTCGCCATGGACGATGGCCACATTGTTGATGTCCACCCCGAGGCGCTCCGACACGAGCTGGGCGAAGGTCGTTTCATGGCCCTGGCCATGGCTGTGCGAACCGGTGAGAACTTCCACCGTTCCGACCGCATTCACCCGCACCTCGGCCGATTCCCAAAGGCCGACACCGGCGCCCAGCGAACCCACCGCCGCCGAAGGGGCAATGCCGCAGGCTTCGATGTAAGCCGAAAAGCCCACGCCGCGCAGCTTGCCGTTCTTGGCGGAGGCCGCCTTGCGCGAGGCAAAGTTCTTGTAGTCCGACATTTCAAGCGCCTTATCCAGCGCCGCGCCGTAATCACCCGCGTCATACATGAATATGACGGGAGTCTGGTGCGGGAACTGGGTGATGAAATTGCGCCGCCGGAATTCCGCCGGGTCAATCTTCAGTTCACGCGCCGCCGTTTCGACGATGCGCTCAACCAGATAGGTGGCTTCCGGCCGCCCGGCGCCGCGATAGGCGTCAACCGGCGCGGTGTTGGTGTAAACCGCATCGATCTCCGCATAGATGTTCGGGATATTGTATTGGCCCGAGAGCAGGGTGGCATAGAGATAGGTGGGAACCGCCGACGAGAAGGTCGACAGATAGGCCCCCATCGAGGCAATGGTATGAACCTTGAGGGCCGTGATCTTGCCCGAAGCATCCATCGCCAGTTCCGCGTGCGATACATGATCGCGGCCATGGGCATCCGACAGGAAGGCCTCGGAACGGTCCGCCGTCCATTTCACGGGACGGCCGCCGATGCGCTTGGAAGCCCAGACGCAGGTGACTTCTTCACCATAGATGAAGATTTTGGAACCGAAGCCGCCGCCCACATCGGGGGCGATGACCCGAAGCTTGTGTTCCGGCGCCAGTCCATGGAACGCCGAGATCACCAGACGCGCCACATGCGGATTCTGGCTCGTGGTGTAAAGCGTGTAATGCTCGGCGCCCGTGTCATAGGAGCCGATGGCGGCGCGGGTTTCCATGGCGTTTGGAATGAGCCGGTTGTTGATGAGGTCAAGCTTGGTCACATGAGCCGCCGACTTGAAGGCGGCGTTCGTTGCCACCTCATCGCCGATCGACCAGTTGTAAACCCGGTTGTCCGCGGCCACGTCGTGAATTTGCGCCTTGGTTTTCATGGCCTGCGCGGCGTCCACATTGTGCGGCAGCACGCCGTAGGACACCACAACCGCCTGGGCGGCAGCCTTGGCCTGTTCGCGGGTTTCCGCGATGACAACGGCCACTTGGTCGCCCACGAAGCGGACCTTGCCACTGGCGAGAATGGGATGGGGGCCAGCCTTCATGCCGGAGCCATCCTTGGAATGGATCATCCAGCCGCAGATGAGCCCGCCGATCTTGTCTTCCTCGACTTCCTTGGAGGTGAACACATCAACCACGCCCGGCATCTTCTTGGCCTTGGCGGTGTTGATCGACTTGATCGTGGCATGGGCATGGGGGCTGCGCACGAAATAGGCGTAGGTCTGGTCTTTCAGGTTGATGTCGTCGGTATACTGGCCCTTGCCTGTGATGAACCGCTTGTCTTCCTTGCGCAGCACCCGCGCGCCAATTCCTGTGTCGGACATGTTGCTCGCCTCCGTTACATTTTTTGGGCAG
>JANLYR010000385.1:0-3306 GCA_031365765.1 Hyphomicrobiales bacterium | reverse complement strand
CACAGCTCTTCGCTGCCCATTTATTTGCTAGACATGAGCAAATAAATGGGGTTTCTATCTCTTTAGAGGCCGCAAAATGCGGCGGGCAGGAGGGTGATGTGAACGGCGGGTCTAGGCTATCTTCCGGGTATGGGCTTCATCGAAATGTCGGCGCACCAGCCCTGTTCGAACCCCGCCAAATGACAATGGATCTTCCATGACTTGCGAGGATCGCGTCGATATCGGCCTGATGCGGCCTCCTTTGGAGGGCGTGCGCGTGATCGAGTTGGCCGGCATCGGGCCGACGCCATTTTGTGGGATGATGCTGGCCGATCACGGGGCCGACTTGATCCGCATCGATCGTCCCGGCGGCGTCGATCCGCTGGCCCAAGACCAGCGACGCGACGTTCTGCTGCGCTCGCGGCGGTCGATCACGCTCGATCTCAAGCAGCCCGAATCGGTCGAGATCGTCGCCAAGCTGGTGGAGACTGCGGACGGCCTGATTGAGGGCTTCCGGCCGGGGGTCGCCGAACGCCTGGGGCTTGGTCCCGATGTCCTGATGAAGCGCAATTCCCGGCTGGTCTACGCCCGGATGACCGGTTGGGGACAGAACGGACCATTGTCGGACCAGGCCGGTCACGACCTGAACTATATTTCGCTCAACGGCTGTCTCGCCGCGATAGGTACCGAGGGACAGCCTCCGGTGCCCCCGCTCAACATGATCGGCGATTATGGCGGCGGCGGCATGATGCTCGCCTTCGGGTTTGTCACGGCGCTACTCGCGGTCCGGCAGCGCGGCAAGGGGCAGGTCATCGATTGCAGCATGGCCGACGGCGCGACGGCCCTGATGGCGGGGATGTGGTCGCTCAAGCATAATGCCAACTGGGATGCGGCGCGGGGACAGAACCTGCTCGACGGCGGGGCGCCGTTCTACAGTTGCTACGCCTGTGCCGATGGCAAGTTCGTGGCGATCGGGGCGATCGAAACGAAGTTCTTCCGGCGGCTGCTCGATGGGCTGCGCCTAGCCGACGATCCGATGTTCACAGACCAGTTTGATAGCAGCAAATGGCCCGCCATGAAGGCGCGGCTCGCCGCCATCTTCATCACCGCGCCGCGATCAAGCTGGACGGATCGGCTGCAACAGCGCGACTGCTGCTACAGTGAGGTGCTCACGATGGACGAGGCTCCGTCGCACGATCATAATCTGGCTCGCAGAAGCTATATTTCGGATGGCGGCCTGATCCAGCCCAGCCCGGCACCCCGTTTCATGAACACGCAAACTGTGACGCCGCGCATGTGGCAACGCGATTCTGATCGCGTGGACATCTTGCGAGAGATCGGGGTCGAGGCCGCTGCGGACGACGGCGAGAATGGACGCCGATCGGCCTGATTCGACTGAACAACGCGAAAAGAGACAAGCGGTCAGCAACAGAACCGTTGGGTATTTTGGGAGAAGGACCGATGGTCAACACAGATGTGGCTGCGGCGCCGCGCGGGACGCGTTCAGCCGAGTTCGATTTTGATGCGATCGGCGTCGGCGCCGGCTTCGCGGGCCTCGCAATGATCCACTATTTGCTGCAGGCGGGACTTTCCATCCGCGTGTTTGACAAGGCGTCGGACATCGGCGGCACGTGGACGTGGAACCGCTACCCGGGCGCCGCCACCGACAGCGAGAGTTATTACTACTGCCTCGCCTTCTCAAAGGAAATTCTGCAAGAATGGTCGTGGACGCAGCGCTACCCCGACCGCGCGGAGACGCAACGATATCTGCGCTTCGTAGCCGACAAATGCGACATGTTGCCGCATATCCAGCTGAATACGGAAATCGTCGCGGCGGAGTATATGAACGATCGTGGCGGCTGGCTCGTCACCACCGGCGGCGGGGACACCTTCACCTGCAAATACTTCATCAGCGGGATGGGCATGATCTCGGAACCGATGATTCCCGAAATTGCTGGGCTCGACCGGTTCGAGGGGCCGCTGTTCCATTCCTCGCGCTGGCCGCAAGGGGGCGTGGACTATGCCGGCAAACGGATCGGTATCATCGGTGCCGGCGCGTCCACCGTCCAGATGCTGCCTGTCCTCGCCGAGACGGCCGGGAGCGTCACCGTGTTTCAGCGCACTCCCAACTACGTCCTTCCCGCGATGCAGAAGCCGATGACTCCGGAGTGGGAAAGCGAGATCAAGGGCAATTACGACGCGATCATCGCAAAGTGCCGTAATCATGTCTTCGGCATGGCCTTCGACAGCCCCGTCGGCCGCAACTTGGTGGACACACCGCCGGAAGAGCGCGTGCGGATCTTCGAGGAAAATTGGACCGGCAGCTTCCGTTGGGTGTTCGAGACGTTCGACGATCTGCTGGTCAGCCCCGAGGCGAACCGCGAGGCATCCGAATTTATCGTCGCGAAAATGAAGGAACGCGTCAACGATCCCGAGATCGCCGAGCTGCTGTCGCCGAGCTTCGACGACTATCCCCTGTTCGCCAAGCGTCCGCCGTTGGACCATGGCTATTTCGAAGCGTTCAATCGCGACAATGTGCATCTGGTCGACATCAACAAGCGCGAACCGCTGATGGAGATTACCGAAACCGGCATCCGCACTACGCGCGATCATTATGAATTCGACATCATTGTCCTCGCAACCGGGTTCAAGGCCTACACGGGCGCGCTCGAGGCATTTCCGATCCGGGGCAGCAGCGGCCAGTCGCTGGCAGAGAAATGGAAGACGGTCTCGGAAAGCATCATGGGCGTCTGCGTCGCCGACTTCCCGAACCTGTTCATCGTCACTGGTCCGCAGGCACCGTTTGCCAACTTGCCCACCTCGATCGAGCAGAATGTGATCTGGATCACCCGCTGCATCGAGAAGATGGAGCGGGAAGGGTTCGACGTCTTCAAGCCGCGGCTGGAAGCCGAAAAGGAGTGGACCGCCCAGACCGCAGACATCCATCGGCAAACCTTGATGGCCCACGGTGACAAGGTCCATTCCTGGATGATGGGCGCAAACCGCGACGACAAAGGACCGAGAGAACTGATTTATTTCGGCGGCGCAAATAATTATTACGACAGGCTCGATCAATCGGCCGTAGAAGGATTTCCGGAACTGGAATTCGAGACGCTTCGTATGTAGTAATTCAAGCGGTTCTTGTCTTGGAAGGAGATTACTGCATCTGGCGGCTCGTGAGCAGCGGCTGGTGGTAGAAAGGGTCCGCTTATGTGGTTCCGCTATTTCAAGCGGTCGTTCGGCTTCCGTCTAGGCTCAGGACCTGTTAAACTGCTTGCAGAGTGTGTGATTGGTTGATTCAACGGCAGGGCAAGGAGGCGCTGTCAT
>JANLYR010000381.1:0-14905 GCA_031365765.1 Hyphomicrobiales bacterium | reverse complement strand
AGACAGGTGCTGGCACCCGTCCTCGCCGCAGCACTCGCGGCTTCGACGCCCGCATGTCCGCCGCCCACGATGATCACATCATATTTCCGGGTCATGGCCGTTCCATAGGGGACGCAGGCGGCAAGGTCAAAAGACCGTTTCACGTGAAACAGTACTACTTGCCGATACAGAACGTGGAAAAGATTGAATCGAGAAGGTCTTCAACATCGATTCTCCCGGTCACCCGCGCCAGGCTATGTGCAGCCTTGCGAAGCTCCTCGGCCCGCAGCTCGAGATGAGACGAACCGTGGTGGCCGGAATCGTTAAGGTGCCGAATCGATTCTGCCACCGCCTGTCTCTGCCGTGAGCGCACCACTACAGCATGATCGGTTGAGCCATACCTACGCTTCACAAGGTCCGACAATATCAAGAGCAACGCATCCATCCCGGCCCCAGTCAGGCAAGAGACCGCGATGCCTTTTTCGCCTTTGACCATCAAGTCCGCCTTATTCCTCACAAGGAGATCGGGTGCCACACCATCGGGCGCCATAAAACTTCCCGCAATATCGGGAGCGCCGATCCACAGGACGACGTCCGCTGCGTGAAGCTCCTTCCAAGTCCGGGACATCCCGATGCTCTCGATCTCGTCGTCGTTTTCGTTGCGAAGTCCCGCAGTATCCGTGAGAATGACCGGAAGACCATCCAGATTGATCATCACTTCGATCACGTCGCGCGTTGTCCCCGGCCGCGACGAAACGATGGCGGCGTCCCGCTTGGCGATGGTATTCAGAAGGCTCGATTTGCCGGTGTTGGGAAGCCCCGCCAGAACGACTTTGATACCATCGCGGACTGCCCGCGCGGTAGCGGCTTTTCCAAGCGCCTCAAGCATCGCACGCGACAGCGCTGCCGTATCCACTTGAACCTCGACCAGCGCCCGCTCCACGACGTCTTGCTCGTCGGAAAAATCGACCGCAGCCTCGACCCGGGCGAGAATTCCGATAAGCGTCGTTCGCCAATCGTCGTAAACAGTGCTGGCATTGCCAAGCAGGTGATGGACTGCGAGCTTGCGCTGGCTTTCGGTTCGCGCCGCCAGTAGATCGGCCAGTCCCTCGATCTCGACAAGGTCCATCTTGCCGTTGGCGAAGGCACGGCGAGTGAACTCTCCGGGGCCTGCCGGTCTCACATCCGGGAAACCATTCAACAGCGTAAAAACAGCCTCGAGAACACTGGTGCTTCCGTGCACGTGGAACTCACAGAGGTCTTCGCCCGTTGCACTTTCAGGCCCCGGCATCCAAAGGACCATCCCCCGGTCGACGACTTCCCCTGAGGCCGGATCGCGGATAAGACGGAGACTGGCGACGCGCGAAACGGGCAGCGCTCCAGCAAGTTGAAAGAGGACTGTGCGGGCTTCCCGACCGCTGATGCGAACAACGGCAATGGCGGCCATACCAGACCCACTCGAAAGGGCGTAAATCGTGTCGGAAAAAATCATTTCGGAATCGAATCGACACCATTTTGTGTGCTGAGGGCAAACATATGACCGGTAACCTTCTGCACCTGGAAACAAGCCCGTATCTTCTTCAGCATAAGGATAACCCAGTCCACTGGATGGGTTGGAGCGACGCTGCATTTGCGAAAGCAGTGGTCGAACACCGGCCCGTCCTTCTCTCGGTTGGATACGCCGCCTGTCACTGGTGCCACGTGATGGCACATGAAAGTTTCGAGGACACCGCCACGGCCAAACTCATGAACGCGAACTTCATCAATATCAAGGTTGATCGCGAAGAACGCCCCGATGTAGACCGCATTTACATGTCGGCACTGCATGTCCTGGGCGAACAGGGGGGATGGCCCCTGACGATGTTCCTCACCCCTGAGGGAAAGCCCTTCTGGGGCGGTACATATTTCCCTCCAGAGAGTCGGTATGGCCGGCCAGGATTCAAACAAGTCTTGTCGGAACTGGCGCGGATCTGGAGGCAGGAACCCGAGAAGATCGTATCGAGTGCCACGGCCCTCACCCTGGCCCTCGAGACTGAAAGCCGAAATTCCGGCCCGCACGAAATCCGTTCATCGCATGTGGAAGCCGCAGCGGCGGCGATTACCCGAGCTATCGATCCGGTTATGGGAGGTCTGAAGGGTGCACCGAAGTTTCCCCAGGCACCTATATTCTCGTTCCTGTGGACGGCGCGGTACAAATCGCCTGAGGCATTTTCCGCCACTGTAAACTCTCTGCGGCAGATGAGCCAGGGTGGCATCTATGATCATCTCGCAGGCGGCCTGGCGCGCTATTCGGTCGACGCCAACTGGCTGGTGCCGCACTTTGAAAAGATGCTTTCTGACAATGCGCAATATGTAGCGTTGCTGACACGGGTATGGCTGGAAACGCAAGATGCGTTGTTCCTCATCCGAATCGAGGAAACTGTCGGCTTCGTCCTGCGCGAAATGCTGACACCCGAGGGCGCTTTTGCGACCAGCTACGATGCCGACTCCGAGGGCGAGGAGGGCCGTTACTACGTCTGGACAAAGGACGAAATTGAGCGAGTGCTGCCCCGCGGTTCAAGCGCTCTTTTTGAGCGGCACTACGCCGTCACGGCAACGGGAAACTGGGAAGGCCATACCATTCTCAATCGCTCCGCCTCGACCGAACTGGCCGACCCCTCCGTCGAACGCCAGCTGGCCCAAGCGCGCCGCCTGCTGCTTGCTGCCCGACGGAAGCGCGTCCCCCCGGCCTTCGACGACAAGGTATTGGTGGATTGGAACGGCCTCATGATCACCGCCCTTGCCGAAGCAGCCCTGGTCTTTTCGCGCGACGATTGGAGGACGGCGGCCGTCCGCGCCATGGACGCCACCATGCGCCTGTTGTGGCGCGACAAGCGCCTGCTTCACGCCTACCGGGCGGGGCAGGCACGGCACGAAGCCACCGCTGACGGCTACGCCAACCTCATCACCGCCGCTCGCGCGCTCCATATGCTAACGGGCGAGACCCGCTATCTTCAGACGGCGGAAAATCTGGCGCAGGCGCTTCTCAAACATTTCTGGGACCAAACCCGAGGCGGCCTCTACTTCTCCTCGGATCGTGCCGACGCCCTCATCGTCAGAACCCGCAGTATCGCCGATGACGCGACACCCAATGCCAACGGAACCATGATCGCGAACTTCGCCGCATTGTACCACCTGACCGGCAATACCGACTATCTGACACGCGCCGAGACGATCGTTTCGTCCTTCTCCGAAGACATCCTGGCAAACCCCTTCGCGGCACCCACGGCACTGAAGTCCTGGCTGGCGCTGTCAGATGCCATCCAGATTGTGACCACCGGGCCCAAAGCCATCGGCCTCTTTCGCCAAACCCTCTCGAGCACCGGTCTGGACGTCGTCTATCAGAACGCAGCGGCGGGGGTTGAAATTTCACCCCATCATCCGGCGTATGAAAAGGCGGCGGGGTTGCCGCAAGACAGACTTTACATCTGCCGGGGAAATACCTGCGCTTCCCCGGCCCACGATTTACAGGGCGTCGACGAAGCGCTCAGCGTCCTGGCCTTGCCGAAGCGTATTTATGCATTCATCGAGTCGTAGAAGTCGCCGTTGGTTTTTGTCTGCCGCAGCTTGTCGAGCAGGAACTCGATCGCATCCACGGTTCCCATGGGATTGAGGATGCGGCGCAGAACGTAGGTTTTCTTCAGGATATCCGCCTTCACCAGCAGTTCTTCCTTACGAGTGCCGGAGCGCAGGATGTCGATCGACGGGAACACCCGCTTGTCGGCGACCTTGCGATCGAGGATGATTTCGGAGTTGCCGGTTCCCTTGAACTCTTCGAAAATAACCTCGTCCATGCGGCTGCCGGTATCGATGAGCGCCGTGGCAATGATGGTAAGAGAGCCACCTTCCTCGATGTTGCGCGCGGCGCCGAAAAAGCGCTTCGGCCGTTGCAGGGCGTTGGCATCGACGCCGACGGTCAGCACCTTGCCGGATGACGGCACCACGGTGTTGTAAGCCCGCCCCAGCCGCGTGATCGAATCGAGCAGGATCACCACGTCGCGTCCATGCTCTACCAGGCGCTTTGCCTTCTCGATCACCATCTCGGCCACCTGCACGTGGCGCGAGGCGGGTTCGTCGAAAGTCGAACTGATGACTTCACCCTTCACCGAACGCTGCATGTCCGTCACCTCTTCCGGCCGCTCGTCGATCAATAGAACGATCAGATAACATTCGGGATGGTTGCTGCTGATTGAATGGGCGATATTCTGAAGAAGGACGGTCTTGCCGGTGCGCGGCGGTGCGACGATGAGGCCGCGCTGGCCCTTGCCGAGAGGCGCCACGATATCGATGACGCGGGCGGAAAAATCTTTCTTGGTGGGGTCCGCCACTTCCATTTCGAAGCGCTCGTCTGGATAGAGCGGCGTCAGATTGTCGAAATGCACCTTATGGCGGGTATGTTCCGGATCCTGGAAATTGATCGTGTTGACTTTGACCAGTGCAAAGTAGCGCTCGCCATCCTTAGGACTGCGAATCTGGCCTTCCACTGTATCGCCGGTGCGCAATGTGAATTTTCTGATCTGGCTCGGGCTGACATAGATGTCGTCCGGTCCCGCCAGATAATTGGCGTCGGGCGAACGCAGGAATCCAAAACCGTCCTGAAGGACTTCCATGACGCCTTCGCCGATGATCTCGACTTCGCGCGCCGCGAGATTTTTCAGGATGGTAAACATCAATTCCTGCTTGCGAAGCGCGCTGGCGTTTTCGACTTGCAGTTCCTCCGCCAGACTGACGAGCTCAGCAGGGGTTTTCAATTTCAAGTCCTGAAGTTTCGTTTCTTTCATTTGAGCGATATCGGTCATGTCTTTTCAACAATGCAAATGGGGGTGAGTGGGCCTGGAAAGCGGCACCGGTGCGGGGGGAGTTACGGCAAGACAAGAAACCTTAGCGTCGGCCGCGCAAGCCTCATACCAAATTTCGCTGCCAGGACCAAGCGATTTAAAAACCCACTCAGAAAGGCTTCACCACCACCAGGATGACAATGACTATGAGGAGAACGGTTGGAACTTCGTTGATCATCCGGAAATACCGGCTTCCATGGACGCGTCTGTCGGCGGAAAACTCCCGCAGGTGCATGACCAAAAGTACGTGGAAGCCGGTCAGCGCGACGACCGCGATGAGCTTGGCGATCAGCCAGGTTGGCATCATCCATAAATTATTGGACGAAAGGGCGGTGGCGATGCCGAAAGCCCAGGCGGCGAGTGCGGCCGGCAGCATGATATAGCGAGCCAGCCGGTATTCCATGATCTTGAATTGGGCGGATAGGGCGCCGCCTGACTCTGAGTCCGCGTGATAAACAAACAGCCGCGGCAGATAGAAAAGACCCGCCATCCAGGAAATGACCGCGATGACATGCAGGGCCTTAAGCCACAGGTAAAAGTCAGCCATGGCCACCAGCATCATGTTCCCGGATGGTCTGCACAACCCTGGCGAGGCGATCGGGATCGGTCTCCGGCTTGATGCCATGACCAAGATTAAAGATATGATGGCGCGGTTCGATTGCTTGCAAAATGGCCGCGGTCTGCTCCACCATCGAAGGTTCGGAGCCCAGCAGGGCCATGGGATCGAGATTACCTTGTACCGCGCACAAGGGAGAGAGGTGCTTGCTGGCCCAGTCCATCGACAGTTCCGCCTCGATGCCTACCGCCTGGCATCCGGATTTTTGCGCGATCTCTTGGTGCGCTTCCCCCACGCCCTTGGCGAATACAATGACCGGAATGTCGGGATGGAGTGCCCGCAGCCTCTCGGTCATTTGGGCGATGGGACCATCGACCCAAAGCTGCCGAAGCGGGGATGAAAGATCGGCAGCCCAGGAATCGAAGATCTGCACAACTTCCGCCCCGGCCTTGATCTGCGCTGAAAGAAACACGACCGATTGCTCGATTAAAAACGCGATGAGCGTAGCGAACCACGCCGGTTTTTCAGCAGCGGCCTTCAGGGCCAGTGACCGGTTCGAACTGCCGCCCTCGATCATATAGCTCGCAACGGTCCAGGGGGCCCCGCAAAAGCCGATAAGGGCGCAACCTTGCGGCAGCAGCTGCGAAACGTGTTGCAATGTCTCGCAGACGGATGCGACCTGCCACGAGCCGTTGACCGGGGAAAGACGCGCCACGGCATTTTCGTTCCCGACCTTTTGGAGGATGGGACCTTCGCCCTCCTTGAAATTAAGGTCGAGACCCATGGCATGGGGTACGACGAGGATGTCGGAAAAGACAATAGCCGCATCGAGGTCGTAGCGCTTGAGGGGCTGCAGTGTGACCAAAGCTGCAAGTTGCGGATTGTAGCACAGGCTCAAGAACGATCCAGCCTTGGCGCGCACCTCTCTATACTCCGGCAGATATCGCCCAGCCTGTCGCATGAACCAGACCGGACGCCGTGACGGCTTTCCTTTTTCAAGGACACTGATAAGGGGCTTCTGGCGCACCGTCTTCTCTTAAAACCTATTTCTTAGTCTTATTGTTATTGTTGTATAGGCGGCGGAAAGCGGGAGAGTCAGGGAAATCCAGTGACATCGCTGAAAAACCACGTGTCCCCACTTTGCTTTGCGTATTTTACCATTCTTGTTAAGAGAAAGTTAACGAAGGTTAACAAGACCTTAATTTATGCCGGAGGAACTTGACCCTCGCCCGTCCACAGCTTGTTCATGACCCTAACTTATGCCCGTAATGAGCGACACCTCATGCAAACCATCGCACGACTGGATAAAACTTGTGAAAGATCGCCCGTTACACGGTTCGCCGGTTCGCCAGACCAAGTTATCCACATTCTGCCCACCCCTCTGAAACGGTAATTCCAGTGAAGCCGCAAGGTCGTTTGTTTCATATGCATCTTATTTCCGATGCGACGGGTGAAACGCTCAATACGGTCGCCAAGGCGGCCGCCGCGCATTATTCCGACTACCAGCCGGCCGAGCACATCTACGCGCTGGTACGTACGCCCAAGCAGATGCAGCGCGTGTTAATCGAGATCGAACGTCAGCCGGGCATCGTGCTTTTCACCATCATCGACAAGGACCTTCGCCATCTTTTGGAAGAAGACTGCAGCCGGATCGGCGTGCCATGCATTTCGATCCTCGATCCCGTCATCAGCAGTCTGGCGCGCTATCTCAACGCCGAGTCCAGGCCGCAGATCGGCCGCCAGCATGCATTGAACGCCGAATATTTCCGCCGCATCGACGCGTTGAACTTCACCATGAGCCATGACGATGGTCAGAATGCCGACGATCTCGAAAAAGCCGACGTCGTCCTCATCGGTATCAGCCGTACATCGAAAACGCCCACCAGTATCTATCTGGCTCAACGCGGCATCAAGACGGCGAATATTCCGATCGTCGCTGGAATTGCTGTCCCCGAAAGTCTCGTCAACGCGCAGAAACCGTTGATCGTGGGATTGATGGCAAGTGCCGAGCGCATCGCCCAGATCAGACGGCAGAGGCTGTTGACGCTGCAGGAATCGGATTCGACCGCTTACGCCGATCCACGGCAGATCGCCGAGGAGATCATCAACATGAAAAAGCTTTGCTTGGACCGCAACTGGCCGCTGATCGACGTTACGCGGCGCTCCGTCGAGGAAACCGCTGCTGCCGTCCTCAATCTGTTGAGCGAACGCGGGTGAGATGGCAGGTTGACCACCAGGTGACCATAGTTCTCGCCTCGACAAGCCAAATTCGCCAGAAACTTCTGAGGGCGGCGGGCGTGAAATTCAGCATATGTGCGCCCGGCGTCGATGAATCGGCGATCAAGGCGCAGGGGCAGCGAGACCCTGACCGGTTGGCGACCCGGCTGGCCGAAGCGAAAGCACAGGCAGTTTCGATCGGGATGAAGGACGCGCTGATCGTCGGCGCCGACCAGGTCTTGTCGTTCAGACATGTGATCCTGGACAAGCCACGCGACACCGGGGAGGCAAGGGAACACCTGCAACTCCTGCGTGGAAAGACCCACATGCTGCATTCCGCCGTTGCTTGCGCACGGGATGGCATCATCCTTTGGAACTGTCACGACAGCGCCAGGATGACCATGCGCGATTTCTCCGATGCGTTCATGGACCGTTACATTGCGGAAGTAGGCGATGGCCTCACCTCTTCCGTCGGCGGCTACAAGATGGAGGAAAGCGGACTGCAACTGTTCGACAAGATCGAAGGGAGCTATTTCACCATTCTGGGTCTGCCACTCCTGCCGCTGCTTGAATTCTTGCGCAAACAAGGCGGGCTTGAGCGGTGAAAAAGAGCTGTGTCATCGGTTGGCCCATCGGCCATTCGCGATCACCACTGATCCACAACTATTGGCTCTACCTGCATGGCATAGAGGCAAACTACGAGCGTGTGCCGGTTGAACAGCGGCGGCTGCTCGAATTCATCAGCTCGATAGGAGAGAACGATTATATCGGCTGCAATGTAACGTTGCCCCACAAGGAAGCAGTGTTCAAGCTTGTCGCAATCGATGATCTTGCTACGCAGCGTCTGGGCGTGGTGAACACCGTGTTTCTGAAAGATGGAAAAGCAAATGGCACCAGCACCGATGGTGAGGGATTTCTCGCCAGCCTTCGATCGCGTGTTCCCGAATTTTCTCTCGAAGGAAAGCGCGTGGTCATGCTGGGCGCCGGTGGTGCCAGCCTTGCGATCGCCGGCGCGGTTCTCGACGCCGGCGCGGCGGAACTGGTTGTCGCCAATCGAAGCCTTGAGCGTGCCGAAGCGCTGGTCCAAAGGTTTGGAAAACAGGTCAAGCCTGTTGCATGGGAACGCCGCGGCGCCATTCTCGCGGAGTGCGGACTGCTGATCAACGCCACGTCACTGGGGATGACGGGCCAACCGCCGCTCGACATCGATCTGTCGCAGCTGCCCGGAGATGCGGTGGTCACCGACATCGTTTACACGCCGCTCAGAACGGCTTTTTTGGAAAACGCCAGCCAGAGAGGAAATGTCACGGTGGAAGGACTGGGAATGCTGCTGCATCAGGCCGTCAGGGGATTCGAGCTGTGGTTTGGCGTGCGCCCCACTGTGACCCCGGAACTCCACGCTCTGGTGGCGCGCGATATCGATCCGAACTTCACGCCATGATCGTCGCCGCGCTCACGGGATCGATTGCGATGGGCAAGAGCGAGACCACGAAAATGTTCGCTGCCCACGGCATTCCGATTTTCGATTCAGATGCGGAAGTTCACCGTCTCTATGCAAAAGGCGGCGCCGCCGTTCCCATCATAGAGCGGGAATTTTCGGGCACCGTCCAGAATGGCGAAGTGGATCGCCAGCGTCTGTCCGGCATCGTCATGCACGATGCGGCTGCCCTTGCAAGATTGGAATCCCTGATTCACCCGCTGGTCGAAGAAGCCCGGGCGCGATTTGTCGGCGACGGCCGCAAAAAATTGGAGCAACTCATCTTGTTGGACATTCCGCTGCTCTTCGAAAAAGGTCTGGAGCGGCATGTTGACAAGGTGATCGTGGTCACCGTGCCTGCCGGGATTCAAAGGAAGAGGGTATTGGCGCGCCCCGGCATGACGCCGGAGAAATTCGAGGCGATCCTTGCTCGTCAGATTCCGGATGAGGAAAAGCGGCGGAAAGCGGATTTTGTGGTGGATAGCGCGCTGGGAATGAAGGCTGCCGCTGCCCAGGTCGCCCGGATCGTGGCACAATTGCGCAAAGAGGCGGCGCGAATCGGATCATGAGAGAAATCATCCTCGATACGGAAACGACGGGCCTCGAGCCATCGCAGGGCCACCGCATCGTCGAAATCGGCGCGGTCGAGCTCATCAATCATATTCCAACCGGCCGCACCTTCCACGCCTACGTCAATCCCGAACGCGACATGCCGCAGGAGGCCGAGGCGGTTCATGGACTAACGAGCCTGTTTCTGAGCGACAAGCCGTTGTTCGCTGCGGTGGCCAAAGGTCTGGTGGAATTCATATCGGATGCCCGCATCGTCATACACAATGCGAGTTTCGACCTAGCCTTCCTCAATTCCGAATTCGCCTATGTCGGGCATCCACCCATTTTACCCGGACAAGTGATCGATACGTTGCATCTCGCCCGTCAGCGCCATCCCATGGGGCCGAACAGCCTCGACGCCCTGTGCCGCCGTTACGGTATCGATAATTCGAAGCGGACTAAACACGGCGCGCTGCTGGACTCGGAACTGCTGGCCGAGGTCTATCTCGAACTTGTCGGTGGCCGTCAGACCGCTTTGAGCCTCCCCGCCGCGGCGGTGATCCGGAACGCTGCGGTCTGGAGCAGCATTGCCATCAGCCGGCCAAGGCCGCTTGCGCCGCGCCTGACCGAATTTGAAATACACGCCCACGCCATCATGGTGGGCGAACTCGACGACGCCTTGTGGTCATCGATTGCCTGACTAGGCGGTCGCCGGTGCCGCCTGCTGCTGCATTCGCTTCTGATACATGCTGGCGAAATCGATGGGATCGAGCATCAGGGGCGGAAAGCCGCCATTGCGGGTCGCATCGGCCAGCACCTGGCGGGCAAACGGGAAAAGCATTCTCGGGCATTCGATCAGAACCGCCGGATGCAAAAGATTTGGCGGGAAATTCTCGAGACGGAAGGCTCCGGCGTAGAGTAGTTCGGCGGCAAAAACCACCTTGCCCTGGATGGTTGCCTTGGCATCGAGATGCAGTTCGACCTCGAAATCCGTAGGCGTCAGGTTGCGGGCGTTGACATTGACCGCGATATTGATGTCGGGCTGTGTCGGCTGCGGCGAAAGGGATTGCGGTGCGTTGGGGTTTTCAAAGCTCAGATCCTTGAGATACTGGCCAAGGATTCGCATCGAAGGCTGAGCCCCTTGCTGCGGAGCAGGAGCCGTCAGGGGAGTGGGGACGGCGTCCGGGGCAGCGATGTGGGCGGGCTCGGCTGTCTCTCCGCCGCCATTGGTTGATTTGGCGGACGGGGATTTGGGCGGCGATTTGGGACTCTTGGCCATGGTCTCGCTTTCAAGATTGAGTGCTGTCGCTAACATGAAGAGTGCGGAGCCGCAACAAAAGGAACTAGTCCTTTTCGAGGGGGTTCATCGGCGAAGGAAACCGAGGGGATTGAATATCGATTTCAACCGCCTGTCCTTCGATGACCGGACCCTGGCGCGGCGCGGGGCGGGACGCCATGCCCGCAAGCTTGCGCGCCAGCCATTGTGCTGCTGGAGGAAACAGCAGGATGAGGGCGGCGAGGTCCGAGAGAAATCCCGGGACGATGAGCAGCAACCCCGCGCTGACTACCAAAATACGCCCGATGGCGTCCGCCGGCCGCCCGGTCAGGGCATTGTGGCGGATCGCCTCCGCCAGGCTCATTCCGGCGTTTTTAATCACTCTCATCCCGAGAAACGCCGCCAGGACGATGAGTCCAAGCGTCGGTACCACGCCCACCCACCGTCCTACGACAATGATGGATGCGATTTCCGCCAGGAAGCCGGCAAGAAGCAGGAAAGGGATGTATCTGATCACGGCAGTGTTTGGGTTTGGACCTGGGCTAGGGTCTCCTATATAAGCCCACGGGGGGCAGACCTCCACCCTTGCCTTTGGCGATGGTCAGAGTTCAAAATGAATCAAATGTTTGACCCGTTCAACCTTGTCCTTCTTGCCATTGCGCTCGTCATTTTCTGGCGCTTGCGCTCTGTACTGGGGAGCCGCACCGGCAGCGAGCGGCCGCCGCTCGATCCTTACGCCGTCAGACGAACCGACAAATCCGTGGCAACGGAGCCTGCCAATGGCAACGTCATCCGGCTTCCCAAGGAAAATGGCGACGGCGACATCGTCCATCCCAAGGAAGTGGAGCCCACCGCTCCCATCTGGGAAGGTTATGCCGCGGCTGGCTCGCAGGTTTCGAGAAATATCGAGAAATTGGCCGCAACTGACGCCGCATTCACCCCCGGCTCCTTTATGGACGGCGCCAAAATGGCTTACGAGATGGTGATCGACGCGTTTGCCAAAGGCGACCGGACAACGCTGAAGAATCTGCTTTCACGCGAACTCTATGACGGGTTTACAAAGGCGATCGACCAGCGCGAGGCCGAGGGCCAGAAATCCGACTCACGTTTCGTGGGGATCAGCAAGACGGAATTCGTCTCGGTGGAATTGGCGGGCAAGCGCGCCAGCATCACGGTTAAATTTAACAGCGAGCAGATTTCGGCTACTTTGGCCGCCGACGGGACCGTGATCGAGGGCGATCCCAAACAGATCCGGCAAACTATCGACGTCTGGACGTTCGAACGGGATGTGAGTTCGCGTGATCCCAACTGGAAACTGTTCGCGACCGAAGAGCCGGCCTAGCCTTGCGAGCGTCCTCTCGTCACTGGTGCTGGCCATTGTCTCCGGCCTCACCCTTGGCATGAGCGCCGACACCCAACCAATTCTCCGCAAAATCGACTACGCTTCCATCCAGGGCTGGTCGGAAGATAATCACGCCGCTGCGTTACAAGCTTTCCGCCGTTCCTGTCTGGAGATCGTTGAACGCGGCCGTGCCTTCCGCCGCGAGGTGAAATTCGGAGGAGTCAGGCAGCAATGGTCGGGTGTTTGCAAACGGGTGGATGAAGCAAGCCAGCCTCGGGACTTCTTTGAAAAGAACTTCACGCCATTAGTGGTGAGCGACCCCGCACGCCCCGAAGGGATGTTTACCGGGTATTACGAGCCGGAGGCGCCGGGAAGCCGGACGCAAAGCGTGGGATACCCAGTCCCAATCTACCGGAAACCCGATGATCTCGTGGCCTTCGATTTCGCCGGTCAGCAAGAAACCGGTTTGAAGTATGGCCGCGTTATTGACGGCCATCCGAAGCCCTATTCTACGCGAAAAGAGATCGAGCAGGGAGCCCTGGCGCGCCGCGGACTCGAGATCGTGTGGCTCAAGGACTGGGCCGATGCCTTTTTTATTCATATCCAGGGATCGGGCCGGATCAGGCTCGAGGATGGCTCACTGGTAAGACTCGCTTACGCCGCCAAATCCGGTCAGCCCTACACCGGCGTGGGTGGATTGCTGGCGGATCGCGGCGTGTTCAGTCGAGAACAAATGTCGATGCAGGCGACACGCTCATGGATGGCGAAAAACTACAACGCCGCGCGACAACTCATGTGGGAGAACCGGTCTTTCATTTTTTTCCGCGAAGTGGAAGTGGCGGACCCGGAACTTGGACCGCCCGGCGCCCAGCAGGTGGCGCTGACGCCGGAACGGAGTCTCGCGGTTGACCGTTCGATCTGGGCCTTCGGCACCCCGGTATGGCTCGATACAATGACGCCGTCCGGTGCCGATGGATCGAGCCAGCAGTTCCGCCATCTGTTGGTGGCCCAGGATACGGGAACGGCCATCCGCGGCCATGTGCGCGGTGACATCTTCTGGGGCGCGGGCGAAAGGGCTGCATTCATTGCCGGTCATCTGAAAAGCCCTGGAAAAATGATCGTCTTGTTGCCAAATGATTTGGCGGAACAATTGCTGGCCGCGCAATGACCGACAAACCCTCCGATTTCGGATTATGGACCGACCTTGCTAAAACCGTGCAGCCGTTGCGGCGGTCGCGTCTTGTGCCCAATCGTCCCCAGGAGAAAAAAGCGGGTGTGTTCAAGGCCATGCCTTCTATGCCGCCGCACCCCGCGACCAAGGCACGGCGGTCTCAAGCCAGCCCACCGCCGATCACGGGACTGGATCGCCGTACCAGCCAGAAGCTCACCCGCGGCAATGTCGCGCTGGAAGACCGGATCGACCTTCATGGTCTAGGCGTTGAGGTGGCGCGGGTGCGGCTCCTGCAATTCATGCGCGACGCCAGCCAGCGGGGATTGCGAACCATCTTGGTCATTACGGGAAAGGGAGATTCGCCCTATGCCCGGCACACTCTCCACGGTGCAAGCCACTTCGACGCGCCCGAGCGCCAGGGCCGCCTCCGCCGGTTCTTTTCGGAATGGCTGCACGAGCCGGAATTCCGCGCGCTTGTCTCGGGCTATCAGCCGGCACACCCCAAGCATGGCGGCGGGGGCGCATTTTACGTTCGGTTGCGGCGCGCCTGAACCATGACTCCGTTCGGCGAGCGGATGCGAAAGCTGCGTTTGGAACGTGGGATAACGCTCAAGCGCATGGCCGGCGATCTCGGTGTGTCACCCGCCTATCTGTCGGCCCTTGAACACGGCAAGCGCGGCAGGCCCGGCTGGCATCTTATCCAGCGCGTCAACGCATTTTTCAATATCATCTGGGACGATGCCGAAGAAGTGGTGCGGCTGGCACGGCTGTCCCATCCGCGCATCGCGATCGATACGGGGGGCCTTGATCCAAGGGCGACGGAATTCGCCAATCGCCTGGCTGAGGTCATTGACACGCTGGACGGAAAAACCCTCGATGAGCTTCTCGCCATCCTGAACCATCGGGGCCACCGGAAGAAATAGTATCCCGCACGCTTCTAGAGCGTCGGGTTGTCAACCCAATTCAACCTCCATCCATAACCGTCACCCCCGCGCAGGCGGAGGCCCCGCTAGTCTGCTCGAATAAGCGGGTTTCCCGCCTTCGCGGGAAAGACGAAATGGGAGAGAGTGATTCCAGTTGATAGCCCGGTGCTCTAAAGAATGAATTTCGACAGATCGGTATTCTTCGCCAGATCGCCGATATGCTTGGTCACATAAGCCTGATCGACCGTAACCGTTTCCCCAGCCCGGTCGGTGGCCGTATAGCTCACATCGTCCAGTATGCGTTCCATGACGGTGTGCAGCCGGCGGGCCCCGATATTCTCGATCGCGGCATTGATTTCGGCTGCAACGTCGGCGATCGCCGCGATGCCATCCTCGGTGAAGTCAAGCGTGACACCTTCGGTATTGAGCAGCGCCACATACTGCTTGACCAGGCTCGCTTCGGGCTCATCCAGAATGCGCCTGAAATCGTCCTTGCCAAGCGCCTGGAGCTCGACGCGGATCGGCAACCGCCCCTGCA
>JANLYR010000357.1:0-1602 GCA_031365765.1 Hyphomicrobiales bacterium | reverse complement strand
GCCAGTTCAACCCCGACGGCACGTCGCTGGCTTTCGGCTACGACAGCACCTTCCATCACCGAACTGCGGCGGTGGACGCCGCCGACCGCTCCCTCCGTCTTCAGGTCGTTGTCGATCTTGAAATACAGCTGGATGACGCCCCGGTTCCAGTCCACGTCCTTCCGCTCGACGTGTAAGGCAGCCGGCGGAAAATGATCTACCGCTCGTCGGCCCAATCTGTTACTGATCTTGTTCCCGTGAGGATTGACCCCGTTTCTGTCTCAGGGAAGAGACCATGATAGCCGAATTGACCGCTGTGGTACGAGACACGATTCTGTCGGCGGCGCGAAAACTGACCGGGTTTCAGCGTCGGCAGTTCCAGGCCGAAGTCGCCCAGCAGTACTGCCAGGGCAGCGCTCGGCGAGCGGAGCAGGTTTTTGGCTGGGGTCGGGACGCCGTCGCGACGGGGTTGAACGAGTTGCGCACGGGTATTCGCTGCCTGGATAATTTCTCGGCGCGCGGCCGGCACAAGTCCGAACAGCGCGATGCAACGCTGGTGGACCGCATTCACGCCATCGTGGAGCCGGAAAGTCAGGCCGATCCCAAATTCCAAACCCCGCTGGCGTTCACGCGCGTCACGGCCAAAGCGGTGCGCGAACAACTGCTGGCTGAGGCCGCCGACACGCCCCTGTTGGTGCCGGCGGAGCGGACCCTGCATGACGTCCTCAACCGGTTGGGCTATCGTGTGCGCCGAGTCCGCAAGACCGCGCCTAAAAAAAATTCCGCAGACTGATGCCATCTTCGACCACCTCAAGCAGGTGCACGTACAAGCCGCTGACCAGCCCCAGACGCTGCGCATTTCTCTGGACACCAAGGCCAAAGTGAAGATCGGCGAATTCTCCCGAGGCGGCGTGGCCCGCGGCCCCCAGGCGGTGTCGGCGGCCGATCACGACATGCATCCCGACGCCGTGCTGGCACCAGCGGGCATTCTCGAAGTCGAGCAACACCAACTCAACATCATCTTCGGCACGTCGCGCGATACCAGCGACTTCGTGGCGGATTGCCTGGACCTGTGGTGGCGCGACCGCCAAGCCGCCTATCCCAGCGTGCAGCGTTTGCTGATCGATCTGGACAACGGCCCCGAGATCGGCAGTTCGCGCACGCAATTCATGAAGCGGCTCGTCGAGTTCTCGGATCGCACGCATTTGACCCTGGAACTGGCCTACTATCCGCCCTATCACAGCAAATACAACCGCGTCGAACGCTGCTGGGGCATCTTGGAAAACCATTGGAACGGCGCCTTGCTGAATTCGCTGGCGACCACGTTGGCTTGGGCCAAGTCCATGACTTGGCGGGGCGTGGCCCCCATCGTGCATTTGCTCGACGGCGTCTATGAGACCGGCGTCCGCTTGAGCAAGGCCGAGTTCCGTCCGATCGCCAGCCGCCTGGAGCGTTCCACCGCGCTTCCCAAATGGAGCGTCGTGATTCAGCCCGGTCCACGGTAGGTTATTTGCTGCCGGCGGCCTAAGTCCGCCGGTAATGTGGGGGCAAATTTCCAACTTCCCCATCGTTGGTTGAAACGACCGATTGGAAATCGGTCGCCACGAACCGGCGGGCTTACGC
>JANLYR010000321.1:0-9374 GCA_031365765.1 Hyphomicrobiales bacterium | reverse complement strand
TGGGGAGCTGTGCCGTTCTTGAAGGCGAAGACCAGTTCATGGCGCGAACGGTAGAAGGTGCCCATGCCGCCCGTACCCTTGTCCCAGACGATGAGGTTCTTGAGCTCGGAATAGACATTCGATCCCGCCTCCTGCACCTCCGCCAAATGCCGCCAGTCCATGCAGACGAAGTGGATCGAGCCATCGGCACTGTATTCGGCCAGGTTGCGGAAGGCTTTCGTCAGGAAGTCGATGAACTGTGCCTTGTTCATCTCGCCCGAGGCCATGTCGAACTCCCGGTGCCTGACTTTGCCCAGGCCGGAGACATGACCGTCGATCGGGACATTGTAGGGCGGATCGGTGAACACCATCTGCGCTAGCTCGCCGGCCATGAGCCGGGCGACAACCTCTGGTGACAGCGAGTCCCCGCAGATCAGCCGGTGCCGTCCCAGGAGCCAGACATCGCCTGGCTGCGTGATAGCAGGGCCGTCACCCAGTGGCGGAAGGGCTTCATCCTTCGGTGATGCCGGTTCTTCGACCGCCAGGCCCTCGATCAGCCCATCGACCTCGGCAATGGTGAAGCCGGTAAGTCCGATGTCGAAGGCCGGATCGAGAACGGAAAGTTCCTGTAGTTCCAGCGCCAAAAGTTCCTCATCCCAGCCGGCATTGAGGGCCAGCTTGTTGTCGGCAATGACATAGGCTTGTTTCTGCGCCGGTGTCATGTTCTCGAGGCGGACACACGGCAACTTCGCAATCCCCAGAAGCTTTGCTGCCTCGAGCCGGCCATGGCCCGCGAGGATCATGCCGCTGTTGTCAATGAGAAGGGGATTGGTGAAGCCGAAAGCCTGGATGCTGTCGGCGATCTGCCGGATTTGCTTCCGACTATGGGTGCGGGCGTTCCGCGCATAGAGTGCCAGTACCCCTGGCGGGAGATACTCAACCTGTAATTCGTTCATGACACAGCCTTTCTGTTCTGTTCGTTCCCCTCCTCCCTTCCAGTTCTCTTGTTGGACCAGCTCGAGTCGAGCCGAATCTCGTTGTTCAGGCTTTGTACCATAATCTCCCACGTCACACAATAGGCTGATTTCTCAACCCGCAAAACACTATTAGTGGTATATCAGTTGAAATCCTCCGTCGATGTCCCACATGCTCCTGTTCTGACCGGACCAATCCCTGATCCAAGAAATTAAATTCCCTGATACCTGCGCTAGGGAATTATGCGCTAAAACGCTGATATTTCTTCATAATATACGGCCAGTTTGGAATGCTGGCGGCTAAATTTCCGAGAATTCCCTGTAAATTCCCTGTTGTCGCCAAATCTGTTCACCGAGACTGGTTCGCAGGAGACTGCGTCCACCACCATCCAAGTCCTGCTTATACGCTATGTCGCAAACGTGTTGGAACGGAACGGGTTTGATTGATGTCAGAGGCTGACCTTGCGCTTTCGGTGGCCCTCGGCATCGGGCTTGCGGCCGCAACGGGGTTCCGCTTGTTCGTTCCCCTTCTTGTCATGAGTTTGGCGGCCAACAGCGGATTTCTGCCGCTCAGCACCGGGTTCGAATGGCTGGGCACCACAAGTGCAGTGGCCATGCTGGCAATTGCTGCCTTGGCCGAAATCCTCGCTTTCTATGTTCCAGCCGTCGACAATCTGCTCGACACGATCGCCACACCCGCCGCCATCGTCGCAGGCATCGTGGTTTCGGCCGCCGTGATGACGGACATGCCGCCCATGCTCAAATGGACATTGGCCATCATCGCCGGTGGCGGGGCGGCGGCTTTGACGCAAGGGACAACGGCGGCGATAAGGGCGCATTCGACCGTGCTGACCGCAGGGTTTGGCAATCCCTTCATTGCTACGGCGGAACTGGGCGGCTCACTGATCCTTTCGCTGCTGGCCATCGCATTCCCGGTCATTGCGGTGGCGGTTGTCGCCCTGTTCTGCTGGGCGGCGTACAGGCTGGTGCGCCGGGCGCGCGCCTAGCCCGCAGCGTTGTGTTAACACAAAGATCGAGAGGATAAATCCCGTGGACGAGAAAACCATTGACCGCGCAGCGATGGGACGGCTGGCGAAGGCGCTGGCTTTTATTTGCGGTGCGGACCATCCGACGGCCAGTGCGCTGAAAATCGCCGCAGAGAGCGGGCTGGACCGGGACATCAAGAAGGCCCGCCTGCTTTTCCTGCAGTTGAAGCCGGGAGACCGGAAAGCCGCGTTTAACATGATCGAGTGATGAACGATTTACAGGCCGCGGTGCGTGGAATACGCTTGGACCATGAACAAGCAGGAAGATTGACATGATGGGTGGATGGACGACATGGGTTTTGGCCCTCGCGACACTGGGCATGCTCGGCGGAGGTCCTGCGGGTGCCGCCTGCAATGACGATCCGGGACCTCAGGTCGATTGGAGTGGATGCCCGAAAGAGCGGCTGGCGCTGGAAGGGGGCGACCTCACCGGTGCGGTCCTGGACGGTGCTATGCTGTCGGGTACGGGCTTTCAATCGGCGAAACTGGCGGGCGCCAATTTCCATCGGAGCGAATTGTTGCGGGCATCATTCGAGAAAGCCGATCTCTCGGGGGCGAATTTCGAGAAGGCGCTCGCGAGCCGAACGAGTTTTAATGGCGCGAAGCTAATCAAGGCACGACTCGTGAAGGCGGAGTTCCAGAGGGTGAGTTTCGATGGCGCGGACCTGAGTGGTGCAGATCTGACGGATGGTGATTTCCATCGCAACAGTTTCGTCAAGGCCAGTCTCGCCGGAGCCAACATGACCCGCGCAATCATGCCGCGTGCGGTTTTCCAGGGGGCCAATCTCGCAGGGGCGTCGTTCAGCGGGGCTTTTATCTACCGGAGCCGCTTCGAGGGGGTTGACTTGAGCGGGGCCAAGGATTTGACCCAGGCTCAAATGGATACCGCCTGTGGCGATACCAAGACGAAACTCCCCGGCGGACTTGTCGTACCTTCGCACTGGCCGTGCGGCGAGGATTAGACCATGGCCAGAAGCAGGATGGCGGTTGCCATGATGTCCTCCACCGTCGCGCCACGGGACAAATCCGAAACTGGCTTGGCGAAGCCTTGCAGTATAGGACCGATAGCCTGCGCTCCCGACAGTTGCTGGAGCAACTTGTAGGCAATATTGCCGGCGTCGAGATCGGGGAAAATCAGCACGTTGGCGTGGCCCGCGACCGGACTCGGCGCTTTCAACTTTCGTTCTGCGATGGCAGCAGACAATGCGGCGTCAGCCTGCAGTTCCCCATCGACCAAAAGATGGGGACAACGCGCGCGGACGATGGTCAGGGCGTCAATCACCTTCGCGGCGGCGGGGTGACGGCCGCTTCCCTTGGTCGAAAACGAAAGCAGCGCCACGCGTGGCTCTCGACCGAGAAACGCCACAGCGCTGGCAGCCGAAGTGATTGCAATATCAGCCAGTTGCTCGGCCGATGGCTGCACGTTGACGGCGCAGTCCGCGAACACGAGACGGCGATCGGGCCATTGCATGAGGAAGAAGCTTGACGGCGTCTGGATGCCTTCCGCCAATCCGATCGTCATCAGCGCTGCCTCGATAACGCGGGCTGTCGGGTTTGCGACGCCCGCCAGCATCGCTGCCGCTTGGCCTCCAGCAACCATCGCCCCTGCCCGGTACAACGGTTTTGCCAGGAGACGCCGGGCCATTGTGTCGGTCAGGCTGGCGCGCCTCGACAGCAGCATGGCGACGGCGGAGTGTTCGGCGGGTGGACTTTTCTCGCCAAACACGATGGGGTCGGCGAGGTCTTGCTCCGCCAACCGCGCGGCAGCCGCGCGGATCCGATCGTCGCCGCCCTCCGGCAGCACGAGTTTCAGCTTTCGCCCCTTGATTTTGGCTCTGGCTTCGTCAATCACGGTCATCTTCCATCATCCTGGATCGGGGCAATGTCAGCAGATCAGAAGATCGAAATCCACCGTGGACTGAGGGATGTCTACTTTGAACGTTCCGCCACCACCTTCATCGATGGAAAGGCCGGGGAGTTGCGCTATCGCGGTTATTCCATCCACGACCTGGCCGAGCAATCGACATTCGAGGAAACGGCGTATCTGCTGCTTTACGGGGAACTGCCATCATCTGAAGAGCTTAGGTTGTTCGATCAGGAATTGAAGCAGGCGAGAACTCTCCCCGAAGAAATCAGTTCCCTGATTGCCATGCTGAAAAACGCGCATCCCATGGCGGTGTTACGGACAGCCGTTTCCGCGCTGGCAAGTTTCGATCAAGACGCCGATGACCATTCCGCTGATGCCGCCCGGCGCAAGGGAATCCGCTTGACGGTGCAGGTGCCGATGATTGTGGCCATACAACATGCCATGCGCAACGGATCGTCACCTCCCGCCCCGGACGCGTCGCTGTCACACGCGGCAAATATCCTGTGGATGCTGACCGGACGGAGGCCAACTGACCAGGCGGCTTCAATGCTGGACCGCGATCTTATTCTTCATGCCGAACATGGCAGCAACGCCTCGTCCTTCGCCGCGCGCGTGGTGATCGGGACCGAGGCCGATTTTCACGCCGCAATGACGGCCGCGATCGCAGCACTTTCAGGTGCGGCTCACGGCGGTGCCGCGGAAGATGTGATGCGCATGGCATCCGACATCGGCGAGCCGGAGAATGCTGCAGCTTACATAAAAGCACGGCGCGCGGCGGGCGATGCCATAACCGGCTTCGGACACCGGGTGTATCGCGCCGAGGACCCGCGCGCGCGGCATATGCGAGACGGAGTCGAGGCGCTGTCCCAACAGATGGGTGAACCAAAGTGGTTCGCCATCCTGCAGGCGGTGGCGGATGCGATGAAGCCCTATGCGCGCTTCGGCGTGAATGTGAATGTCGACTTCTATTCTGGCGTCATGTACCATCTCAATGGAATCAGCACCGATCTGTTCGTGCCAATTTTCGCGATGGGGCGTGTGCCGGGGTGGACGGTCCAATGTATGGAACAGTTGCGCGCCAACATACTCATCCGTCCACTGACGCTGTATGATGGACCGCCCGCCCGGCCATACACCAAGGTTTCCGTACGTTAGAATCAGGGGAAAGGCTGCCCGGCGATTGCCACATTCACGCTGTTTAAGACTCTGGTTGAATGGCGGATGGGGTTTGGCCTCACACGGCAAATGAGGATCAAGGGATTGGGTAAAGCCGGGGCCGTCATGGCTGCGTGGCTCATTGTTGGAGCCGCGATCGGAATTAGTATAGCAAGTGCCCAGTCCAAGAGTGACGGGGCCGAAACCGTCGGTGTGATGGCGGACGGCTCCCCCGGCTTCGAGATTGCGCGGGCGCTGGCGCGTGCGATCGATCATGTCGATCATCTCCGTATTCTGCCCATTGCCGGCAAAGGACCGGTACAATCTCTTACGGATCTGATCGAACTGCGTGGGGTCGATGCAGTGATCGTTCCGTCTGATACCGCTCTTTACACAGGCCGCAATGGCCTGGCGGACAGCGCCAAACTCGCTTACCTCGCCAAAATAGCTTCGCTCGACGTGCATGTCATCGCGGGGCCAAATATCACCCAGATTTCCGCCCTCGCCGCCAAGCGGGTGGCCGTGGGGACGACCGCCGGCTACAGCTTTGTCTCCGCCAGCCTGATCTTTGAGGCGCTAGGTATCGAAATCGAGGCCCTACCACTGGAGGCGGAAGAAGCATTGCGCGCCGTGGCTGCCGGCACGGCCGACGCGGCCATCATCGTCGGCATGAAACCCCTGCTCCAGGCCATCCGCCCCGACAGCGGATTGCATCTCCTCACTGTGCCGTTCAACGAGAAGCTGGGGAAAGCCTACATCCCTTCAATTCTGTCCGATGAAGCCTACCCCAACCTGCTGGCCAAGGGGCAGATCGCGGAAACGGTTGCCACGGCACTCGTGGTTGCGGTAATCAACTGGCCAGGGAAGTCCGCTCGGTCTGAAAAGATCAAGCGTTTCACGACGGCTCTGCTCGATGCCTTCGCGTCTGACGACGGCGGCGAAGCGGGGCTAAACTTGGCGGCGGAGGTACCGGGCTGGAAGCGATTTGGAGCGGCGGAGGATTGGCTGAAAGGCAAACAGAGTGCTGCCCCCTCCAAGGGTACGGCAACCGTGTTGAAGGAGGAATGAGATGAACCATCCCCTGAAACGGGTATCTCGCCACGACGAGGCGGGTGACAGCGACGATATGATGGAGATTTATCATCGCGACGGCGTTTTGCCTGTCACTTCGCGGACTCGGCAAAATTACAAGCCCGAAGAACCGGCCAGTCTAGCACGCCGCTACAGTGCACGTTTTGAGCCGGTGCGAGCCGGCAACTATGAAGATTTCGAAAATGAATTCGATCCCCAGCCCTACGAATGGGGTAGTTCGTCATTGCGGCACCGACTGCGCGACGGGGAACATTACAGGCCGGTGCGGCGTCCCGCCGATGTTCGTAGCGGGCGTGGTCCCGCAGGAAGCGAGCGCGACGGTTTCTTCGGCCGCCTCACATTGCGACAAAGCTTTGCCTTGGCTGGATTGGGCGCGATCCTGGCCGGAGGATCTATCGGTTTGGCGGCAACGCAAATCAATTTCCATCCTGAAGCCAACCCGCTAGCGGTCGAGGCTTCGCATACTGCCGACGCGGTTTTGAATACGGCAACCTTGAGCGAACCGGCACAATCCGCCACTGCACAGCGCAAACAGATACTTACCGCATCAATCGAAGTTTCCGATGTCAGCGGCCAGACGGGCCAAGCAATTGCCTTTCCGCTCGTTGTTGAACCAGAGCGCGCCGGACAGAAATTGGGTATCCGCCTCACCGGCTTGCCGGACGGCGCTTATTTAACGGCCGGAAAACGGGTTGCAAAAAACTGGATTTTGCAGCCCGGCCAAGAAACTGGCGTTCAATTGGTGGTGCCCGAGGCACAGGCACCGCAGTATCAGATTGAGGTGGCGGCAATCGAACCAACGTCCGGTCAACTGGCGGCACCCGCCAAGATCATGACACTCAGCCTCGAAATTCCTCCCGACGCCAGCGAGCCACCTGCGGCTCAGCCCAGCGACATGGCGGCTGTCAAAGCACCCGCCGAGATCGTCGAAGCCCTGCCTGAGCCTGTTTCGGGGGGAGGAGCGACCAAAGCAACTGCCGCCACGGATGTAAAACCCGCCGCGGCCGAACTCATCCGCAAGGGTGATCTCCTGCTTAAAGTGGGCGATCTCGCGGCGGCCCGGCAATTTTATGTAGAAGCTTTCGAACAAGGTGCGGTCGAGGGCGCTGTCGGAGCAGCCAAGTCCTATGATCCCGCAGTTTACGCCGAACTCAACGTCCAGGGGATCGAACCCGACCCCGGCAAGGCGCTGGAGTGGTATGAGAAGGCGGGTGCGGCCGGCGGCAATACGGCCGATGCGGTGGCAAGGCTGAGCAAGACGCCCTAGTCACTCGACAAGCGGCGGGGTGACGGGCATATCCCGGCACCAGTGTGAGGAAATTTTCATGCGCGCCGCAGACCTTATCGTTAAAACCCTTGAACATTACGGTGTATTGCGCGTCTATTGCGTGCCGGGTGAAAGTTATCTGGCGCTGCTTGACGCGTTTCACGACAGTGCCGTCGGATTGATCGTCTGCCGCCATGAATCCGGGGCTGGTTTCATGGCGGTCGCGGAAGCCAAGATGACTATGGCTCCCGCCGTATTCATGGTGAGCCGGGGTCCGGGCGCTACCAATGCATCAATCGCCATCCACGTCGCAGAGCAGGATGCAGTGCCCGTGGTCTTGTTCGTGGGCCAAGTATCACGCGACGAGCGTGGCCGGGGCGCGTTCCAGGAAATTGACTACGCTCAATTTTTCGGATCGATGGCCAAGGGCGTATTCGAGATTACCGACGCCGCGAAAACAGCGGAAATCATGGCTCGCGCCTTCCGACTGGCCGCCGAGGGTACACCTGGCCCCGTCGTGATATCGCTGCCTGAAGATATGCTGGAAGACAATGCGGGAGAAACAGTCCCTGCCCTGTTTCCAACCGCGCATGTCAGTCACGGCCAAGCCGATCAAGTCGCTATTCAGGCGATGATCGATGCCTCCGAACGGCCCCTGCTGGTGGCAGGAGCGAGAATGCGGGGAACTCGCGGCGCGGCTGCGCTGGCGCGGTTCGCCGAGGCGCAGAGAGTGCCGGTGGCCGTATCATGGAAGAATCAGGACATATTCGACAACGACTCGCCGCTGTTTGCGGGGCATTTGGGTTTTGGCAGTCCACCGCAGTTCAAGGCTGTGCTGTCCGGCTGTGATTTACTAATCGCCATGGGAACGAGACTGGGGGATGTGACGAGCCTCAATTATACGTTTCCCCGAGCCCCCGAGCCGGTACAGCGCGTCATTCACGTCTATCCCGACGGTCAACCGATCGGTCGCAACGTGCGGACCGACTTCGGGTTGGTGGCCGACCCGGTCGCCATTCTCGAGGGCTTGGCGTCCCATCCTCGCGTCGTCAAGTCGGCGCGTGAGAACTGGATCGGCACCATCAACGGTTTCGTCCGAAATTTTCAGGTGTTCTCTCCAGTGGAGGCAGAAGACGGTGTCGATTTTGGCGCAGTGACAATGGCCATCGCGGCACTCGCGCCAAAAAACGCGGTGGTCGCAACCGACGCCGGCAATATGTCCACCTGGGTGCATCGGCATTGGAAACTGACACCCGATAACTTGCTGCTGGGCGCTATCGCCGGAGCCATGGGATTTGGTGTGCCGGCTGGCGTTGCGGCGGCCCTTTCCGATCCTTCACGCATGGCCATCGTGTTCGTAGGCGACGGTGGTGTTCTTATGACGGGACAGGAATTGGCTACGGCGGTTCAATATGCAGCACATATCAAGGTGGTGATCTCCGACAACGGGACCTACGGCACCATCCGGACCCATCAGGAACGGCATTATCCAAGCCGCATCTCAGGCACTAACTTGAGTAATCCGGATTTCACCGCCTGGGCCAAGTCGTTCGGCGTACACACAGTGACCATTAGTCGGGGTGACGATATCGAAGCGAAAGTCGCCGAATCGCTCTCGCACGCCGGCTGTTCCGTCATACATGTCAAATCAAGCCAGGAAGCACTTTCCGCCTATTCGACGCTGAGTTTCCTTCGGGGGTAGCGGCAAAGCCGAGCAATGTCAGACGCTCGTTGTATCAAGCAAAGCCCGGAGATTGTCGCTTAACTCAAAGTTCGTGTAGGGCTTGGTCAAGAGATGGACGTCGGGATCGAGTTGCCCGCGATGTACAATTGCGTTCTTCGTATATCCCGTGGTGAACAAAACCGGCAGGCCCGGCCGGAGTTTGGCAATTTCCCGGGAAAGTATGCGGCCATTCATGCCGCTACCCAGCACAACATCGGTGAACAACAAGTCGACGCGATCGGCTTGTCCGAAAATCTGCAACGCTTCTTCT
>JANLYR010000299.1:0-4694 GCA_031365765.1 Hyphomicrobiales bacterium | reverse complement strand
CCGCTTTCAACAGAACCGCGCGCAAGTGGCGGGCCTGCTCGACGAGCGTTTCTGCCGCATGTGGGAGTTCTACCTGATCGTCAGCGAATTCAGCTTTCGCTTCGGCAAGCACATGGTGTTCCAGATCCAGTTGTCGAAAGTGGTGGACACGCTGCCGCTCAACCGGGACTACATGGCTGAGGCCGAGAGGCGATTTCCCTGAGGGCTTGCGCCGCGCTTAAAACCCAGTATCTCACTTGCCATGCTCACCGCTTATGGAACAGCAAATGACTGCCTGACTGTGCTTGCCCGTTCCGGTGCGCTGGCGGTGCCAAAGGGCACGGTGTGGCTCGACATGGTCGAGCCCACGGCGGAAGAGGAAAAAAGCGTTGAGGCAGCGCTCGGCATCGACATCCCGACGCGCGAGGAACTGGCCGAGATCGAGGCCTCGAGCCGCTTCTACCAGGAGGATGGCGCGGCTTTCATGACCGCCAACCTCATCCGCCGCGGCGAGCACGATCAACCCGAATCGTCTCCCGTCACCTTCATCATCAAAGACGACCTGCTGATCACCATCCGCTACCACCATCCCCAGGCCTTCCCGGTCTATGTCAAGCGGGCGATGAAGCCGCAGCCTACTGCGATGACCGGCTGGGGTGTGTATATCAGCCTGCTCGAAGCGGTGGTCGATCGCGCCGCCGATCATCTCGAACGCGTCGGCGTCATCGTCGATGACACATCGCGCAAGACCTTCGGCACGGGGCGAACTCTGACGGGGCGCAAGAAACGCTCGCGCCGCCGCACCACCAATCTCCAGGAACTGATCGAAAATATCGGCGAGGAAGGCGATTTTACCTCTAAAATGCGCGAAAGCCTCGTCTCGCTTGGCCGCGTCGTCGCCTTCATGACGGCCGTCGTCGACCAAATGAAGCAGACCCGCGACATGAAGGACAACCGCGCCCGCATTCGCATTCTGCAGCGCGACATCCAATCTCTCACCGACCATGCCTCGTTTCTGTCAGGCAAGATCAGCTTTTTGCTGGATGCGGTCCTGGGGCTCATTTCTATCGAGCAGAACGGCATCATCAAGATATTCTCTGTCGCCGCGGTGGTTTTCCTGCCGCCAACGCTTGTCGCAAGCATCTACGGCATGAATTTTCGCGCCATGCCTGAACTGCAATGGGACTACGGATATCCGATGGCGCTGGGGCTCATGGTGCTCTCGGCGATCCTGCCTTTCGTTTATTTCAAGCAGAAGGGCTGGCTATGATAGACCCAAAGAGGCTTCGATGATCCTGTGGGTCGCGGCTGGCGGCGCTTTGGGCTCGGCGGTGCGCTATCTCGTCAATGTGTGGGCCGGCCGATTGTTCGGTGCTGAATTTCCCTGGGCCACACTCATTGTCAATGTCTTTGGCTGTTTCGTCATGGGCCTGCTCATCGCGCTGATGGCACTCAGGCTGAATGTCGGCAGCGAGATGCGCGCTTTTCTCACCACCGGCATTCTGGGCGGCTTCACCACGTTTTCCGCCTTCTCGCTCGATTTCGCCTTTTTGGTGGAACGCAAGTCTTATGCGGCGGCGGGTTTTTATGCGGCGGGCTCGGTGTTGTTTTCACTCATGGCGGTGTTCGCTGGGCTGGCCCTGATCCGCGCCCTGGCCGCGTGATGGAGGTCAAGCGCCACGCCGTTTCGGCGGATGAAAACGGCATGCGCCTCGACCGCTGGTTCAAGCTGCATTTCCCGCAGGTGACCTTTGCCTATCTGAACAAGCTCACGCGCACCGGTCAGGTGCGGGTCGGCGGTGCCAGGGTCAAGACCAGCACGCGGCTTGCCACCGAGCAGGAAATCCGCGTTCCCCCGCTTGCCTTCGATACAAGGCCCGCCGATACGCCCAAGGCCGATATCAAGCCGCTCACGACGGAAGAGCGCCGCCTGTTCGACGGCATGATCCTGCATGAGGACAAGGACCTCTACGTTCTCGACAAGCCCGCGGGGCTCGCAGTCCAGGGCGGTACGAAAACCCATCACCATCTCGACGGGCTGTTGATGGGGCTCGGCGCCGAACTGGGCGAACGCCCGCTGCTGGTCCATCGCCTCGACCGCGATACATCCGGCGTCATCGTCATAGCGAAGCGCCGCGCCGTAGCGGCATCCCTGGGCAAGCTCTTCGCCACCCGCGGCATGAAGAAAACCTATTGGGCGATCACCCAGGGTGTGCCGAAACCGAACCAGGGCCGGATCGAGATCGCGTTGATCAAGGCCAAGGGACCGGATGGCGACCGCATGCGGGCGAGCGAAGCCGGCGAGGAAGAAGACGAGCAGCGCGCCGTCACACACTATGCGGTGATCGACAAGGCATCGACCATGGCTGCCTGGGTGTCGCTCAAGCCAGTCACCGGCCGCCAGCACCAGTTGCGCGCCCACATGGCACATATCGGCACGCCCATTCTCGGCGACGAAAAATACGGCGGCAACGCCGATATGCCGGACGGTGTATCGAAGCGCCTGCATCTGCACGCCAGGCGCATCACCTTCCAGCATCCGCGCGGCGGCACGATCGACGTTTCGGCACCCTTGCCGCAGCACATGCGCGACACCTTCGCCATGTTCGGTTTCGATCCCTCCCGCTACGACGCGGACGCAATGGAATGAAACTGCCGAAGCGCTTCTACAAGGAGGTGTCGGTCACATCTGAACTAGCGATTATGCTCGACGGCAAAGCTGTCAAGACTCCCGGTAAACGCCCGCTCAAACTTCCCACGCCAGCGCTCGCGGACGCCATCGCGGAGGAATGGCGGGGGCAGGGCACCCACATCGATCCCTCGACTCTCCCTTTGACCAAATTCGCCAACACCGCCCTTGACCGCGTTAGCCCGGATCGCGCCCGGATCTTGGCCGAGATCGTCGATTTCGCCGGCAGCGATCTTGTCTGTTATCGCGCCGAGACTCCAGCAGCCCTGGTGGACCGTCAGGCGCGCCACTGGGACCCGGCGATTGCCTGGGCGCTGAGAACGCTCGATGCGTCGTTTGTCGTCACCGCGGGTGTGGTGCACCGGAGGCAGCCCGATCGGGCGCTGGCCGCGATGCAATCCCATGTCGCCAACTTCGATGACTTCACTCTCACCGCGCTCTACAACATGATGACGCTGACCGGCTCCACCCTCATCGCCGCGATGACAATCGCGGGCGACATCGCGCCGGAAGGCGCCTGGGCCAGCGCCCATGTCGACGAAGATTTCCAGATCGAGCAATGGGGCATGGACGAGGAAGCAGCGGATCGCCGGGAGCGCCGGCTGCTGGAATATTTGGCCTGCGCGAAATTTGCCCGGATAGCGAAAGGCTAAACCAGTTCGGCGACCAGATCGTATTCCTCCGCCTCGACGATCCGTACTCGGACCATGTCGCCTTGTTTCAGGTGCGTGGCCTGGGGGATGAATACGTTGCCGTCGATTTCCGGCGCGTCCCACGGCGAGCGCGCCACCGCTTCATCTTCTTCCTGGTCAATCGTGTCCACCAGCACGTCGATCTCGCGGCCGACCTTGGCCTGAAAAATCTCCGCCGAAATCGCTTGCTGCGTCTCCATCAGCCGGTTCCAGCGTTCCTGCTTCACCTCGTCCGGCACCTGCTCCAGCCCCAGATCGTTGGCCTTCGCCCCCGTCACCGGCTCATATTTGAAGCAGCCGAGTCGCTCGATCCGCGCCTCTTTCAGCCATTGCAGCAAGAATTCGAAATCGGCGTCCGTCTCGCCGGGGAAGCCCACGATGAAGGTCGATCGGATGGCAATGTCGGGACAAATTCTGCGCCACGACGCCAGGCGGTCCAGCACCTTCTCCTGGTTGGCCGGCCGCCGCATGGCCTTGAGCACGCCCGGAGCCGCGTGCTGGAACGGAATGTCGAGATAGGGAAGAATCTTTCCTTCCGCCATCAACGGGATCACCTCGTCGACATGCGGATAGGGATAGACGTAGTGCATCCGGACCCAGGCGCCGAGATCACCCAGTTCCTTCGCCAGATCATAGAATTTCGCGCGCACCTCGCGGCCGTGAAACTTGCTCTGTGCGTATTTGACATCGACGCCATAGGCACTGGTGTCTTGCGAAATCACCAGCAGTTCCTTGACACCCGCCTTCACCAGACGCTCGGCTTCATAGAGAACGGACGCCACGGGCCGTGAAACGAGATCGCCGCGGATCGAGGGGATGATGCAGAACGAACAGCGGTTGTTGCATCCTTCGGAAATCTTGAGATAGGCGTAATGCCTGGGGGTCAGATGCAGCCCTTGCGGCGGCACCAGATCATATTTGGGATCATGCAAAGGCGGCAGCGCGTCATGCACCGCGCCGACCACGGCGGCATATTGGTGCGGCCCCGTCACCGCCAGCACATTGGGATGCGCCGCCCGGATGGCATCCGCTTCGACACCGTAGCAGCCGGTGACGATAACCCGCCCGTTCTCCGCCATGGCCTCGCCGATCGCTGCCAAGGATTCCTGCTTGGCCGAATCGAGAAAACCGCAAGTGTTGACGATCACCACGTCGGCGTCGGCATAGCCCGGAGCGATGACGTAGCCTTCCGCGCGAAGCTGCGTCAGGATACGCTCGCTATCGACCAGCGCCTTGGGGCAGCCGAGCGAAACCAGCCCGACTTTGGGAACCTGCATGTTCATGATGGTGGGGTCCATAGCCGAATGCCAGGTCGAGGGCAAATCACCGCCGTT
>JANLYR010000267.1:0-3833 GCA_031365765.1 Hyphomicrobiales bacterium | reverse complement strand
AATTCGATTTTCTCGAATCGGCCAGCCCGCTTCGTGCCTCACAGCTCGAAGATGTCGATGCATTGATACTATTAGGTCAACGTTTCGATTTGACAAGCGTACCGACCAATGGGCGTTTAACAGTTGTGGCACGATTTGGTGTCGGCTACGACACAGTAGACGTTCCGGCCTGTACCGCCGGTGGCATCGCCTTGGTGATCACGCCCGATGGGGTTCGTCGGCCGGTGGCGGTATCGATCATAACTTTTATGCTGGCCTTGACTGGAAGGATCATGGTGAAGGACAGGCTGGCCCGCCAGGGTCCATCGGGTTTTGCTGCCCGAGGCGATCACATGGGCGTTGGAATTGTCGCCAAGACGCTTGGATCAATTGGGGTTGGAAATATCGGTGCGGAAATGTTCCGCCTTGCACGGGCTTTCGACATGAAGTTTTTAGCGCATGACCCGTTTGCCGACCCTGCAGTTGTAGCCGAGCTTGGAATAGAGCTCACGACTCTCGATGATGTTTTCGCGCGCTCGGATGTGCTGACAGTCAATTGTCCACTGACCCGTGAGACGCACCATCTCGTTAATGCGCGACGATTGTCGTTGATGAAGGACTCAGCGTTTTTCATCAACACAGCACGCGGACCGATTGTCGATCAAGCAGCGTTAACCCAGACCTTGCGCGACCGGCGGATAGCTGGCGCAGGTCTCGATGTGTTTGAACAAGAGCCAACAGATCCTGATGACCCTTTGCTTAAGCTGGATAATGTCATCCTCGCGCCGCATGCATTATGTTGGACTGACCAGTGTTTTGCGGGGAATGGCGCAGCAGACATCAGGGCAGTGCTAGATGTCCAACATGGCCGGGTGCCGAGAGGTTTGGTAAACAAGGACGTTCTAGAATTTCCGCAATTTAAGGCCCGCCTCGAGAATTATCGGAAGCAATTTGGCCCTTAAGAGTGAACTGACAAACAGTTGGAGCCATTAGTGGCAAATAGTAGACCGAGTAGAGCGGTCAAGCTTTTCGGGACGGATAGCCCCGCTGGCAAGATCACAGAGCTAACAGCCGGAATGCTCACCGCAACTTTCGACGGTGGTGCGGTTCGTAATATTCGATACTGCGGCGTTGAGGTTCTCCGAGGAATCAATTTTCTTGTACGCGATGGAGACTGGGGGACTTATTCGCCCGCGATCAAGCAACTCAAGCTACGGCAGCGGCCAGATGGATTTGACCTGAAGTACGCCGCGACATGCAAGGACCGCCAGCAGGAAATTCACTACGAGACGTCCATAGCGGCAGATGCAAGCGGTTGGCTAATGTTTGTCGTAAGGGCCGCAGCGATCACCGATTTCAGAACCAACAGAACTGGTTTCGTCGTGCTTCACCCGCTCGACGGCGTTGCGGGAAAACCCGTTTACGTGACGCACAGCGATGGCAGCCGGGAAAAAGCCAGATTTCCCAAGTTTATTAGTCCCGGCCAGCCAATTTTTGAAATTAGCTCTCTCAGGCATGTGGTAGTGCCCGGCGTGTCCGCCTTAGTGGAAATGCAGGGCGGCAAATTTGAGATGGAGGACCATCGCAACTGGATGGACGCATCATACAAGACTTATGTCCGTCCTTTGAGTGAGCCATGGCCATATTTACTTCAAAAGAACAAATCGTTTACCCAGTCGGTGGCCCTGAGAATGGTAGGTAAGCCAACGCAACGATCGGGCCAGCGCGCCTCAGATGTTGTAAAAGTCACCATTGGAGCGATGGGTGGCCGATTGCCTTCCATCGGTTCGGGTATACCGATGAAGGAATCAAATGCCGCTCTGATGAATTCCAATCTTATCGCTGAAGCGCGGCTCACGCATCTTGTTTGCCAGGTCGATGGCCGGTGCAAGGGTCTAGTGGAAGCGGCTCGTTCTTTCAGTCAATTGAAGGATCGTACTAAAATACCAATCACACTTGAAGTTATACTTCCTGCCGTCGATACTGCGGCGGCGGAAGCTGCGGCAATAGCCGCAGCCTGCCGTGAAGGCGGCCTCATACCAGATGCCGTGGTGATAACGCAGTCTTACGACCTCAAGTCGTTTCAACCGAACACGCCGCATCCCGGCCCTGGTTACGAAGAAATGGCGTTTGCCGCGCGGGCAGCGTTTCCAGGAACCCGGTTAGGCGGAGGTATGTTGTCTTATTTCACTGAATTGAATCGGAAGAGGCCCGCACTGGGACTTTTCGATTTCATCACCCATACGGCCTGTCCGACGGTACATGCGGCCGATGATGTGTCCGTTATGCAAACACTTGAATCGCTTCCATGGATTTTCACCTCGACACGCGCCCTGATCGGCAAGACGCCCTATCACATGGGACCCACAGCAATTCCATGCCGGGATAATCCGTATGGGTCCGCAACCGCCATAAATCCAACTAACGACAGGATGTGTCTCGCCGAAACGGATCCCCGCCAGCGCAGCCTTTTTGGTGCCGCCTGGAGCCTGGGACTTGTAGCTGCCGCAACCAAGGCCGGTGTCGAATCGATTGCCTTGGGAGCAGCAGTCGGTCCTCAGGGTGCCATTTACAGCAAGACAGCACAGCGGCAGCCATGGTTCGACGCCGAGGACGGAAAACTTTATCCGATATATCATATCCTAGCTGGGTTGGCGCCGGCAGCGAATGCACGCTGCTTTCAAACTGTTGTCGATAAGCCATCCTCTATCGCAGCCCTCACGCTTAATTCCCAGTCCGGCCGAGTTGCCTGGTTGGCCAATCTTACTTCCACAACGCAGAAGATAAAAATTAGCGGCATGACCGGAAGCGCTGTTCTGCATGTTTTAGATGAACGGAGCTTCGTGCCGGCATCCAAGGACAGCAGTTTCCTCTCGAGGAATGGAAGCCGATTGAAAAGCATTTCGACGATTGAACTTAGCCCCTACGCCGTTGCTCGCATCCAAACATCATAGTTAAACGAGTTTGTGACCGAAACTCTCTGGTGTAACCTTCCGTCCCACCGCGCCTGGTTGATGCAACAGGCGCAAGCGTTGTGGAATTTTTACCACTTTTCAGCGATCAATCCAAACGGAGGGTTCTTCGAGCTTACCGATACGGGCAATCCCGCCACTACTCCACGACAACTCCATTCAACAACGCGGATGGTCCATTGTTTTGCAATTGCGCAATTGTTGGGTTGGCCTGGCGCGGACTCAATCGTTGACCACGGCATGAAGTTCTTGTGGGAGAAGCATCGGGATCAAAGTCATGGAGGATATTTCTGGTCGCTTGATGACAATGGAGTCTGCGATGGCAGAAAACAGGCTTACGGACATGCATTCGTTCTTCTTGCCGCTTCGAGCGCGAAAATTGTTAAACACCCGCTTGCTGATAAACTCCTATTAGATATCTCAGACGTATTGGAAAAACATTTTTGGGAAGAGAAGCACGGCACGGTTGCCGAAGAATTTTCCGAGGACTGGACTCCCATTTCCAATTATCGGGGTCAAAACTCAAACATGCATTTAGTGGAATCGCTGATGGCGGCGTTTGAATCTACCAAGATTGAAAGTTATCTTCACAGGGCCGAGCGCATAGCAAATTTAGTGATAGGAAATCACGCAAAAAAATTGAAATGGCGCGTAGCTGAACATTTTGACCATGAATGGCGATTTGATCCGGAGTATCGGGGTTCCGACGTATTTCGACCGGCAGGCACCACACCCGGACACTGGCTGGAGTGGTCCCGCCTACTCCTGCAGTTGTGGTACCTTGGTGGAAGGGAGCACAATTGGATGCCAGATGCTTCCGCGCGTCTTTTCCGTAATGCGATTGATCTGGGCTGGGACCGGTTACAAGAGGGATTTTTTTAT
>JANLYR010000033.1:0-2373 GCA_031365765.1 Hyphomicrobiales bacterium | reverse complement strand
TGCGGATCGCCACGAACGGCGCATTCTCGACCGCGATGCACACCTTCTCCACCGGCGTCACCAGATAGTATTTGCCGTCAGCATCGTGGCGCAAAACGGAGGCGAACAGCGTCATCAGGGGCTTCCGCCCGATCGGCGAATTCATATAGAACCACGTGCCGTCACGCGCGATCCGCATGTCGATATCGCCGCAGAACGGCGGATTCCACAGATGCACGGGCGGCGGACCCTTGGCCTTTCCCGCCGCTTCCTTCAACCCCTGCAAGGGATTGCTTGCATCGCGCATCGCGGCCGTCATCATGTCATCCGTCGAGTCGCTGGAACGCCTCTTTTAAGCCATGCTAAGTCACGAGGATGTCATTAACAGCATCGCCACGCATCAGGCCATCATTGGCGCTGGCATCAACTATAGTGGGACCCATGGCAAGCATCAATGAAGCCGACCGGCAGATCGTCACCGATATCGAAAAAATGGGCGAGCGCCTGGACAAGGTCCGGGCCGCCATGGGCAAGGTCATCTTCGGCCAGGATGAAGTGATCGAGCTCGCTTTGACCGCCATTTTGGGCGGCGGCCACGCCCTCCTCGTTGGTGCCCCGGGCCTCGCCAAGACGAAGCTTGCGACCTCCCTCGGCCGCGTTCTTGGCCTTGACGAAAAGCGCGTGCAGTTCACCCCCGATCTGATGCCGGCCGATATTCTGGGTTCCGAGGTATTGGAAGAGAGCGACACGGGCCGCCGCCAGTTCCGCTTCGTGCCCGGCCCGGTCTACTGCCAGCTTCTGATGGCCGACGAGATCAACCGCGCCAGCCCCCGCACCCAGTCGGCCCTCTTGCAGGCCATGCAGGAGCATCACATCACGGTCGCAGGCATGCGCCACGACCTGCCCCGCCCCTTCCATGTGCTGGCGACGCAGAACCCGATCGAGCAGGAGGGCACCTATCCACTGCCCGAAGCACAGCTCGACCGCTTCCTGCTACAGATCGACGTGCCCTATCCCTCGCTCGAAGCCGAGCGCCGCATGTTGTTTGCCACCACTGGCAGCGAGGACGCCGCCGCCGAGAAGGTGCTGTCGACGACCGAGCTTCTCAACGCCCAGCGCCTGACGCGTCTCATTCCCGTGGGCGAGCAGGTGGCCGAAGCCATCCTCCGCATCGTGCGCGCCGGACGCCCCGGCACCGACGCGGACGAATTCATCAACGCCAATGTCGCCTGGGGACCGAGCCCGCGCGCCAGCCAGGCCCTGATGCTCGGCGCCCGCGCCAGGGCGCTGCTGCAAGGCCGCCTGTCGCCCTCGGTCGATGACGTGGCAGCACTGGTCTCGCCGGTGTTCAAGCACCGCATGGCATTGAACTTCACCGCCCGCGCCGACGGCCACTCGGTGTTCTCGGCCATCGAGCGCCTGAAAGGTCTCATCGCCTGAGCATGGCCGGAGACCAAGCCATCCGGCTCCACGACCGGGCCGAGCAGGCCTCGCGCGCGCTGCCGCCGCTGCTCGTTTCCGCCGAGCGCATTGCCGCGACCGTGATCCTGGGCGTCCACGGACGCAAGCGTGCGGGCCCCGGCGAAAGCTTCTGGCAATATCGCCCCTACAGCTACGGTGACTCGACCCAGCGCATCGACTGGCACAAGTCGGCCCGCTCCGACCGCGTCTTTATCCGCGAGAACGAATGGGAGGCGGCCAACACGCTGTGGCTGTGGTCTCAGCCTTCCCTCTCGATGGACTTCCGCTCGCATCTGTCGAATGTCACCAAGCGCGACCGCGCCGAACTCGTCACCCTGGCACTGGGTGCGCTGGCGGTCCGCGCCCATGAGCGCGTCGGCGTGATCGGCGCTCCCTTTGCACCCGGCCATGCCCGTCCAGCGCTCATCCGCATTGCCGAATGGCTCACCGGGCACCAGGGGGCTTCGCTGCCCGAAGCCCAGCGCATGACCAGACTGTCCAGCGCGGTCCTTGTCGGTGATTTTTTTGAACCTGCGGAGTTGATGGCGAAATCGCTGACCCGCATTGCCGCCGCCGGCATCACCGGCCACCTGATCCAGGTCGTCGATCCGGCCGAGGAGACACTGCCCTATGCCGGGCGCATGGAATTCCACGACATGGCGGGGCCGCTCAAATTCCTCGCCAACAAGACCGAAAGCCTCCGCGGCGCCTATGCCGCGAAATTCGCAGCGCACCGTGAACACCTGCGCGACATCGCCCACCGTTTCGGCTGGACCTTCACCGTCCATCGCACCGATGAACCGGTCGCACGCCTCCTGATGGTCATGCACGGCCTGATCGGCGGCGCCAAAAGCCGCGCGTTTGCATCCCAGGGCCAGTCGGCGTGATGGGTTCCGAAGCGCTCACCTTCCTGACACCGCTGGCGCTCGGCGG
>JANLYR010000246.1:0-2411 GCA_031365765.1 Hyphomicrobiales bacterium | reverse complement strand
GGGGCCCGGCCACACCGTGCGCGGCGAGTACCAGAAGGGCGGCGGCGTGCCCTGCCTGATCGCCGTCCACCAGAACCCCACCGGCGGCGCCATGGACCTGGGGCTGGCTTATGCCTCGGCCATCGGCGGCGGCCGCTCGGGCATCATCGAGACCAATTTCCGCGAGGAATGCGAGACCGACCTCTTCGGCGAGCAGGCGGTGCTGTGCGGCGGCCTCACCCATCTCATCCAAGCCGGGTTCGAGACGCTGACCGAGGCCGGCTATGCGCCCGAGATGGCCTATTTCGAGTGCCTGCACGAGGTAAAGCTGATCGTCGATCTGCTCTACGAGGGCGGCATCGCCAACATGCGCTATTCGATTTCCAACACCGCCGAATATGGCGACATCACCACCGGCCCGCGCATCATCACGTCGGAAACGAAGGTGAGATGAAGCGCGTCCTCGCCGACATCCAGTCGGGGCGCTTCGTCAAGAATTTCGTCCTCGACAACCGCGCCGGGCAGCCGGAACTCAAGGCCGCGCGCAAGGCGGCGGCGGCGCACCCGATCGAACAGGTCGGCGCGGAACTGCGCGCGATGATGCCATGGATCGGCAAGAACAAGCTGGTGGACAAGGACAAGAACTAAGCCGCCTCGTCACCCCGGCCTTGTGCCGGGGTCCACGCATGATCTGAGCGTGGATGCCGGCACAGGGCCGGCATGACGATTTCTCCTGAGCTGGCCGTTGGCAAATGGGCTGTCCTACAAGCTTTCGCGGTGTTAGCGTCCTCCTCAGATCGGCGATCCCCTGCTTCGTTTCGACAATTCTGTCCGAGGAACGAGCGCGGCGAAATATCGATTCCGTAGGAACTTTGCGAACTTACAGCCTCGCCAACTTAGGAGTAATTCCATGCGCCGCACCGCTCTTGCCGCTTTGCTTCTCGCCGCCCCCGCCTTCGCACAGGCGCCCTCCGCTCCGCCCGGATCGCGCAACCCCGCTGCGGTTACCGGCGGCACCTACACCGCCGACCCGGGCCACACGCTGGTGACGTGGACCGTCAATCATCTCGGCTTCTCGCCCTATACGGGCATCTTCGGCGACATTGCCGGGACCTTGACGCTCGACCCGAAAAACCTGAGCGCCACCAAAGTCGACGTCACGATCCCGGTATCGAAGGTGACCACCGCGAGCAGCGGCCTGACCGCGCACCTCACCCGCGCGGGCAAGGAAGGCGGCAAGCCCGACTTTTTCGGGGCCGCCGCCGCCGACGCGCATTTCGTCAGCACCGGCGTCGTCGCCAAAGGCCAGACCGCGAAGGTCACCGGCAATCTGACGCTCAATGGCGTCACCAGGCCGGTCACGCTCGACGCCAGCTTCTACGGCGCGGGCAAGGCGCCGGCGATGATGGGCGGCAAGGAGAATGTCGGCTTCCACGCCACCGGCACGATCAAGCGCAGCGATTTCGGCGTCAGCTTCGGCATCCCGGTCGTGTCGGACGAGGTGAAGCTCGACATCGCGGCCGCCTTCCAGAAGTGAGCGTTGGCGGGGCGGCAACGCCCCGCCCGCTTGCTAGGCAATGACGAACTGCTTGAAACGGTCACCGATGTGGCGGGGGGTTTCGGCGACCAATACGCGCATCTGCTCGTCGAGCAGACCGACAGGGTCGCCCTGATCGCGATAACCCATCGCCCAGTCGGAAAAGGCGCGCGCTTCGACCGAGCCGTCGGCCAGGGTCTCGATCCGGTGGTGCCGCGCGTCGGCACGGATACGGTTCATCGCCAGCTCGACGCTCTCCGTCGGCCCTTCCAACAATTGCAGGAAGCGGTTCGTGGCGGCGCACAATAGGCCCGTAACGCCGTTCAGGCCGTTGAAGGGGCGCGCTCCGCGCAGGATCTCGGCAGCCATGCCTGAGGCTGAAGTTTCGGCCGAGACGCTTTCATAAATGACTTGGCGCATGTGTGACGATAGCCGGTCTCGCCCGCTTGTCCACCTGCGTCGATCGCCGCCGCTGGTGGACAAGTGGGCGGCACTGCGGCAGGAACATCCGCATGACGATGCTCCGCCTCCCGCGACTTACGCGCCCTTAGGCGCGCTTGCCTCGTCCCGCGCCTAAGGATCGTTGACCCTCCCGTTTGAGAGAGCCACGTCATGTTGCGCGACCCGTCCGTCAAATACCGCCCCTTCCCGCCCATCGATTTGCCCGACCGGCAATGGCCGTCGCGCACGATCACCCACCCGCCGCGCTGGCTCTCGACCGATCTGCGCGACGGCAATCAGGCGCTGATCGATCCGATGGATGCCGAGAAGAAGACGCGGCTGTTCGACCTGCTGGTCAAGATCGGGCTGAAGGAGATCGAGGTCGGCTTCCCTGCGGCGGGTGCGACCGAATTCGACTTCATCTCCGGTCTGATCGCATCGGGCCGCATCCCCG
>JANLYR010000236.1:0-1798 GCA_031365765.1 Hyphomicrobiales bacterium | reverse complement strand
TCGACCACGTCCGCATCGTAGAAATAGAGGCCGGTGACGGCCCAGTTGGATTTCGGCTCTGCGGGCTTTTCCTCAATCGAAGTTGCCATTCCGGATTTGTCGAAGGCCACGACGCCATAGCGATCAGGATCCGACACATGATAGGCGAAAACCGTGGCGCCCGTCATTCTCGCTACCGCCGTTTCGCATTTCTGCTGCAGCTGGTCGCCATGAAAAATATTGTCGCCCAGCACCAGAGCCCCGGGCCCGCCTGCCAGGAATTTTTCGCCGATCAGGAAGGCCTGCGCCAGGCCCTCGGGCTTCGGCTGCTGTTCATATTGGAGATTGATGCCGAAGTTCGACCCATCACCCAGCATGTTGCGGAAATGCGGGAGATCGTGCGGCGTGGAAATGATGAGAATGTCCCTCAGCCCTGCAAGCATCAGGACCGACAGCGGATAATAGATCATCGGCTTGTCGTAGACGGGGAGGAGCTGTTTTGAAATGGCAAGGGTCAGAGGATAAAGGCGCGTGCCGCTTCCGCCTGCCAGAATAATTCCGCGCATCAGTAATCCCACATGTTAGCGTTCCAGACATTGCAAAAGGCAGCCCAGGCGATTGTGGTGCCCAAGATGCCCTTTTCCCCGTGCGCCCCACACCTGAGATCCGATTGACGCGCCAACATCGCCAAATGACGCCGCCATTGTCAACACATAACCCAACCAGAGCGAATATAACTCGGTGTCATAGTCCGCATAGATTGTCTCAAGTGTTGCGCTTGCGGGCTGCAAGTGTGCGAAGCCGCAGCGCATTCAGGCGTATGAAACCTGCTGCATCCTTCTGGTCATAGGCGCCGCGATCGTCCTCGAACGTGACCAGCGCATCCTTGTAAAGCGACTTGCGGCTTTTGCGGCCGACGACAATGACATTGCCCTTGTAGAGCTTGAGCCGGACGGTGCCTTCGACATGTTCCTGGCTGTGGTCGATCATCGCCTGCAGCATCTCGCGTTCGGGCGCGAACCAGAAACCGTAATAAACCAGTTCCGAATACTTGGTGATGAAGGAGTCCTTGAGATGCGCCGCCTCGCGGTCGAGCGTCAGCGTCTCGATGGCGCGATGCGCAACGCCCAAAATGGTGCCGCCGGGCGTTTCGTAAACGCCGCGCGATTTCATGCCGACGAAACGGTTCTCGACGAGATCGAGGCGGCCGATGCCATTGTCATGGCCGAGCCGGTTCAATTCCGTGAACAATGTCGCCGGCGACATGGCTTTGCCGTCGATGGCGACGGGATCGCCTTTCAGAAATTCGATTTCGATATAAGTCGCCGTGTCGGGCGCATCTTCCGGAGCGATGGTGCGCTGGTAGACGTAAGGCGGTGGCTCAGCCCACGGGTCTTCCAGAACCTTGCCTTCGGAGGATGAATGCAGGAGATTGGCATCGACCGAGAACGGCGCTTCGCCGCGCTTGTCCTTCGACACCGGGATCTGGTGCGCCTCGGCAAACTCGATCAGGTCGGTGCGCGACTTGAATTCCCACTCACGCCAGGGGGCGATCACCTTGATGTCGGGGTTCAATGCATAAGCTGTGAGTTCGAAGCGCACCTGGTCGTTGCCCTTGCCGGTGGCGCCGTGGGCGATGGCGTCGGCACCGGTCTCCTTGGCGATTTCAATCAGCCGTTTGGCGATCAGCGGCCGGGCAATCGAGGTGCCGAGCAGATAGACGCCCTCGTAAAGCGCATTGGCGCGGAACATCGGGAAGACAAAATCGCGGACGAACTCTTCCCGCACATCCTCGACGAAAATCTGCTTGATGCCGAGC
>JANLYR010000211.1:0-1938 GCA_031365765.1 Hyphomicrobiales bacterium | reverse complement strand
GCATCGCTGCAGCTTCTATGGCAACAAGTTGGTTGGCGAGCGGCTAAACGCGATGCTGGCAATGGGTGCCTCGCGGCCCTGGCCAGATGCGCTCGAGGCGTTCACTGGCAGCCGCACGATCAGCGGCAAGCCCCTGATCCGCTATTTCGCGCCGCTGACTCGCTGGCTGCAGAACCAGAACCGCGGGAGGCCCTGCGGCTGGTGAGCGCTTTTAACGAAACGGCGGCTCGTTGAAGGCGCGAAGCTTGCGGCTGTGCAATTTGGCGCCCTCGGCGCGGAGCAGGCCGCAGGCAGTGATGCCGATCTCGAGATGGGCGCCGACCGCTGCTTCGTAAAACCGGTTGGCCTGCCCGGGCAGTTTGATCTCGCCGTGCAACGGCTTGTCGGAGACACACAGCATGGTGCCGTAGGGCACGCGGAAGCGGTAGCCCTGCGCGGCAATAGTGGCGCTTTCCATGTCGATGGCGACCGCGCGTGACTGGCTGAGCCGCAGCGCCGAATGAGTATAGCGCAATTCCCAGTTGCGATCGTCAGTGGTGACGATCGTTCCGGTGCGCAGACGCCCCTTCAGATGCTCGGCGCTTTCGCCCGAAACGATTTCCGCCGCCCGCGCCAGCGCCTGCTGCACTTCGGCAATCGGCGGGATCGGAATTTCGGGGGGCAGCATGTCATCAAGCACATGATCGTCGCGCAGATAGGCATGAGCGAGGACATAGTCCCCGATTCGTTGGCTGGGGCGCAGGCCGCCGCAGTGGCCGATCATCAGCCACGCCTCAGGCCGCAGCACGGCCATATGATCGGTGATCGTCTTGGCATTCGATGGCCCGACGCCGATATTGACCAGTGTGATCCCCGTTCGGTCCGGCCCGATCAGGTGCCAAGCCGGCATCTGGTGCCGACGCCACGCGCTATCGGCGACTGCACTTTGGAGGTTGCTGGTCTGTGCGGTGATCATCAGCCCGCCTGGGCATGACAGGCCAGTATAATCCCCGCCATTGCCGATCTGTTCGCAGCCCCAGCGGACGAATTCGTCAACATAGCGGTGATAATTGGTGAACAGGACATAGCGCTGAAAATGCTCGGGCGGCGTGCCGGTATAGTGGCGCAACCGGGCGAGCGAGAAATCGGTCCGCAGCCCATCGAACAAGGCAAGCGGGCGCGCTTCGCCATCGGCATAGGTAAACAGGCCGTCGGCCACTTCGTCACCAATATAGGCAAGCTCTGTCGTCGGGAACCAGCGGGCGAGATCCTTGGCCCGCACATCGGCCAGATCGTCATTGGCATCAAGGACATAGGGAAACGGAATTTCCTGCTGCCCGCGACGGGCGGTCACCTGCACACCGTAATCAGCGATCAAGATGTCGATCTGTTCGGCAAGATAATCGCCAAAAAGCGCAGGCTTGGTGACGCTCGAGACATAATCGCCGCGTTCGGTCAGCCGCCCGAAAGAGCGGAGCGGCGGGGATTTCGCCTCATCGCCTTCATAATGCAGGCGTATTTCGGGATAAGCGAAACTGCCGTCATGGCGCTGCGCCGGATCGGGCGGCGTGCCGGTTTCAACATAGGTTTCGATGGCCGAACGGAGCCGCGCCACTCCGGCTTTGAACAGGATGTCGAGTTCGGCGACAATCGCCGCACCGGTCTGTGCCTTGGTTTGATCTGTCATCTTCCACACTTACGGGCGGACGATGACAGCATCAAGGCATTCGATCAGATGTTATCAAGCATATATTCCGCAGAGCTCACGCGGAACTCGCCCGGCCCTTCGACGAACATGTGTTCGACGGTGCCATCATTGACGACCATCGCAAACCGCTGGCCGCGGGGGCCCATGCCGAATTTCGATCCGTCCATCTCAAGCCCGACTGCCTTGACGAAATCGCCATTGCCATCGGCCAGCATCGTGATCTTGTCATCGACGCCCGAAGCCTTGCCCCA